>VBLR01000174.1 GCA_005878665.1 Methanobacteriota archaeon | reverse complement strand
CGTCGTCTTGCCCGCGCCGTTCGGGCCGAACAAGCCGAAGAATTCCCCCGGTTCGACCGCGAGGTCGATTCCCTTCAGGGCGTCCAGGCTGCCGTAGCGTTTCGTGAGCTGGGACGCTCGGATCGCGGGCACCATGGCGGCCGACGCGGGGTGCGTTATTTAGGACTTGGCTCATGATTATCGAGGGCGCAGGCGCGAAGCTATTTGGCCCGCGCGCGATTGTCTCAATCCATGGGAACGGTCCTTTTCGTCTGCGTCGAGAACACCTTCCGGAGCGTGCTCTCCGAGGCGCTCTTCAACGCGGCGGCTCCGACCGGCTGGCGCGCGGAAAGCGCCGGCGTTCAAGCCACTGCGACGATCAATCCACTCGTGCCGGGGCTGTTGCGAGAAATTGGGATCGAGCTCGGCCCGAAGAAGCCCCGCTTGGTGACGCCCGAGATGACCGCCCGCGCGACCCGTGTCGTCACCTTCGGTTGCCTCGATCGGTGTCCCATCGGCGCTCGGGAGAAGTCGGAAGACTGGCCCATCCCCGGCGCGACGGGAAAGACGATGGACGAGCTTCGGACGATTCGGGACGAACTCCGCCGGCGCGTGGCCGAACTCTCGACGCGTCTCGAAGCATCCACGGTGTCGGCGAAGCCCTCCTGAGCAAAGTTTGAAACGCCCCTCGTCTGTGCCGGCGTCGTGCGACCCCTCATCCTCACGCACTGCGGAGCGGGTTCCGATCGATCCGTCCAGGACGCCGCCGAGGTCGCAGGGGCCCGCGGCTTGGAGATTCTGAGGCACGGAGGCAAAGCGCTAGACGCGGTCATCGAGGCGATCGTGGTCCTCGAAGACGATCCGCGATTGAACGCCGGGACCGGGTCGCGGATGCGGATCGACGGCCGGATTCAGATGGACGCGGCGTTGATGAACTGGGACCGAGAAGCCGGTTCGGTCGCCGCCATCGAGGAAGTCAAGAATCCGATCCGGGTCGCGCACGACGTCCTGAAGACGCCCCATATCCTCCTCGTCGGCAGGGACGCGACCGAGTTTGCGCGGTCGAAAGGCCACGCGGCGTACGATCCGTCGACGCCGGAGTCGCGCCGACATCTCGAGGAGAGCCTGGAGAAGATTCGCAACGGCCGTCTCCCGCGGTACGCGCGCAAGTGGAAGGGCGTCGCCGTCCACGACACGGTGGGTGCGGTCGCACGGGACCGGCGGGGCCGGTTCGCCGCCGGCTCATCGACCGGAGGCGTGGCGTTCATGCTCCCCGGACGCGTCGGCGACTCTCCGATCGTCGGCGCGGGCCTGTATGCCGGTCCCCGCGGCGCGGTCTCCGTCACCGGAATCGGCGAGGAGATCATCAAGCAGGTCCTGTCCAAGTCCGTGTACGACCGAATCGCGGACGGCCTGTCGCCCCAGGCGGCGGCGGATCGGGGACTCACGCTCTTCCCCGACGATGTCCCGATCGGAATCATCGCGGTGACGTCCCGCGGATGGGGCGAGTCGTGCAATCGCGACATGGCGTTCTTCGCATCGGCGGCGCGTCGAACCTTTTAAGTGAACCCACGCTATCACGGACCATGTCACGGTTTGTAGGGGGAGGTTTTCGTGACCCGCAGGAGCGCACTCACCAGCAAGATCGAGGCCGAGGTCAAGCTCCTGCAACGACACGTCGCGATGCTGAAGGCGATCATGGAGAATCAGCCGATCGGGATCATCCGGCTCTCGGAACTCCTCAACTTCCCGCAGCACAAGGTGCGGTACTCCCTCCGGATCTTGGAGCAGGAAGGATTGATCAAACCCTCGCCGGAAGGTGCCGTGACGACGGACAAGCTCGAGGAGTTCCTCGACTATCTGAAGGGCGTCCTCGACTCGATGTCCGGCACGGTCCAAGAGCTTCGCAAGACGCTCGGGTGACGTCGCCCTTCTCAGTCGCCAACCCGTCACGCGGAAAGAAACCCGAGGATGCCGCTGAGAATCGCAAGGATGGACGCCGGGCCACCGGCCCCGCCCGGGATCATGAGCGTCAAGACGCCGATCGCGAGGTTGAGTAGCGCCCCGAGGCGCGTCTTTCCCCAGCCGAAGAGTATGCTCGTCTTTCCGCGGTAGATCAAGTAGCTGCCGTATAGGACGCCGATCCCGGCGATTACGGTCACGAGATCGACATTTCGGCTCGCTTGGACGTCGAGCAGGATCAACACTCCCGCCACGAGCCCGAGGGCGAGGGCGACGAGGCCGAAGATCCGTTTCTCGCCGATCATCGGTGGGCCGACGAATGCATCGTATCTAAGCCTTGTGAATCGCACCCCGACCCCGGTATTCCGGTTATTTAATAGCTTTGCTGCCGGCGACCTCGTACGGTCGTCGACACATCCGGACTCCCGTGCGGCTGAGAAACTATTTGAGGACCGCCTTTGTATCGCGTCGCAAGCCGTCGTAGCTCAGTCCGGTAGAGCCCCCGACTGTTAATCGGGTGGTCTGCGGTTCGAATCCGCACGACGGCGCTCCTTTCCCGTTCTACTCCATGTGGGCCGATTTTCAATCATACCGGAATTAAGGTCGCGCCTGTGCGCCCTGGCGAGCACCGTCCCTTGTCCCTTGGTCAAAAAGTGTGCCACAAGTCAGAACCGGCTCAACCTGGATGCTGTTCCGGGCGGGGGGCAGGATCAGCATCGCAGTTTTCTCGATTGTTGCTTGCTCTTGGAGGGTTTTTCATGAACGATCTACGAGAGAGTCAGTCGACGAGTGAGATCAGGAAACCATCGCTTCAAACGATGGAGGAGCCCAAGTTATCCAGAGTGAAGGGAATGCGAAAGATGCTCGCCGCGCTGGTCGCAGCGATTGTAGTCGCGACGACGGTCGCGGCGACGGTGACCTTGTTCACCCACTCGCTCGAGCCGACTTATGCGGCTGTCGTCCAAGACAACTGCGGCGCGGGCGGGCTGTCGGCGATGAGCTTGCCGCCCTCGAGTGGAACGGGCAACGTCTTATTCGGATGCCTCACGCCATCGGGCGGAGCCGCTCTCACGGTACGAGCGGGGGGCGGCGTCGTCGGCGTCTGGGTGTCGAACGCGACGACGAGCGTCTACCTCGTGTCCGTCACGACTGTCCCCTGTATAGGCGGAATCCATGTGCTCGAACGGGGAAATTTCACGTTCTCTCCAGGGCAGGCCGGTGACTACTGGTACTGCCTGGAGGGCGTGAGCAGCCCCACGCCGTGGGTCGACGTCCATTGGTACGCGCAGCAATAGCGCAACTCCGCACGACGGCGCTCCACCCATGCGATTCGGATCAATACCCTATCATCGAATTTCCGGCCCGCTACCTGATGGTCTGGTGGGTGGCATCGCGCCGACGGTCGGCGTGCCCCGGAGTTTTTTCGGGGAGTTGGCCTGAATTACAGTCTGGCTCGAGACGACATAGATCGGATTGCCACTCTGGTCGTATTCGCCCTCGATGCGCATCACCCCCGTCAGGATTACACGGACCCTCAAGATCGTACCGTCGGCCAATTCATGGGTCGTCCAAGGCTCTGCCTTCGCTTCAAAATCAATCTGTTCTGCATCCACTTGCCGCTGAGTCACGGGGGAGACAATCTTGACCATGCCCCAAGGCACCTTCTCGGGGGACTTAAGCGCTCCGGAAGTCCGACAAGGTCACGCGGCCTCGACCGCTTCAATCGCCTTTTCGATTTCTTTCTGCAATTTCGCCCGCGCGGCGGGTTTGGACCACAGATCGGTGAGGTCGGGGCGCGTCGTTCGGCAGATCGCCAGCATGTCGTCGACGCTCGTCGTCCGTAGAGTCTGGAGGACCACGGTCTTGTAGGAATGCAGTTCGTTGGTGTGACGTTGGACGACGGAGGAGTACAGCCAGAGTTCGCACTTCATCCACTTCTCGACGTAGCTGCGGGCGAGAGGCCGGACCCGCTTCGCGATCTGTTGCCGGAACGAGTCCTTCGCGAGTTCGAGGAGCAGGGCCCGTTCGGACGGTTCCGTGGCCATGTCGACGGGAGGGGTTCGGGTCCTCATAAAGTCCGTCGCTCGCGCCGGTCAACGAGGGCCCGCGCTCTCTTTCTGCAACCGAGCCCTAAGGACCCGAAGGTCCGCGTCGTGAAGCGGGCGGCGTTTGCCCTCGAGCAGTTCCCGTTGGGCCCGAGCGATCGCCGTGGGAACCCGAGACTTCAGTCGACTCGTGCGCTCCATCAGCGCTCGTTCCGATTTGATTGCCGTGTCGCCGATTGCCGCGAGGTCGAAGCCGTGAACCGGCCCGGAGAACGCGTACACGTGAAGATTTCCTTTGAAGAAGCACGCGCTGTACGGTATCGGGAGGAGCCCGCCCGTGAGGGCGTCTCGGCCGAAGCGCCGAATGCGGTCGCGGGAGACGCGGACGGGCTCGACGACTTCGGTCAACAGTTCGATGGTGGCGACGTAGCGGCTCCCTTTCCGATGCGTGTCGAAGATGTAGGGGAGCCCGTCGAAGAAACAGATTCCGTACGACGTCTCCTGCGTGTCCGCGTCGAACACGGTCAGTCCATTCTCCGAAGGCATCATTCGTTCGAGGACGTTCATCTCCGTCGTCGCGCTGCGCACGATCCCGGAAAGACGCAGCCCGTATTAGGAGCCGCGGCGGACACACTCCTTAAGTAACGCCCCGCGGTTCCGCGGCCCGGGGCCCGTAGCTTAGTCTGGTGGAGCGTCTGGCTCATAACCAGATGGTCGTCGGTTCAAAAGGTCCCGCGGCACCCACGGGACCGGAAAGTCCGGCCGGGCCCATCGACGACCGCGGAGATCAGAGGAACGAGAGTCCCTGGAACGGTCTGCCGGCCGGTTTCAGGAGATACTCCCGGATGACGTCCCGGGCGCCGGCGACCTTGTCCATGTCCCCATCCCAGTCCTCGAGCACGCCGTGATATGCTTTCTCGATTTGATCGAGGACGGAGCGCACCCTCTTGCGGACCGAGGCGAAGCCCTTGCCCGCGTAGACCACCGCGAGGTATACGTTCTTCCCGCGTTCGATGAGGATCCGGTAGTCGCCGAAGTCGAGGTGGTGCAGCTCGCGGTGCTCGCCGTAGACAAACGCGTCGCGGACGAACTCTTGGATCGCGGTCAGCATCCCGCTGAGGACGTCCTCGTCCTTGTCCTGGGACAGGCTCCGGGAGAGGTGGTAGATGAGGAGTCCATCGCGGTACACCAGGAACACTTCCTCGATCTGCACGCGCTTCCGGCGAATGAGTAGGAAGGCCGCCAACAGGCCCAAGGGGAGGCCACCGGCGCCGATGTAGACGAGCGGCATCGGGTCGTCCGACACGAACACGTCCTGGCTGTCGGATCGGCTCGAGCCGATCACCACGCCTTCGCCGTTCGTGTACCGGACGTCAAACGCGTTCGAGATGAGGTCTCGGGCTTTCGCATTCCCATTGATCCGGAGGACGAGCACGATTGTCTCGCTCTGGTTGGGTTGGATGTCCGTGAAGGACCAATTGCGCGGGCTCTGGCCGGTCACCTGCACCCGTGCGGAGGACGAGACAAAGTCGAGTCTCGGATCTAACGCATCCTCGATCCACAGGTTTCGGATCGTCGAATTGCCGACGTTCGTAACGGTCAGGGCGTACCGGATCGTGTCGCCCGGTCGACCGACGAGAGGCGAGGCGGTGAAGCCAAACTGAATCTGGGGAGCGCGAAACCGGATGGAGGCGTTCGCCGCGGCCGGAGGCCGCAAGTTCCCGTTCGCATCCGCGTAGTCCGCACGGAACAAGAGTTCCGCGAATGTGCCGTTCTGGACCGTGGCCTTGGCCCGCAGCTCGAGGGAAAACGACTTTGATCCGGGGCCGAGGTTGGACCACTGCCATGTGTATCTCGAGCCGACGGCGGTGCGGATCCCGTCTGAGCTGTCATTTTCGTAAACAAAGCTAGCGGGGAGCGGCAGAGTGAGCCGGACGTCGCCTGCCACCCCGCTCCCCGCATTAGTCTGATAGACGTTGAAGAACGCAATCGTGCCCGCCTCGACCGAAGCCTGAGCCGGCGTCACGCTGAGTAGGAGGACGGGGACGGAGGCTTCGATTGAGTCCGGTGCGAGCCCGATCGGTGCCAAGAGATTCCCGTAGCCGTCCGTGTAGCTGAGCGAGCCCCCGATAGCCAGGTTCGCGTGATCGACTACCGTTGCCGCCACGGTCACGTTGATGTAGATGACCGTCGCGCCCGGTCCTTGGCCCCCGAGCGCGAACCGGACTACGTTCAGCGCCAGGGTGGCGGGGGCGCTCGCATTGACGAAGAGGAGACTCGGATCCAACGTCAGGTTGACCCACGCGTCTCGCGCGGCCTCGTCCCCGACGTTCGTGAAGGAGACCGTCGCGGTGACGAGGTCGGAGGGGGTCGTCTGGGTCGGCGCGAATGTCACCGCCCCGGATGGGATCGAGGGAGCGCGGGCCACCACGGACCACGATGCGGTTTGGGGAGGCAACAACGCGCCGATCGTGTTTGTGTAGTTCAGAGAGACGATATTCGTGAGCGTGGACCCGCGGACGAGCG
>VBLR01000173.1 GCA_005878665.1 Methanobacteriota archaeon | reverse complement strand
GGACTTCTTCCGCGCCCCGCAGCTCGCCCGCGGGGAACTGAAACGTTTCGGACCGGCCGATCCGTCGAAGCTCGTGCTCGTCGACGCGACGTCATCCCAGCTCCTCCTCCCGAGCCGTGAGAAGTACCACATCGACAACATCGACAGCCTCGCGACGATCCGCGAAGCGATCCTCGCCGCGATGGGGGCGGAGCGGCCCGGCCGCATCGTCGTCGACTCGATGGAGTTCCTCGTGGACCGGTTCCCCAAGGAGGACGTCCTGAGGCTCTGGCGCGAGCTGATCGAGGCGGCCCGCGCGGCCCGGACGGTCATCTGCTTCCTGTTCATCAACTGGACCCTGATGGAGCGCGAACTCGACGAGATCCGCGCGATGTCCGACTTCGTCATCGAGTTTCAGTCGTCCCTCCGCGGCGGAATCATCCGCAACTCGATGCGCATCTCGCAAATGGAGTCGAACGGCATCCGGACGAACTGGATCCCGTATACGTTCCGCGACCTCGTTGGACTGACCGTCTATTTCCCGCGCATCCTCGTCACGGGCCCGTTCAACGCCGGGAAGTCGACGGTCGTCAAGGCCGTCTCCGAGAAATCGATCAGCATCGACCGGATGGGCACGACGGTCGCCTTCGACTACGGGAACGTCAACATCACGGGCATCGAGGCCGAGGTCTTCGGCACCCCCGGTCAGGAGCGGTTCGAGTTCATCTTCAAGATCTTCGCCCGAGAGGTGAGCGGAGTCCTCCTCGTCGTCGACGCGAGCCATCCGGACGAGCTCGTTCGGGCGCGTCAGATGCTGGACCTGGTCGGACCGCGGATTCCGTACGTCGTCCTCGCGAACAAGAGCGATCTTCCGGGCGCGATCCCTCCGGAGGAAATCGCGCACCGCATGAACCTGGCCGATGACGTGCCCGTGATCCCGACGGTCGCCACGGAGAACAGGGGCGTGCGGGACGCCCTCCTGATCCTCGCCGAGATGATCATCGGGGTGCGATGAGATGCTCGGCGACGCCACGAAAATCCTGCAGGGCATCCTGACAGAACTGCGGCGGATGCCCGCCGTCCTGGGGGCCACGATCGCCCGCCGGGACGGAATCCTGATTGCCCATGCCCTCCCGAAGACGATGGACCCGAAGAAGATCGCCGCGATGGCCGCCGCGATCGTGGGCACGTCTGAGATGGCCGTGGTCGAGATGGGCCTCGGGGCCTTCAACTCGTCCATCGTGGACACGCACATCGGGAAAATGATCGCGACTGGCGCGGGCGAAGAGGCGATCCTCGTGACCATGGTCCGGAACGACGCGAACATGGGTCTCCTCCTCCTCAGCGTCGACAAGGCGGTCCAATCGATCGCCGAGATCCTGAAGGCGGCGGAGGTGGCCGCATGACCGACGTCTGGGTGCGCCTCGAGGAGACGATCGACGAACTCTCGCGGGTGACGGACATCAAGTCCGCGGCCGTCGTCCGGCGAGACGGCCTCGTCGTGACCCACACCCTCCCGGACGGGGTGGACCCGAAGATGGTCGCGGCGATGACCGCGGCGATTGTCGGCACCTCGGAGATGGCGACCATCCAGCTCGCCCAGGGCCGGTTCGTCCGCGCGATCATCGAGTCGGACGAAGGCAAGCTCCTGAGCCTCGGCGCAGGAGACGAAGCGCTCCTGGTCGCCCTCGTGTACGACGATGCGAATCTCGGACTCGTGCTCCTCGCGTTGGAACGGGCTGCGAAGCAGGTTGAGTCGATCCTGCGGGACGGTGCTGGATGAACGCTATCGAGGAGGAGGTCCATGCCGACGACTAAGGAAGGACTTCAGCGGCTGTTGGAGTTCTTCGTGTACGGCATGCTCCGCGCGGCGGAGTCGCTCGGGAACGCCCCCTTGTTCTTGCGGACGGTCGAAGAGGAAGGCCTCCGGAAGTTCCTCCTGATCGACTTCCCGAAATTCCAGGCGTCCGAGAACCCGAAGGAAGCGTGCGAAGCGTACACAAAATCGATCGATGAGGGCGGGCTCTTCGCGACGACGGACACGGCCTTCACCGCCACCGAGGACACGGTCCACGCGGAGATCGGGGACCTGTGCCCGTACCGCCGGGTGTGCACGATGCGCCACGATGAGCGCCACCCGGTCCACTGCATCCGGGCGTTCGCCTTGGCCGAGATGCTCCGGATCCGGCTCGACGCCGATTTCGACTGGAAGCTCGACCGGTTCGGCCGGCCCTGTCGGATCACGTTGTCCCGAACTCGCTGGGGGTAGCGCATGGGGGCGAAGAAAATTCCGACGTTCATCGAGGGCCTGGACGAGGTCCTCGGCGGCGGTTTCCCGGTCGGGCACGTCGTGCTCGTCTCTGGCCTGCCGGGGACGATGAAGTCGACCCTGACGTACGCGATCCTCCATGCGAACGCGCGGCAGCGGGCCGCGAAAGGCCTGTACGTATCCCTGGAGCAGACGCGGCCGAGCCTCGAGGCCCAGATGGCCGCGATGGGGTTCGACGTGGAGGCGGTCCGCTCGGACGTGCACATCCTCGATGTCGGCACGATTCAGAAAGAGGTCGGGAAGAGCGCGTCGAAGCCGTGGATGGAATTCCTTCGGCGCACGATGACGACGAAAAAAGATATCGATGGCGTCGACCTGGTCGTCATCGACTCGCTCGAGGCGCTCGAGGTCCTCGCGAAGTTCGAGGACCGCCGGACGGAGCTGTTCCGGTTGTTCGAGTGGCTGCGGGATCTCGGCGCGACGGCCTTGGTGCTCGCCGAAGCCGCATCGGAGGCGTCGTACCTCGGACTCGAAGCTCCCCAACCGCGGCGGGACGAGACGTTCCTCGCGGACGGGATCATCGAGCTCAAGATGCACCCGATCTCGGACGTCGAGATCCAGCGGCGGATTCGGGTCCAGAAGATGCGCGGTTCGCACCACAAGACGGGGTTCTCCGCCCTCGTGTTCGACGAGGGGCGGTTCCAAATCGTACCGGTCATCAGTCCGTAGGTGGTCCATGCCGAATTCGATCCCGTGTCCGTCGTGCGCGTCCATGAACCGAGCGGACGCGGTCAACTGTCGGAATTGCGGGCGGAAACTCGGGGCCCCCGCCGGATCGACCCCGACGGATTCTCCGGTTTCCCTCCAGCGGGTGACGAGTGGAGAGGTCTTCACCGCCGTCGTGGCGGAACGAGGCAAGAAGCCTGCGGCCGACCGAGCCGCCAACGTTGCCGCACCGCCTGCCTTGGCGGTCACGACGGTCGAGCCGGAGGTGGAGGATCACTCCGACGTCATGGCCGCCGCCGTCGACGGCATCCGGGCGAAGGCGCAGGGAGCAGGCCACCGGTTCAAGCCGTACGTTCGGTCGAGCGATCGCAAGGCGCCGACTCCGGCGGCGAAGCAGGAGGCCGCGAAACATCTGCAGGACGCGGTCGCCCTCCTCCGCGAGACTCGGTTCGAGGATTCGATCGACCCGCTCCTCAAGGCGATCGCCCGCGACGACGAAGACCGGCGTTCGTGGATTCTCCTCGCGGAAGCGTACTTGCGCTTGGGCCGACCGTACAAGTCGGCGGTGGGCTATCTGCGCGCCCTCGAGCTGAGTCCGAAAGACGAGCAGGCGTGGCTCGGACTCGGTCGCGTGCTGAGGATGTTGGGCGACGTGCCGACGGCCGCCACGATCCTGGACCGCGCGGCCTTGATCCATCCCAGTCACGCGGAGACCTGGGTCGAGCGCGGCCTAATCTTCGAGTCCCTCCAGAATCTCCCGCAAGCCGCTCGGAGTTTCGCGAAGGTGCTCGAGCTTCGGCCGGACCATCGCCTCGCCCAGGAGAAATCCCAAGAGATCGAATCGAAGATCGCCCAGATCAAGGCCGCCGCGCCACCGAAGGCGGCGCCGGAGGGCTCGACCGCCGTCGCGGAGTCGATGGGCCCGACCGCCGAAGAGGAGCGGGAGCGCGACATCCTCGACGAGATGGAGGAAGCGTTCTCCGTGGAGACGTCCTTGACGGCCGCCCGGAGCGGCGCTCCGGTTGCCTCGGAATCCCCGGGCGAACGACCGGCGCGCGTCCGCACCTTCGTCGAGGGCCTCGACGACACGCTGGAAGGCGGGGTCCCGCGGGGCCACGTGGTCCTGATCGAAGGCGCCCCGGGCACGATGAAGTCCTCCCTCGGATTCTCGATCCTCCTCCAAAACGCGGCCCGTGCCGGCCTGCACTGCTTGTACCTGAGCCTCGAGGAACGCGGATCGAGCCTCCTCAAACAGATGGGATCCCTCGGCCTCCGCCTCGAGGTCTCGAAGGGGTCGCTCGTCGTCCTCGATCCGAGGACGGCCACGAACCTCCTCGGCGAGAAGAAAGATTGGCTCGAGGGACTCCGACAGGGGATTCGCTCGGTCCAGGAGCAGCGGGGCCTCGACCTGATCGTCATCGACTCCCTCGAGGCGCTCGAGGTCCTCGCGAAGTTCAAAGACCGCCGGAGGGAAATCTACCGGCTGTTCGAGTGGCTCCGCGACCTTGGGATCACCAGTTTCCTCGTCACGGAACGCCCGGATTGGGTCGTCGCCGGACACGTGCTCCAAGGCCGGTACGACGAGGAGTTCCTCGCCGACGGCGTGATCCATCTCCGGATGCACTTGGTGACGGACCTCACGGCCCAGCGCCGCCTCCGGGTCGTGAAGATGCGAGCGACGAAGCACGACACGGGATACCTGGCGATGGACTTCGATGACGGCCGGTTCCGCGTCACCCGCGCAATGAGCTCGTGAGGCAACGCAATGGCCCGCCCGCTCGTCAAGACCCACATCCGCGGCTTCGACGAAGACGTGCTCCGAGGGGGCATCCCGCAAGGCCACGTCGTGCTCGTCCGGGGCGCGAGCGGGACGATGAAGTCCTCCCTCGCGTACTACGTCCTCTATCACAACGCGCTCGAAGGGGCGCCGGGTCTGTACGTCACCCTCGAGCAGACGGCGGCAGGCCTCCTCGAACACGTCGCGGCGCTCGGCCTGAAGGCCACCGCGGTCTCGGAGGCGCTCCCGATCCTCGACCTGAGCCGCGGCCGGGAGTATCTCGAGGAGATGGTCTCCAAGGTCGGGTCGATGGCCGAGACGACGGCTCCCCGAGGCGAAGCGCTCCTCGCGGTCCTGAAGGCGAAGATCTTCGAGCTGCGCAAGAAACGGAACTTCCGGCTCCTCGCGATCGACTCATGGGACGCCCTCGAGCTCGTCCTCGAGTTCGCGGATCGACGGGCGGAGACGTTCGGCTTCTTCGAATGGCTGCGGGACCTGGGCGTCACGAGCCTGCTGATTTCGGAAGAACCGGCCCTCGAGGCGCCGCCGACGGCGTTGGAGGAGGAGTTCCTCGCGGACGGGATCCTCCATCTTCGCCTCGAGCCCGTCACCGAGACCTCGTTCCAGCGCCGTGTCCAGTGCGTGAAGATGCGGAGCGTGAACCAGGACAGCGACGACCACACGCTCCTCTTCGAGAACGGGCGGTTCGAGGTCGCGCGGGCGATCGGGTGAGCCCGATGGACGCCCGCCTCCGGACATTCCTGGTCCGCTCCGGATTCTTGTTTCTGATCTCCCTCGTCCTCGTCGCCGGGTTCTGGTACCACCGCGAGTTCTACCAGATCGGGTTCACGAATCTCCTGGTCATCGGCGGGTTCGTCACGTTCCTCGTGATCTGGGCGGCCCGACTCGCCCTCTCGGGCGAATTGCCTCGCGGTCGTCCTCGGGGCGAGCTGACCTTCTCCATCGAGGAAGGAGACCGGCTCCTGAGAGCGGTGGCGCGCGTCGTCGTGCGGCCGTCGGAAGGAACGACCGTGCCCGGCGTAGGCCACGTCGTGCGGGCCCGGTACGACACCGGCCCCGAGTTCGCGCGCCTCTTCATCGAGGACGCGAGGCGAGCCTTCCTCGCCGATCTCACCGATGCCGACGCGCGGCAGGCCGGGTATCGAACCGCGGCGGAACTCCGTGAGACGGGTGCGGCGCGATGGCGGTGGCGTCCCTCCGACACCGTGACCGTCCTGCGGGTCCGAGCGATGGGGGCCGCCAGCTGAACCTTTCCAGCGCGGCGATCCTCGCGGGGATCGCAGTGGATGCATGGCTGCTCGCCTTCATCGCGATCCGGGGCGGTCGTCCTTGGCTCCAGGCCACGTACGCCGCGTGCACCCTTGCGTACGTCGCACTCGGTGCGGCCTTCGTCGGGACGAACGAGCGGGTCCTGGCGGCCCTTCGCGATGATGTGGCTTTGGGGATCGTCCTCCTCGCGCACGCACTCACGGCCATCCTCGTCTTGGGCCTCATCCATGGAGAGACATTGCCGCGACGGAGGTCCG
>VBLR01000172.1 GCA_005878665.1 Methanobacteriota archaeon | reverse complement strand
TCGAGGCGGGACATCGCTTCCTTGGTGCGGTCCCCCTCCAGGACGATTCCTTTGACCCGTTCCTCGACCTGATCGATCTCATTGTTGAGGGCGATGATCTCCTTCTGGATTCCGAGGACCTTCGCGTCGCTCTTCGAGGCTAGCTCGTCGACGTCGTGAAGGTCTTTGTCCGCGGCCTTGATCTGTTCGTCGAGTTCGGCTACGCGCGCGTCGACCTTTTCGCGCTCGCGAACCAGCGCGTCCGTTTCCTTCTGAATCTTCGTCTGGTCGCGGTTCGCTTCCGCGGACTCGGAGCGCAATTGCTTGAGGGTTTCCTTCGACGTCTCGATTCCGTCCGTCGCGCGCGCGCGTCCGATGCGCAGGCCATCCAGCTTCTCCTTGAGCTGCTTCGCCTCTTCTCCGCCCCGCTCCGCCATCTGCTGTTCGAGTTCGTTCAGGCGCGCGACGGCGGCGTCGAGCAGCTTCCGGAGTTCCGCCTTCTGGGCCCCCAGTTTCTCTTTGTCGGCTTCGTGTTTCGCGATCTGTTCTTTCGTGCCGACGATCTGACGCTCGATCAGTTCGCGGTTCTTGTACGCGAGCTGGGCCTTGGCCGTCGACAGGCGCCCGTTCAGGTCCTTGTACTTCAGGGCGCCGTCGCGGTCCGCCTCGAGCTGTTTGATCTGTTTATCGATCTCATCGAGGATGATGCGGATCCGTTCGAGGTTCTCCTCGGTCTCCTTCCGCTTCCCTTCCGCTTGGCCGATGTCGTCGTCGAATTTCGTGATCCCCGCGATGTTGTCGAGGATCCGCCGGCGTTCGATCGAGGACATCGAGACGATCCGCTGGACGTCCCCTTGCTGGACCAGGTTGTAGCCTTCCGCGGAGATCCGGGCGTGGGCCAGGAGGGAGTCGAACTCCGAGAGGGAGGACTTCCGGTCGTTGATGTAGAAGTACGAGTTGTAACCGCCGTCGACGGACGGGCTCAGGCCGACGTACCGGGTGAGCTTGACCTCGTCCGCCTCCACCGGGATCTGCCGATCCGAGTTGTCGAAGAGCAGGCTGACCTGGCACGAGTCGGCCCCTTTCTTGTCTTTCCCGCCGTTCCAGATGAGGTCCGTGAGCTTGCCGGCGCGAATCGCCTTCGAACTCTTCGGTCCGAGGACGAACAGGATGGCGTCCGCAATGTTGCTCTTCCCCGAGCCGTTCGGCCCGGTGATCGCCGTGAACCCCTGGAGGAAGGGGACCGTGATCTTTCGCCCGAACGACTTGAAGTTCTCCATCTGGATCTCTTTCAGGAACAAGGGCTCACCTGACCGGTGGAAAGTCAGCGCTGGCGGGCGCTGCACCTACCCATCCCATCTATATCCTTCTGGTGTCCGACGAGGGTCAGACGCGGACGCGCAACGCGGTCATGGCTATAAAAGCGTAGCGGGATGGCGCGCGGCCGGATTGACAAATTGCATTCGCCGACGGCAACGTTCAGGTCTGCGCAGGTCGCCGGATCCCATAGCGAACGACTCCACGGAGGATCCCGTACAGGCCGGCGAACCCTTCGATCGGACGGAAGAGCGCCCGATACGGCCACAATGGATCGTCCTCGCGGACCCCGTCGATCCAATGGGTCACGAGCAGGACGATGAGGAGCGAGGCGGCGGCCCACACGAGCGGAGGCCAGAAGATCGATGCGATGAGGATCAGGCCCAGGAGGGCGTACGCGAACGGCAGCTCGAAGGCGGTCCGCATTTCTCGGATCCCGTACTTCAGGACCATCTGATATTGCCCCGTCCGATACCAGGCTTCCTTGCGCGCGAACTCCGTCAGGGTCGTCGGATGGTGGTGGAGGGCTCGGGCCCCGGGGACGAATTGCCCGTGTCCGCCGAACCGTTTCAATCGTTTGTGGAGGTCCCAATCGACGCTGGAGGCTTGCCAAGGATCGTACCAACCCGCGGCCTCGAGGATCGCGCGACTGTAGGCGACGTTCCAGGAGGGAACGGCATCCCGAAGGTCGGCATCCTGCGCGAGCCGCCGACTGTACGCCTCCGTCCGGTGATGGTAGTAGCGCTCCACGAGACTCCCGTGCGGGCTCGCCCCGCCGACGGGACCCGCGGTCCAGTCCGCCTGTCCGTCCAGGATCGGAGTCGCGAGCGCCGTGAGCCATCCGGGCAGCGGGATGGCGTCCGCGTCGATCCGGACCAGCACCCGCCCCCGCGCGGTCGCCGCCGCGTGGTTCCATGCCTCGGAGAGATTCCCCCCGCTCGACAGGATTGTCACGCGGGGATTGTTCGCGAATCGATCCCTCAAGAGCCGGGGCGTCTCGTTCGTGGAACCGTTGTCGACGATGACGAGCTCGAACGGGAACGACGCGTCCTGGGAGAGGACCCGCTCGGCGCAGTCGATCACCCGCGGATCGTTCTTCACCGTCACGACGACGGAGACGCGAACGCCCTCGGGACGCACACCGACGAGACGAGGGAACAAGCTTTTAAGTCCATCTCTCCTGCGCGAGATCAAATGGGAGGACGGCCGGTCGCTGGCGCCGCCCGCGTGTTCTACGAGGAAATTTGGCGGCGGAAGGTTCGCGAGGGCCCTCGGCCGGAAGATGCAACAGCGATCCGCGAAACGATTGTCGCGCCCTACATCCCGTCGGGGGCCCGCGTCCTCGACGTTGGGTGCGGGACGGGCAAACTCTTCGATCTCCTTCCGTCTCCCGCCCGGACCGTGGGAGTCGATGTGGCTTGGGGTGCTCTCGAAGTTGCGCATCGGAAGGGCCATTCGGTCATTCGGATGGATCTCGATAGCCCGCACCTTCCGTTTCGAGATGCGACCTTCGATTGCGTCTCCTGCCTCGCTGTGGTCGAACATCTGTTCGACCCGAACGTCTTGATCCGGGAGGCCGCGCGCGTCCTCGTCCCCGGGGGAACCCTCATCGTCCTCGTCCCAAATATTCGGCAATACTACCGCATGTATCAGCTGCTAGTCCGGGGACGGTTCCCGCGGACCTCGGGAGATCCCGAGGGGATGGATGGCGGTCACCTGCATTACTTCACCTTTTCCGACGTGCGGGAGCTCATCGAGAACGCGGGGTTCTCCGCGATCGCACTGACCGGGACGGGCGGAGTCCGATTCCTGGCGTCGCTTCGCTCCCTTGAAATCCTCGCGATCGCCCGGAAGGCGGGGTGATGAACCTCTCCGTCCTGACCCTGGCGCGGACCCTCCCGCTCCATTTCGTCGGCGGCCTCGAAGAGAGTTCGTGGAACCTCGCGCGAACCCTCGCCCGCGTCGGCGTGGGCGAGACGATCCTGACCACCTCGTTCGACGGGAAGGCCCGCGTGACGCACCAGGATGGAGTGGAGATTCACGAAATTCCCTACGTCGACGATCGCCTGCGGAACCGACCGACCTATCGTTGGTGGCCTCACTTCGCGTTTGCGGCGGCTCGGTATGTGCGGGAACGCGCGATGAAGGCCGACGTCATCCACTCTCAGAGCCTCTACGTCGACGGCTTCCTCCGGTGGCCGCGCCGACCGCCCATCGCCGTCACGATGCACGGCACCCCCCGCGGCGATTATGTCGGGGGCGCGCGGGACAAACTCATCGACGAGGTCGGCTGGGCCCACCCCCGGGTCCTCCTCCAACATCTCGACGTGATCCGGAACACCCGGCGGGTGCGGAGGCAACTGAAACGGGTCGAGGCGATTGTCCCGGTGAGTCGACACGTCGCGGAAATCCTTCCGGGCGTCGATCGACCGGACCCTCGGGTCCGAATCATCCCGAATGGCATCGACCCGAGCGATTTTCCGCTCGTCGATCATGCAGACGCGCGGTCGAGATTGGACCTGCCCGCCGACGGTCACGTCCTGTTATACGTCGGCCGAATCGAGAAGTCGAAAGGAGTCCATCGGCTCGTCGACCTCGTGTCGGCCCAACCCGACCTGGTGCTCCTCGTCGCGGGTGAGGGACCGTATCTCTCCGCGTTGCGGGAGCGGATTGCTTCTCGTCACGTCCAGGCCCGAGTCCGGCTCCTGGGACGGATCCGCGAGGAGCGGCCAACGATCTACGCGGCCGCGGACCTGGTGTGTCTTCCGTCCCTCCATGAAGGCCAGCCCATTTCCCTCGTCGAGGCGATGGCCGAGGGGACCCCGGTCGCCACGTCGCACCCATGGATTCCCGACGAACTGCTCCCCTATGCGGCGATCGAGCCCGATGCCGACGGAATGGTCCGAGCCGGTCTCGCGTTGGCCGAGCAGACGAATCGAATGGAAGTGCGTGAGGCCGTGTTGTCTCGATTCACTTGGGACCGGATCGCAGAGTCCTATGTCGGCCTGTTCGAACACCTCGCGGTAGGGTCGTCGAACCCCACCTCTGGTTCATGATCCGACGAGCTCGGCGTAGATCGCCTCAAGCTGCGGTCCAAGTTTCTCCAGACGGAAGGCTTCCGCGGCCTCGCGTCCGAGGCTCCCCATCTTCCGGGCCAAGTCTCGGTCCGTCGAAACGCGGATCAGGGCCTGCGTCAGCGCCGCGACGTCATGGTAGGGGACCAGGAGACCCGTCTCTCCGTCGGAGATCGTTTCCGCGAGGGCGCCGACCCGGGTCGCGACCACGGGTCGTCCCAGGGCCCACGCCTCGAGGACCGCGAGACCCTGGGCCTCGAACAGGCTCGGCAAGGCGAGCGCCGAACAGGTCGCGAGGAGGGACCGTTTCTGCCCTTCGGACACGACCCCGAGGAACCGCACGCGGTCTTCCACCCGGAGCTCGCGGGCTCGATTCCGGAGCGCGTCGAGACGGCCCCCGTCGGGACCCGCGTACATGAGTCGAATCGATGCGGGCAGGTGGGGAACGGTCTCGAGCAGATCGTCGACTCCTTTCTCCTGGTGAAGGCGACCGAGATACAGGACGAAGGGCGCTCCGCCGGTCTGCGCGGACGCCCAGGACGAGTTCCCCGCATCAAACGCCTCCTTCGGGAGCGGCGTCGGCAGAATGCTGACTCGGTCCGCCGGCACGCGATGATGCGCGAGCCAGTCCCGATCTGCGACGGAGGGAACCACGATGCGGCCCACGCGTCGGAGTGTCCGCAGGCCGACGAGCGCGTCGTACCCTCGTCGAAGCACGCGCGTCCGGGCGTCGACGTGAGGCATGCGCACCCCGTGATGGAGAGAGAACGCGAGGCGCCGATCGCGGTACTCCCGGACGACGCGATCGTTCGTACGGACCGCGTATCCGTGAAGATGGATCAGTTGCGCGGCCGAAAGGTCCGGCCGAAAGAGCGTTCGATAGTATCCCCGCCGCGCGATCGGCTCGTAGCGCCGGATCTCGATTCCGTCGATGGAGTCTCGTGGGGCCAGGCGTTCGCCCGAGATGGTCAACGCGGACGTGTGGACCACGACATGATGTCCGCGCTCTACGAGCCAGGCGGAGAAGCGGCGAACGCTGTCCTCCAGTCCGCCGATCTCCGGATAGAAATGCGGGGCGACGTGGTGGATCGTCAGCGATCGCTCCGGTCCCTTCGACGTCATCGTGCGCCTTCCAGCCGAGAGGCCGAAAAGCCGATGCGACGCGTCCTCGAAAGGCTTTGCCCCCCCGAACCCGGCGGAGGCGGACCTTCGTTGAAGATGGGTTTATCATAGGCGCGTCTTTTGCCCGCTGTCGATGAAGGCCGTGATCCCCGCCGCGGGCCTTGGTTCCCGCTTCCTCCCGCTCACGAAGGAACAACCCAAGGAGATGCTGCCCGTCGTGGATCGACCCGCGATCCATTGGGTCGTCGAGGAGGCCATCGCATCCGGCGTCACGGACATCCTGATCGTCACGGGCCGGGAGAAGCGCGCGATCGAGGACTACTTCGACGCCTCGCCGAAGTGGGACGCCGTCATCCGCGAGGACTCGGCCGGGCGCGCCTACAAAGACCTGGAGGCGCTCACCTCGAAGGCCCACTTCCATTTCGTCCGGCAGAAAGAGCCGCGCGGCCTGGGCGACGCGATCCTCCAGGCGGAGAAGCACGTCGGGGCCGAGCCGTTCCTCGTGATCCTCGGCGACACGATCAACGTCGCGGACCCGCCCGTGGCGAAGCAGCTCTGGGACGCCTATCGCCGGCTCGGCCACCCGGTGATCGCCGTGGAGGAGGTCCGCACGGAGAAAGTCTCCGACTACGGGATCATCGACCCCGGAAAGGTCATCGACGATCGCACGATGGAAGTCGCGGACCTCGTGGAGAAGCCTTCGCCGGAACAGGCGCCCTCGCGGCTCGGGATCTCCGGGACGTACATCCTCACGCCGAAAATCTTCCCGGCGATCCGAGAGACAAAGCCCGGGAAGAACGGAGAGATCCAGTTGACGGACGCGTTGCGTCACCTCCGGAGGGACGAACCGATTTACGCGTACCGGTTCATGGGGCGGCGATACGACATCGGCACGAAGATCGACTGGTTCCGCGCGCACGTGGAGCTGACCCTCCGGCACCCGGAGCTGAAAGGCGCGGCGAGGGCCTTCCTGAAGGAGTTGCTGGACAATGCCTAGGTCCGTCGTCACCGGCGGGGCGGGCTTCCTCGGCAGCCATCTCTGCGAGCGATTGCTCTCGGAGGGCCACGGCGTCGTGGCCATCGACAATTTCCTCACCGGGACGCCGGCGAACGTCAAGGCCTTCAAGACGCACCCGAAGTTCACCCTCGTCCGGCACGACGTCACGGAGGAAATCCACATCCCGGGAAAGGTGGACTTCGTGTTGCACTTCGCATCCGCCGCGAGCCCGACGGACTACGCGAAGTTCGGGATCCAGACGTTGAAGGCGAACGCCCTCGGGACGCATAAGACCCTCGGCCTCGCGAAGGCGAAGAAGGCGCGGTACGTCCTCGCGTCGACGTCGGAGGTCTACGGCGATCCGGAGGTGAATCCGCAGCCCGAATCCTACTGGGGCCACGTGGATCCCGTCGGTCCGCGATCCGTATACGACGAAGGAAAGCGATTCGCCGAAGCGATGGCGATGGCCTACCATCACCGCCATGGCATGGACGTGCGGATCGCGCGCCTCTTCAACACGTACGGCCCGAGACTCCGGCTCGACGACGGCCGCGTGATCCCGAACTTCATCGGGGAAGTCCTCCGCGGCGAGCCCCTCACCGTGTATGGGGACGGACGCCAGACGCGATCCTTCTGCTATGTGGACGACACGATCGAAGGCGTGTGGCGGCTCCTCGTCGCGGACCGAGTCGAAGGACCCGTGAACCTCGGCAACCCGGACGAGCGGTCCGTGAACGACATTGCGCACCTGGTGCAGAAGATCGCGGGGCGCCACGTCGGCGTCGTCCATCATCCGCTCCCCCCGGGGGACCCGAAGGTCCGTTGCCCCGACATCACGAAGGCGCGGGCGCTCCTCGGGTGGGAGCCGAAGGTGTCCCTCGAGGACGGCCTTCGTCGCACGATCGACACCTTCCGCGAGCGGATCGAGGGGCAGACATGACGAAACACGTTCTCGTGACCGGCGGAGCGGGGTTCATCGGCAGCCACCTGGTCGACGAACTCGTCGCCGGCGGACACCAAGTCGACGTGATCGACAACCTGGAACCCCAGGTCCACAAGGCGGAGCCGGCCTACCTGAACCCGAAGGCCCATTACACGTTCAAGGACCTGCGCGACCCCGGCGTCCTCGAGGCGGCCCTGTCGGATGCCGAGATCATCGTCCACCTCGCCGCGATGGTCGGCGTCGGCCAGAGCATGTACCAGGTCACCCGGTACGTCGAGGCGAACGTCGGCGGGACGGCGAAGCTCCTCCAGGCCCTCGTCGACGGCCACCGCGTGAAGAAGCTCCTCGTCGCCTCTTCCATGTCCATCTACGGCGAGGGCGCGTACGCATGCCCGACCCACGGCGCCGTCGCCCCGTCGCTTCGAGAGGAGGCACAGCTGGCGAAGAAGGACTGGGAGACCCACTGCCCAAATTGTGGGAAGGTCCTCACCCCGATCGCGACGCCGGAGACGAAACCGCTCCAGACGAATAGTGTGTACGCGGTCACGAAACGAGACCAAGAAGAACTCTGTCTCGTGACGGGCCGCACCTACGGGATCCCGACGGTCGCCTTGCGCTTCTTCAACGTCTACGGCCCGAGGCAGAGCCTCAACAATCCATATACCGGGGTCGCAGCCATCTTCCAGAGCCGGATCAAGAACGGGCAGCCTCCGGTCGTCTTCGAGGACGGCAATCAGACCCGTGATTTCGTGTCCGTCCACGATGTCGTCCGGTCCTGCATCCTCGCGATGAACACGGATGGCGCGGACTACCATGCGGTCAACGTGGGCACTGGCAAGGGGGTGTCCATCCTGCACGTCGCGCAGGTCCTCCTGGCTCTCTACGGAAGCGACCTTCGGCCCACGATCGAACATCGGTTTCGCGCCGGCGACGTACGGCACTGTTTCGCGGACATCTCCCTCGCCCGCCGGCTCCTGGGCTACGAACCGAGGGTGTCCTTCGACGAAGGAATGCGCGAGCTCGTCGACTGGGGACGGACGGTCGAGGCCCAAGACGGTTTCGCGAACGCGTATTCGGAGCTTCGGAACAAGGGATTACTCGAGGGCTGAGTCCCGCTCCCGGACGCGGTCTGAACCTTTATCCGAAGCGAGCTTCTTC
>VBLR01000117.1 GCA_005878665.1 Methanobacteriota archaeon | reverse complement strand
CGACATGCGCACGGAGGTCCTCCATGTGAAACGCCGGGTCGGATACGAGGAGCTTACGACCGCCGCTCAGAAGGAGTTGCCCTTCGTGATCGCGGAGACCGTCAAGGAGAAAGAAGAGAAGTTCGTGGACTTCTTCAACCGCGCGCAGGCGATCACGACTCGCTTCCACATGCTCGAACTGTTGCCGGGCCTCGGCAAGAAGACGATGTGGGGGATCCTGGAGGAGCGCAAAAAAGGTCCCTTCAAATCGTTCCAGGATCTCGATCAGCGCGTCCCGAGCGTCCATCATCCCGAGAAGCTCATCGCGAAACGGATCGAGATGGAGATCTCGGACCCGACCCAGAAATACCGGTTGTTCGTCGCACGCTAGACGCAGAAGTCCGCCGGGGGAGGAAAGTCGGGAGCCCGTCCATCCCGATGTTCCACGGGTCATCATTACAGGGCAGAGAACCTTCGGGCCTTCGTTGGCCATTCGCAAAACCTGCAGCGAAGGTTCAACTAGCGAAGTGGTGTGCGACGGGCCGAAACGCATGGGGAGGGCTCGGGTCGCCTTTGTCTGCGCCGTTCTCGGCGCTTGCGTCGCAGTGACTGGCCTCGCGTACATCGGATTCGTCTTCGCGACTCGTCCCTTGCACTCCGGGCTTACCGCAGACTTCGTTGCGGCAACCGCCCTCTGGCTTGCCGGCCTCGTCGTCGCACAGTTCGGGACCTTTCTCCGTCGGCGATGGCGTCGCGACTACATAGGGCGCGAAGCCGTCGTCTCGTGGGTCTCTCGGAACCGAAACGCGCGTGTTCGCGTGGACGGGGTCCCCTACTGGGCTTTCGTGAGGGACGAAGTCAAACGAGGCGATCGGGTGCTCCTCCAGGGGGCTGAAGTCGATGGCATTCCTGTCCGGACCGACTTCGTCGCCGTGCGGGCGAACCCTGGCCTTTAGATTCCATGAGTGAATTGCGATTCGGACCACAGGCCTCGCATGCTTAAAGCAGAGGGTGTCAATTGGGCCGCGGGGGGGGGGCAATTGACCGAGCCCACAATACGGGATTTGGCGGGCAGACTCATCGATTCGTTTCTGACCCACCCCTATCTGGACCGCTTCCGCCTTACGAGGGCTAAGGTCCGATACTGGAAGAGATTCCGCCCTCTCCGGTACGCCTCCCTGAGATGGATCAACCTCGGGTCGGGTCCGACCATCCGACCGGGCGTGTGCAACGTCGACATGATCGGACCGGCGGATTTGCGCTTCAATTTCCTGAACCGCTTCCCTCTGGACGACGGGGTCACGGAGGCGGTATACTGCGAACACGTTCTGGAACACTTCCACATCGATCAGGTTCCTCACATCCTCCGCGAGGTGTGTCGCATTCTAGGTCCGCGTGGAGTCTTTCGTATCAGCGTGCCTCGAATCGACACGATGGAGAGAGAGCGAGAAACTGGGGGACGGCCTCGCATCTGGAGGCTGGATGACTTGGACGCGTCAGCGATGGTGGCACTCAATCGCGGCCTCTTCGGCCATGAGCATCACGCGGTCTATTCCCACCCACTTCTCGAATCCATGCTGAAATCGGCCGGCTTCTCCGAAGTCCAAGCAGTCCAGGAAGGAGAAACCGCGTGGTTTCCACCAGCTCTCCTTCGCATCGTCGAACATCGAAAGGCTGGTAACCTGGTCGTGGAGGCGCTTAAATGATCCTGGTGCCAAGGGATGAATCACTCAGTTCTGGGTCGGCCAACCGCTAGGCCGCGTTCTTCGTCAGAGCCGCTTCTATTTCTCGGCAATCGTGCGAGGACAGGCCGAGCTTCTTGCGCAAGGCTTCGAGGAGTTCGCGCACGTCTTCGGTCACGGGACCGTCCTCCAGGGCCTGAGCGGCGACCGCACGATAGATCCCCGCGCGGTTCTCGATCACTTCCTCCAGGACCTCGCTCTCGATACGCTCCTGTTCCTCCCGCGAAATCCCGAGGTTCTCCCTCAGCTGCTCCACGAGGAGGCGCTCCGTCGCGCTGACCCGACCATCCTTCCAGGCGGTCATGACGGCTCGCGTGTAGTCCTCGAGGCGTTTCACCCGCTCGTCCATCGCGCGTTTTCGCCGGTCATCAATCCCCTCGAGATATTCCAGGTCCAGCTCGTCGACGTTCATCGCTTCTCGCACGATATCCGAAAGAGTCAGATGGACGGATGTCGCGCGGTCGATCTCCTCGAGGCTCATCTCCTTCGTCGTGCCGGCGACCTTCACGGGCACCCGGACTTTCGACAGGCGCTCCTTGATCCCCATCGCGCGCTCCCACCCGCGCGGGGCGAGGTAGTATGCGAGCATCCGTTGCTTCTCGCCCTCGATGTGGGCCTTCGTCTCGGTCAGGAAGCCGTCGCGCACCATCTCATCGAGATACCGCGACAGGTGTTTCCGCTGGATGCCGGCCGCGAAGGCGATCGCCTTCTGCGTGAGCGCCTGCGGCAGGACGTACCGTTCCTCCATGTTACGGAAGTCGGAGAAGTACAGGAGGATGCGGTCCTCCGTCGTCAGCGCGAGAGGAGAATTCTCCTTCACGATTCGGGAACTCCCGGCGGCACGGATAACCCTTCGCGTTCCGCTTCGCCCATCCCGCCGCCACGTTCTTAAGTCTCCTCGGGTCCGTGAGACGGCGATGCTCTCCCTCCCGGTCCAGCCTGCGCCGGCCGCGTTCGCGGCGATCTTCGACGCGGACACGCGGGCGGCCATCGCGAGCGGGTTGTGCATCCAGTGCCGAGGCGCAAAGCTCCTCTGTGGCAAGACGCGCTGCCCGATCCTCGTCCGCTGGGACTTCATGATGAAGACCGCCCCGATGATCGACCGCGTGGAGATGGACGGATCGTCTCCCCCCGGCGTCTTCGTCGGCCGGTTCGGATATCCGAAGGTGTACGTGGGCCCGCTCGTGCCGCCCGTCCACGGCGACACCCAGATCCTCGATACCCCCGAAGCGTGGATCGGCCATTCGATGGAGGACATCGTCCAGTTTCGGTCGCAACTCGTCCGGGGGATGCACCGCGTCCATGTGCAAGACGTGGACGGCGGCGGTCGGATCGTCGAGCGGACGCGCGAACTCGCCCTAGGGACGTCTCCTGCGGATGTCGAGGTGGGATTCTCTCGGAAACCGCTCGGTCGGGTTGTCCTCGATGACAACATCCAACCGTTCGGGCCCTCCGCGCCGTTGCGCCGTCTCGATGTCGGCACGCTGAAGGTCGACCCGAATCTGGATCGGGCCTTTTCCGACACGGACCTGCGGGCCAAGGAGGCGGTCGTCGATCTCTACGGCCGCGGTACCCCGGTGTCGAAAATCCAGCGGGCCTTCAGTGTCGGCGCATTCGGGCTCGAGAAAAACCGTCGGTTCGTGCCGACCCGCTGGTCCATCACGGCCGTCGACGATACGATTGGCAAGCAGCTCCGCGATCGCGTCGAGGCGTTCCCACTGATCAACGAGATTCGGGTGTACGAGGCGATCGGATTTGACGACCGATTCCTCGTCGTGATGATTCCCCGACCCTGGCGCTACGAGCTGATCGAAGCGTGGTATCCGAACACCTTGTGGAATCCATTGGGCCGCGACATCGTGATGTTCGGAGATCACGAGGGCTTCAACGGTCGCACGACGTACGCGAGCATCGGCGGATGTTACTACGCGGCCCGCCTCGCCGTCGCGGAAGGGTTGGCCCGGGAACAGCGGCAGGCTGCGACGGTCATCCTCCGAGAGACCCATCCGGGATACATCATGCCGGTCGGCGTCTGGAACGTGCGCGAACATGTCCGAGAGGCACTCCGCCGCCCGCCGCAGCGCTTCCCTTCCATGGCCGCGACCCTGGCGTATCTGCAGACCCGACTCGACATCCCGATGTCGCGGTACATCCAGACGAGCGAAGTCCTCCACTATGTCTTGCATCAGCGCACCTTCGACGATTTCGATTTCTCGAGGCGCGGGACCGTTCCCGCAGCCTCGCCGTAGGATTGATGGCCCGCGTCGGCTTCCTCGGTCCGTGTCGTCTCGGAACGAGTTCCCAACCCACCCCGTCCCCGCCGTCGGCGCGGTCGTGTTCCGGGACGGGGCCGTCCTCCTGGTCAAGCGGGGAGCCGATCCGAACAGGGGCCTGTGGAGTTTCCCGGGCGGGGCCTTAGAGATCGGCGAGACGGTCGAGGCCGCCGCGGCGCGGGAGACCTTGGAAGAGACCCGTGTCGATGTGCGGCCCGTCCGCGTGCTCGACGTACGGGACTTCATCCAGCTGGAGGGCCGCCAGGTCCGCTGGCACTACGTCCTGATCGAGGTGCTCTGCGAATACGTACGCGGGGAACCCTTCCCGGCTACGGACGCCGCGAACGCGCGATTCATCCCGCTCCGCGAGCTCGGTGAGTACAAGGTTGCCCCGACGGCTCTCGAGGTCCTCCGAACGGCGTTGGCGGCGCGGATTGCCTCCAGCGAAACGTTCGGGCCTTGAGCGTCGGACCAAGATGCGACCGAGCATCATCGATATCTTTATCGCCGCTTGGACCGCTTTCGAACCGTGGCCGTCCCGAGCCCCGCAGCGTCCGGACTGCCCATCCCCTACTGGCCAAGCGTCGTCGTCAAGCCCGATACGGTTCGCGGTATCCAGACGTATTACGTCACCCTGATTCTGGACATGATTTTCGGTGTCTTCGCGCTCATCGTGGGCCTCTCGTCGGTCCTGATTTCGGTCTCGGATCCGGTCAGCGCCATTGCCGCCGCCGCGATTACCGGCTCAGCGGTGTGCGGTCTCATCATCGTGTTCGTGATCAATTTCATTGTGAGCCTCATGGCCGTGATCCGGATGCATCATGGCGCGGACGAGTACGGGCCGGAGCATGCCGCGAATGCGAGGCGCGGAGTCCTCTTCAAATGGATCGGGACGACGCTCTCGACTCTCGCCGCGATCCTGGTCGTATACCTCCTCCTCGCGGGCGGCTCGGTCTTCCTGTTCGGCGGTCCAGCCCCGGCGATCCTCTACGTGCCGCTCCTCGTGACCGTGTTCTGGACGGCCGGGGTGAGCTCGAAGGGCCAGATGTATCGGTTCATGATGCGATCCCTTCAACCTCCGGAGACGAGACGGTGGTCGGACATTGCGAGCATCCTGATCCCGGCGCTCGGGGTCATCGGCATTGCAGTCGTCGGCTCCGTCACCGTTCGGATCCTTTCCATCATCTCGAATCCTTCGTCGCCGGTAGGCCAGGGAGAGGCCAGCCGACTCTTCTCGCTCCTGGTGGGCGGCGTCTTCCTCCCGCCCGGTTTCGCGCTCGTCGGGTACGTGATGTTCTTCTGGATCGTCGGAAAGACGAAAGAGCGGGTGTCGGCCGGCCTCGCGCACCTATACGCGGCCGTTCCAGGGCCGTCCGCTTGGGGATATCCGATGCCTCCGCCCGGAGCTGCGTCGCCATCCGCGGCGCCGGTGGCGGCGACTCCGCCTACGCAATCGCCTCCTGATGCGACGGCGCCTGCCGATTCCATGACAATCACCTGCTCGCGGTGTGGCTTTTCGAGCTCGTCCACTGCCACGTTCTGCGCAAACTGCGGATCGCCGCTATCTTCGTGAGGGCAGAACACCGACCACGCGGAAGGAATCTCGTGAAAACAGTCTCGCAGCTCCGGATGTACAGCATCAAAGAGGGCAAGATGGCCGAATGGTTGGACGGGTGGACCCGTGGCGTCCTTCCCTCGCGGCGGAAATTCGGTTTCCGCGTCGATGGAGCGTGGGTTGTCCCGACGAGAACCGGTTCATTTGGATCCTCTCGTACGACGGGCCCGATGGCTTCGAGGCGAGGGACGCCGCGTACTACGACTCCCCGGAACGAAAATCGATGACGCCGGATCCGGCGCCGTTGATTGAGAAGGCCGAGAGCCGCTTCGTCACCGCGGCGATGGACGCCACCGAGGGAGCGTAGCCAGTCCTATGAGTAGCCGACCACCTTCGTCAGAAAGTCGACGAGATCGGTGGTCTGAACCGCCGAACCGCAATACTGGCAGTTCCTCAGCGTCGCGAGGGTCGTCTCCCCGGTAATGCGGATGTGCCCGCGGCACGCGGGACACATGTAGTCGGTGATGATCCCCGCCTTCCGCACTTGATCGACGAGATCGTTCACGTTCACGTGGACCTGGGTCACGATCTGACGGCGTCCGTTCCTCCGGATTTCGCCCGCCTCTTTCCACATCCCGAGCGTCTGGTAGATGCCGGCGGCCGCCTCGTGGTCTTCGGCCTCGATCAGGTGACGCGCCTGCTCGAGCATTTGGCCGCGCCGGTGGTCTTCCGCCATCGCGACGGCTCGTCCCGCGGTCCCCGGGTGCAGTCGAACCCCGCCCAGGATGTAGTGCTGACCGAACATGCCGGGCGCATGTCCGCGGGAGATGAACGTCCATGCCCAGCGGTCGAAGCACTCCCAGGAGCAGACCGTGTGATACGCCGGGATGGTCGAGTACCGGAGGGCCGGATTCGACAATGGCTGCGACGCGGCCGGACCGGGTTGGGCATAGCCCGCGACCATCTGGCAGTTCTCGCAGAGGACCGCCCCACACACCATGCACCGACTGAGGCTGAGGCGCCATCGGCGATGCCCGCAGCGTTCGCACGTTCCCAAGAGGCCGGGTCCCCTGCCCATTCCAGTCGGCTTCCGGGGATTGAAGCTTTTCGGTGGAATTCCCCGCGGAACTCGGGCCGATCAAATCCTAACGAGCCCTCGCCTCATCCCCCAGGACCGCCACCGCCCGCAACGTGATCCATTTGCTCGGGGCATGGAGTCGTTCGAGGCCGAACGGACGCACCCCGGGATCCCGGCTGTAGTTCGCCCCTGGCGCGAGATCGGGATGGGCCGCCTCCGTCGTCCACGTCCCGTCCGGCCGAATCTTTCGCTTCAAGAGATCCCGCGCGGGCTTCGTGCGCGGGTCATCGCCGTAGCCGAGGCGGATGATCGTCTCGAGGCCGACGAGGATGTCGTAATAATAGTGGTTTGGAGAATGCAGCCTCTCCCACGGTGGGTATCGGCCGCGACCTTCACGGAGGAGTCGGCGCTCGAGGTAGAACTCGGCCCCTCGTTCGACGGCGCGTTTCCATTTTCGGGTCCACCGCCGGCGACCGATTGCGGCGTACGCCGCGAGTGCCTCCCAACAATCGAGGGTTCCGTTCGGACGGCCGAAGCAGTCCCAACCGCCGTCGTCGAGCTGCCGGTCTGCGAGCCAGTCGAGCGAGGCGCGCACCCGCCGGTCATCGCCTAAGCCGAAGAGGATCATCATCCGCGCCGTGTTGCCGACGAAGCAGAAGTGGGGCTCGCCGCCGCGTCGGGTGAAGGGTCCGTCCGACCCGCCATAGTCCTCGAGCATCAGCTGGACACCGCGGCGGACCCGCGGATGATGGACGGTCAGACCGAGGTCGGCGAGCGCGAGGAGGCGCCAGTTCGTCGCCACGTACTTCGGTCGGTACAGCGTCTTGCGGTGGACCCAGAAGCCGCGCGCGTCTTGTCTACGTAAGATATCAGCGGCCCAGCCGTGGCGGGGGATTTGCGCGCGTGCGACCCGAGCCTCGTCGGATTCCGGCGAAGCGCCCTCAATCTCGACGAGGTAGCGATAGCGCGCCGCCGGCTGGACCGGATCCGCGAGCCACGTGTTGCGATCGGGACGAGACACGGCCTCGGGGGTACGACGGGAGAAACATAAAGCTTCGAGACGGTAGGCCGAAACCGCGGAGGTGCTCGCTCCCGGCGACTCGGTTTCGGGATCCGACGGAATGATCGGATGCTAGGAGTCGGACGATTCGTCCTCGAACTCTTCCGGGGGAATGTATCGCCGAGGCCGGCCCGTGGCCCCTCGGTTCGCGGACGTCTGCATGGGGTCGGATTGCGTAGGGTCAGGCCTCGCGCGCTTCGCGGGGGATGTGCGCCTTCGGCTCCGGGCGGAGCGGCGCGACGCGGCGAAGGCGATGAGAAGCAAACCCAGGGCGAGACCGGGGCCCACGACGGCGGGGACCCATTCCACGGGCAGGGACGGGAGCGACGGCGGCGCGGCGGGCTCGGATGGGGCGCCGGGCCCCGTTGGACCGGGCGCGGCCCCGCCGAATTCGGGAGCCCACGCGACGATCGGCGCGCCACCGCCCGCGCCTTGGGCTCCGTTGGATCCGGATACCGTGAGCCATTGCGCCTCGTCCCAGTTGTCGACCACATTGAGCGCGCCGAAGAGCCGGTCCATGTCTCGCGCCCACGGCACGCCCTTGCTCGCGGCGTTGATCGGGAAGCCCCACGCCGTGCTGAATTCGTCGTCGACACGGCCTTGCGGGCTGAACTCCGTTGCGATCGCGTAGACCGACCATGCCGTGTCGTCCACGGCGTACGCGCCGTAATCCTGGAACGCCCGCGCGAGGATCTTCGCGGGTTCCGTCTCGAGTCCGAGGTTGTCGATGTTCACCGAAGCCGGGATTGCCAGGAGAGAACCCATGCGGAGAGCCGGCGTCGTGCCTCCGTAGCATGTCGCGGCACAGCCGTCCGCCTGACTCGCGGGCCAGCGATAGCCCTGCGTGGTGCCATCGTAATAGTAGTCGTTGAGTCCGTACACGTTGACTTTCATCGCGTGCCGGATGACGCCACCGGTGACCAGTTCCCCGAGGCGGATCGTGCCGCCGAGGCTCGACAGGCGCGAGCCACCATGGCCGCCGTCCACGCCGGTCCCGTAGAGGTCGTTCGACAGCGACCACCACATGGTCGCGGGACCTCCGGCCGTGCACCGAGCGAACGGTTGCCCCTGGGTCAGGGTGTGGCCGTCGGACATGAGGATTGCCGTCGCGTAATTCGGCGTCGTGCCGTCCGGGTTCCCGGACCCGGCGCCCTGGACGACGAAGTTGTCCGGGATCGGCGCGTTGGCGAGGACGTTTCCCTGCGGCGCGCACCGGCTTCCGCCGGTCCAGCCGTCCGAGTTGTAATAGACGTCGGTCATCGTTGCGTTCGGCGTCAAGATGATGACGTCCGGATCCGTGGTCATCCCCCGTTGCGTGGCCTGTTGGATGTTCGCGGGAACGTAGACGGCCGAGGCGCCGATAGGGAGGTTCCAGATGCTATCCCGCGAAAAGGGCCACTGGAGCGGGTCGCGGCCGCCCGGAGGGCCTCCACCCGGCGGCGGAGTCGTCGTCACCGCCACGGAAATCGACGCTGTGTGAGTGAGGGATGTGCTCGTGCCTGTCACCGTGACGGCGTATGAACCCGCCGTCGTGCCGGTCAGGGTGCACGTCGATGTCTGACTCCCGCTGACCGTCGACGGCGAACAGGACCCGGTCACTCCCGCGGGAGAAGAGGCGGTCGTCAGCGCGACGCTCCCCGTGAAACCGCCCGTCGACTGAAGGCTGATCGTCGAAGTTGCGGATTGACCCGGGATGAACGAAACGCTTGCAGGGTTTGCCGCGATCGAAAAGTCCGGGACCGCGGGGCCGCCTGCCCCGAAGAATTCCAACGGAGACGCCGCACCGACGTCGCCTTGGCCGAGGCTCCCTCCGCCCCATACGTCCTCGATCAGTTTCAACAAGGAATAGTGGGTGTACGAGGTCGTGGACTTGTACGCTTGCTTGGCCGCGGGGCCACTGAACCCGGAATAGACCAACGGAGGGCTCGCATATCCTTCGTCGTATGTGATGAAGAGCGTAGCGTGTTTCCCGGCCATCGCGCTCAAGAGCTGCGGCACCCAACTCTGCAGCCACGAGTCGCCCGACGCCACGGAGTTGTCGTGCATGTTGTGCCCATCGTTCGGCGTGAACCAGATGAAGTTCGTGCCCGCGTTCAGCGCCGCGACGACGTCCGCCGGGCCGCCGGAGTGGAGGTTCGCGCACCGCGCCGAATTGCCCGTGATCGTCGTGTAGGACAGGAACGGAAAGTGGTCCTCGCCTCGGTCCGGGTTGATGGAACAGCCGGAGCCGCTCCCTTCCGCGATCGCGTTCCACGTGTGACCCGAGGTCTCGACGATGTCTACGATCGTCTTCTGGTTTAGGTTCGGATGGTTGCCGTCCCCCGAGACTCCGAAGGTGCTCCCTCCGATCAGCGCGATATAGTTCGGCTGCGAGGGATTCGTGATGCTGGCCCAGTGTTGCGCGAAGGCGTTTTGATCCGCGAGTTGGGTCATGTATGTGGCTGGCCCATAGATGTCGGATAGGTCGTGATTCTCCATCAGCACGATGACGAACTGGTCGAAGTTGTTCGTCGGGGCAAGGGCCCTCACCGTGCCGGCTGGGTTGGTCGGCAGACTTGTGTTCGAGGTGAAGACCGTGAGGCTCAGGAGGACGAGAAGGGCGGAGGCCGTAAGGGCCACGAACACGCGTTTCGTGTGTTCCATTGCGTGTTTTCCCAGAGGCCCACAGCATCAGGAGTCCCGCTCATGTTACTATTCTCCCCGCCGGCACGTTCCGATAATCGGTTGGGATAACACGATACACTCGGAATCGACGACGTCGCATCGAAAAGCGGAGCGCGCCCCCCGCGCGGGCTGGGGCTGGTGGTCATCGCTCGGGCGCGATTGTTTCAACGTCCTCGCCGACGCAAGTTTCGGATGAGGAAGAGGACCCCGAGGGAGGCGAGCGCAATCCCGGAGAACACCTCGATGAACGGACCCGCACCGACGGGTTCAAGATGCGCCCCCGGAGGTTGTGGGGATGACCTGACCTCAATCGCCCACCCAACATCGACCTCGGAATATCCATCCGAGACAACGACCCGGACGACATGGCTCCCGACGTTCGAGGCAACAAACGCGTAGGACGAGGACGAACCGCTGACGGGTACGCCGTCGACGATCCATGAATACGTCAGCGGGTCGCCATCGAGATCCGACGCGACGACGACAAACGTGTTCACCTCGTTGGCCCCCATCACTACGAATGCCTGTGGACTTGCGGAGACGATTGTGGGAACTCGGTTTCCAATTTCGATCGACCCCTCAGCCCGATCGATCGCGCCCAGATCGTCGGTCACGGCGAGATGCACGGTGAACGTCCCGTTGTGCGCATACGCATGAGTGACCGATATCCCGATGTCCGTCTGCCCATCGCCAAAGTCCCAAGCGTACGATACGATCGTACCATCTGAGTCCGTCGAGAGGGAGGCGTCGAAACGGATCGGCCAGCCCGACGGAGCAGCCCTCGCGCTCACCGAAAACGCCGCCATCGGAGGAAAGTTCACCGTGATTTCGGACGACGTGGCGTTCGCGGTCTGGCGATTATCGACGACCGTGAGCACGACCGAGAACCGTCCCGAACGCACGAAGGCATGGCCCACAACGACCCCGTTCCCGTTGAACCCATCGCCGAAATCCCATTCGTAGGAAATGATTGTCCCATCGGGGTCCATTGAGGTTTCGGCATCGAAGATTACAAGAGTCCACGGTGCCGCGTGAGACGGCGTCGCAGTGAAACTTGCCTTTGGAGGTTCATTTGGCGGTTCATTCGGAGGCCGACCGGCCGCGCAACTGACTCGGGCGTTCGCCCAGTCCGCGTGATCTTCGCTCGTGGAATCGACGGCCACGATCTGCAGGCGCAGACTCTGGACGCCCCCGATGTTCACGTTGACGCTCTCGGTGGGCGTGTCCCCGGTCATCACACCGCCGTCAAAGAGTTTCCGCCCGTCGCCCCACACTTGGAAGAGGACGCTCCCGAGGCGGCCGACTTCGTCGTCGACCCCGACGTCCGCGGTGAAGGTGAGGCACGCTCCGTTCGGGCGGAACTCGAGGGCGGACGGGGCGTAGGCACCGAATCCGGTCGCGTACACTGAACCGTTCAGCATGAGCGGGCCGCCATCTCCCGTTCCACTCCCGCCGTTGCTTGCATTTCGTTCGACGGGCCCGAGCTCGTTCGCCATGTACGTCCATGGCTGATCGCCCAGGAACCCGTCGCTCACCACCCGATCGGTGCCGACCACGCGGAGCAGCGCCATCTCATGGGGGCCCACGCTGACGCTGTAATTGTCTCTGAAGGAGCCTCGGTCCGCATGGGCCGACAGATCGCGGACCGTGGCGTCCCCGGCGCCGAGGTTGATCGCGTTCCAATCGACCGTGATTGTCGCCGTGGCGTCGCCGCGGTTCAGAAGCCCCACGGCCCGGGCGCCCGTCGCCGCGAGCGGCTTGAACCACACTTGCAGGCCGTTCCCGTGATCCACGGCCAGCGTTGCCTGGAAGCCGAGTGGGTCCTGGTCGACCGCGATCACCTCGGGGTTCGTGAGGATCGTGCGGGTCGCGTCGCTCATGCTGCGGACGTCGTTGCCCGCGATGAGAGGTGCCGACATGAGGGCCCAGAGGCCGAAGTGCGTCCGATACTCGGCGTCCGTCATGCCTCCGTTACCGACCTCGAGCATGTCCGGATCGTTGTACGTCCCGGGCGCCGTGGCGGCCGCGTGAGCGAAATTGCGGTCTAAGATGCCGATCATCGTCCCCCAGTCGTCCGAGATGTCGCCGGACATGCGCCACTGATGCGCCGTCACGGGTCCCCAGGCCCACGGCTCGTCGGTCGGGGTGTTGTCACTCGCGCTCAAGATGATCGGGCGCCCCGAGGCGACGATCGCATCACGCCATCGGGCGTAGATATCCTTCAGGACCAAACCGCTCGCATCGCATCGATCCGCTTTGATGTAATCCGCGCCCCAGGAGGCGAACTGGTCGACGTCCTGGTATTCGTGGTCCAGGCTGCCGGCCGTACCCCCGGTGCACGTGGCCGTGCCGATCGAGGCGTAGATCCCGAACCGTAGGCCTCGGCTGTGAATGTAGTCGCCGATGGCCTTCATCCCGCTGGGGAATTTCACCGGGTCGTTCGTCAGATTTCCGGTGGCGTCGCGGGAGACCGCCGACCAGCAATCGTCTAGGGTCAGGGTGTCGTAGCCCGCCGCGAGTAGGCCGGCATTCACCATCGCATCCGCGGTTTCTCGGACGAGCGTCTCGGTCAGACCGCGACACCCAAATGAGTTCCAACTGTTCCAGCCCATCGTCGGTGGTGTCGCGTTCATCCCGGCGGACTGTTTCCCCACGATCGGGGAGCCGAGCTTACCGATTCCATCAAGAGTGCCTGTCGGAGCCGGCAACGAGAACCCCGCGGCGGTCGGTACGGATCCGATTGCTTGGCCGTGAATACTTGGAGCCACGGACGTCGGCACCGTGGAGCTGACCGCCGTAAGCCCGAGTAGGAGAAGAGCGAGTCCCACGGGGAGGCAGGATCGGCGCGGGGCTCTAGACGATCCCATGTGCGTGCGGCGTCTAACTTGGTCTTGAGTAATCAACCCTGGCACGTCGCTATCACGACGTCAACGTAACCGAGGGCCGGGAACTTCGGCCCGGGCGTGCCGACACCGAAGACGCGGACGTTTCAGGAGCTCCCGAATCTTTCCGCGGCTCTGGCGCGAGCCCGCGCGGCTTCCACCTCGCGACTGCGCGGCCCCGCATCAGTCACCAGGGTATCCAACAGTTTCCGGGCAGCCGCAGTCATTTCTCCCACGGCGCGCTGAAACGCCGCCTCGTTGGCCTGCGACGGCTTGTGGAACCCCGAGAGCTTCCTCACGAATTGAAGCGACGCTTCTCGGACTTCGTCATCGGTTGCGGGAGGGTCGAAGTTGAAAAGGGTCTTGATGTTCCGGCACATGGCCTTCTCTTCCTGAGTAGCAGGATGATGCCGAACACAGAGGCCGTACTTAACGACGTCCGATTTGCACGCGAGCGACGAGGGCAGACCTCCCCGATCCATTGCCGATGTCGCCCCGGAGGAACGGGGCGGTACCCTCGTTGCCCCTGGCGGGTAGCCTCCGGTCGGTGTCCACGTATTTCTTTCTCGGTCGCCTGGATGTCCGGTTCTCCGGATCACCGGGGTGCGCGTCGCTGGCCGTGGCGCGCGTCGAGGACCTTCGTGAGTCTGTCGAGCGAGCTGTTCATCCCCATCATCGACCGTTGGGTCCACAGGTCGTCATGCATCGCATCCTCGGTGACAACCATCCGGACGCCGCCCGATGCGGGATGGATCTCGACCACGGCCGCGACCTCGTACGGGGCGACGCCAGGGATGAAATCGGCCACGGTAACGTAGGCGAGCCGCCGCCGGGGCGTGATCTCGGCATATCTCCCGCGTGCGACGCTTGTGAGTGAGAGTCCGGCGGACTTCATCGCCTCAACCGCATCGGGGCTGGTCGCAGTCATTGCGTACTCGAATTCGCCCCCTGGCCGAAGATCGAGCTTGCTGACGGCCGTGGTGAATCCTTCGGGGCCCCACCACATTTCGAGACCACCCTTGGTTGTCCAGAGCTCCCACACCTCCTCCATGGACGCCCGGAAGGTGCGCTCGAACGTGATTTTTGGTCTCGACACATTTGCAGATTTCGCGGTCTTTGTCTTGTCGGGCACGTCGATCACCTTTGTTGTGTGTATACACCTTTCTGTGTTCACGCCTGATTTCTAGGCTTGGACGGGTCATTCGGGATGGAACCTGAGGGAGGCGGAGTTGATGCAGTACCTCAAGCCCGTCGGTTTGGGGCCATCCTCGAACACATGCCCCAAGTGGGAACCGCACTTGGAACACTCCACCTCGGTCCGCCGCATGAACAAGCTGCGGTCCTCCTCTTCCCGCACGGTCTCCTTCTGGATCGGCGCCCAGAAACTCGGCCAACCCGTTCTGGAATCGTACTTTGTCCCCGACGCGAAGAGCGGCTGCCCACAGATCACGCAGGCGTAGACACCGGTCTCGTGGTTGTCCCAGTATTCTCCGGTGAAAGGTCGCTCGGTTCCTTTGTTGATACAGACATCGTACTGCAGCGGCGTGAGCTGTTGCCGGAGCTTCGCCTTGTCGAACGTCACCACGAAGATGGGACGCACCCTCCCGCGACTTAAGGTTTCGTCTAACCGCAGACGTCAGAGGGTGCGAGACTTCGCCTCTACTACACCCGTGGTGCGTTCGGATTCTGCTGCCACAAGGCCATCCGGGTGCCCGAGGGGTCCTCGAAAATGGCGAACCAGCCCTGGCCCATGACATCGGCCTTGGGCATCAGGATCTTCCCGCCGGCCTTCTTGACTTTCTCCTGATATTCGTCGACCGACGGGACGGACAGATAGTTGATGACTCCCGGCTGCCAGTTGCCCGGTTGCAGTCCCCCGACGCCGCCGCCCGGGCCGCTCGGCGCCTCGAACAGCGAGTAGTCGATGCCCGGGACGGCCTGGAATTTCCAGCCGAACACGGTGGCGTAGAATTTCTCAACTTTCTTCGGTTCCTTCACATGGAACTCGACGTGCACGATGCTTCCGGTTTTCGGTGGGTCTGCCATTGCGACTCCTCTTCGGCCCGACGAAACTGGCAGGACTATATAACAATATTCAAGAGAGGTCGACAAAAGGGTGGATCTGCCAGAACCGACCGACATCATCGTGGGCGCGGGACTCCCACGAGTCTCTACCGGTCACGAGTCGCCGAGGGGCCAAGCCATTCCCGAGCCCCATTCCAGAGGTGCGTGAACAGATCCGCGGACCATCGATATCCGACCGGGTCACTGAGGAGAAGCATCGCCTCCATGTCGATCTTGCCGTCGACCGTCGGGAAGGAGATGCCCGCGAGGTCGTCGAGGACCGCCAGGAAGATCCGGGTCTCCTCGACGAGGCGCACCGGGTAGTTTCTCTCGACCGAGGGAAGGAGAGCCGTCCCGCGCCCGAACCCTTCGTGGGACCGGATGACCCGGACATCGGCACCGGAGGCGGCCTTTTCCCGCATGATCGGGACGGCCTGCTCGAACATCTGGTCCGTCAGGACCCAGATGCGTTGCTTCACGGCCCGCAGGTAGCGCTCCTGGGTCGCGGCGACGTCGTACATCCCGGTAACGAATGTACCTTCACCCAGGGCGCCGAGCCGATCCACAAACTCCGGGGGGAGCGCCCGCACATTGTGCTTCAGAATGAACTCCCGATTCGTCACCAGGAAGCGGAAGAATGGGAAGCCCACGGATACGAGGCGGGCCAGGTTCGTGAGCTCGTATTCGCTCCGAGGATTCTTCGTCACCAGACCCGCGGAAGCGAGGCGGTTGAGGTGCCGGGTCGTCTCGGAGTCGGTCATCCGCAGGTCCCGCGCAATTTGCCCGTGCCGGAGCGGTCTCTCATCGATTGCCTGCAAGATGCCGAGTCGTTCGTCAGAGGCGAGTTCGAAAAGGAAGCGGGCGAGACCTGTTGGCTCCATTCGGCTCAGATAAGTTCGGGTTGATACTAAGGCCTTCGGAAAGACCCGAACGCAGATTCATGAACGACCGACGATTTCGGCCGCGCCAACCAGGTACGCGAGAGTGCTTCGTTGACAGGGAACGTGAGACACCAACAAGCGGCCGACGAGTTGCATGCGGAATCTCAGGCGCGTGGCGCGGTGGTGTCCCACGCCCGGCTGATCCTCGCCGTCGTGATTGCGGCCGCGTTTCTCGACGTCGTCGACTTCTCAGTGGTCCAAGTGGCCCTGCCCACGATCCAACGAGAATTCCTGGCCCCGCTCGCGGAGAGCCAGTGGGTGACCGGTGTGTACGGGCTCACCTTGGCCGGATTCCTGATGGTGAGCGGCCGAGCGGGCGATGTCTACGGGCAGAAGCGGCTCTTCCTGATTGGAATCGTCTTGTTCACCGTGTCGTCCTTGTCGGCGGGCCTTGCACCATCGCTCCTCTCCCTCGTCGTCTCGCGGGCGATTCAAGGCATCGCCGCCGCTATGACGACCGCCACGGCCCTGGCGATCCTCGCGGCCACGTTCCCCGAGGGGAAGGAGCGCAACCGAGCGTTCGGGGTTCTCGTCTCGATCCTATCCGCGGGGTTCGCCGCAGGCTCTATCGCGGGCGGCCTCCTGACCGCGGCGTTCGGATGGCGATCGGTCATGTTCGTCAACGTGCCGATCGGAGCCGTGGCGACGATCTTGGCTCAGCGATTCATCGCGCGGAACGGTCCACGTGCGGCGTCGAAGCGTCTCGACATCCCCGGCGCGGTGACTGTCACGGCCGGGTTGATCCTCCTTGTATACGCGTTCACGATTGCCGCGACCGACGGCCTCTTCACGATGCAGGCGGCGCTGCCCCTGGGACTCTCCGTCCTCATCTTGGCGGCCTTCTTGGCCATCGAATACCGGTCGAAGGCGCCGCTCATGCCACTGGCCTTCCTGCGCCGCCGGACGACCCTGACCGCGAACGTGCTCTCGCTCGTCGTGAGCTCCTCCGCCGGAGCGCTCATCGTACTGACCGTCTACTTGCAGGGGGTCCTTGGCTACTCCCCCCTGGACGCGGGCCTGGCCTTCCTCCCCGCGGCGGCGATCTTCTTCTTCGTCGGCGGATGGGGGTCCTCGTGGCTCATGAACCGAATCGGCCTCAAACGGGTGCTCATCATTTCCACGGCCTTCGTGACGTTGGGGCTTGCGATGCTGGCGCCTCTGCCGGTCGCCGCGGGCTATCTCGGCATCTTGCCGGGGACGATTCTCTGGTCGCTCGGCGCGAGCATCGGATTCCCGGCACTCGCCATCGCCGGCCTTTCCGGGACGAAGCCCGGGGAAGAAGGCCTCGCCTCGGGGCTGATCCAGACTTCCCAGCGCCTCGGATTCCCGCTTGGCCTGTCCCTGGTGTTGACCGTTGCCAGTACCTTCGATCCGCAGCTGGGGCTGACCGGGTTCCGATACGCTTTCCTCTCGGCCGCGGTCTTGAGCGCGGTTGGACTCGGAATTGCCCTTCGGTTTCGTAGCGAGAGCGTCCCTGCGTTCGTCGAGCGGGCGACTCCGGAGCGAGGTTCCGTTGCGGAGCGAGGAGAGATCGAATGAAGGTCTTTGAGCTCACCGCTTCACCGGGCTCGGGGTTGATGCAGGTCGCTCGGACGGCGACGACCGCGGATATATCCGGCTTGAGCGATTGACCTCTTTGGATTCGGGTGAATGGAATGCGCAAGCTCATCATGTGGAATCTGGTCACACTGGACGGCTTCTTTGAAGGCCCGAAGAGCTGGGAAATCGACTGGCACGACACCATCTGGGGGGACGAGTTGGAGCAGTATGCCATCGAGCAATCGAAGTCGACGGGCATGCTATTGTTCGGCCGGGTGACGTATGAGGGGATGGCTTCGTACTGGCCGACCCAGAAAGGCGAAGTCGCCGACTTCATGAACACGATCCCGAAGGTCGTGTTCTCGAAAACGCTCAAGAAGGCCGACTGGAACAACACGAGGCTCGTGAAGGACAACGTAGTCGAGGAAGTCATCAAGCTGAAGAAAGAGCCGGGCAAGACCTTGTTCGTCTTTGGCAGTGCCGATCTTTCTTCGACGCTCATGAAGCACGGGCTATTTGATGAGCTCGATCTTGCCCTCACCCCGTTGCTCTTGGGCCGCGGAAATCCGCTATTCAAACCGAACTCGGAGCGGATCAAGATGAATTTGCTGGAAGCGAGACCGCTGAAGTCGGGTGGCGTGATCCTTCGCTACCAGCCGGAACGGACGGCTGACACCTCGGCGTCGGCGCGCGCCGCGAAAGCGTGAAGAGCCAGCCACAGGATGGCCCGGTGAATCGTATGGATGGCAAAGAGAAGCAATTCAAGACGATCGACGAGTACATCAAAGCCTCCCCAAAGGATGTGCAGGGCATCCTTCAGAGGCTGAGGCTGACAATCCGGAAAGCCGCGCCGGAGGCCGTCGAGACCATCAGCTATCAAATGCCGACGTTCAAACTGAACGGCAAAGGGCTGGTCTACTTCGCGGCGTTCAAGAATCACATCGGATTCTATCCGATACCTTCGGGCATTGATGCCTTCAAAAAGGAACTGTCGCCGTACAAACAAGGAAAAGGTTCAGTCCAATTTCCAATCGGTAAGCCCATCCCGTACGACTTGGTGCGAAGAATCGTCAGATTTCGAGCGAAGGAAAATCAAGAGCGGAAAGAATAGACGAATCCCTTCGACTCGGAGATCGTGAAGGAAATTCTTCGGGCCCCGGAACCTGTGGTCTCAGACCCAATCACGAGCCCGATGCGGCATCCCCGCGGGAAGCCCAAACAAGGCTGATGCCTTCGGGAGGGCATATGTGGATCGGAGGCAGAGGGTGGCAGACATGGTCGACATCATTCAGGTCGTTGTGCTTGTGGCGGGGTTCGCGCTCGCTGCGACCTTGGTGTTTTTCCTGAAAGGTCTCTATCTGATCCGCGCAGGCGAGGTCGGCGTCTTGGTGAAGCGACTCGGCGGGCGGAAGATGCCCGCCGGACAAGTCATCGCCCGACATGGCGAGATCGGGACGCAGGCGGCGACCCTGATGCCAGGCCTGTATTGGCGGATGCCCGTCGTGTGGAGCATGCGCCGGTCCAAGGTCGTCCAGGTTGCCGAGACGGAAATCGCGACCGTCGAAGCGATCGACGGGCGTCCGTTGCCGAAGGGACGACTCCTTGGGGACGAGGTCGAGTGCAACCAGTTCCAGGACGGCGAGGCATTCCTCGATAACGGCGGGTTCAAGGGTCCTCAGGTCGCGATCATCCGACCGGGGACGTATCGGATCAATCCGTTCCTGTTCTACGTGGCCAAGCAGCCCGCCACGGAGGTCGGGTCCGGGAAGGTCGGCGTCGTTACGGCCCAAGACGGGCAGCCGCTTCCTCCGAAGTTCATCGTGGCGCCCCAGCCCGAGGTCGCACCGACGGCGGCGCATCCGAGCGCCCGACCGCACAACTTCTTCCAGGACGGCCAGGCGTTCCTCGACAGTGGCGGCTTCCGAGGCCCGCAGCTCGACACGCTCCAGCCCGGGCGGTACTACATCAATCCGACGCTCTTCCAGGTCCAGATCGACGAGGTCGCCGAAGTCCCTCCGGGCTTCGTGGCCGTCCTCCGGTCGAACATCGGGGAAGAACTCGACCAGGCCGACATCCAGCCTGTGCCCGTCACGGACAGCCCGGACTTCGACCAGACGATCCATGCGGCGGTCGAGCGGCTGCTCGTCCCGGATCGAAACCGGCGGGGGATCTGGCGCAATCCGGTGGCCCCCGGCAAGTACAACTTGAATCGGGTCGCATTCACGGCGTACCTCGTGCCGACGTCCGCGATCATGGTCGACTGGGCTCGGTCCGATCGACCGGACGCCCCGAGTCTCTCGCGTCGTCCGACGGATCCTGTAGTTGACGAGTCGGACTATCCCTACCTGACGGAACAGGGCGAGAAGGGGCTGTCGTTCTTCCGCTTCGGCCAGCTGCTCGTGACGTCCAAGGACGGCTTCAAGCTCGAGGTCGACGTCCGGATGGTCATCCGCATCCTGCCGGAGAACGCGGCCTTCGTCATCGCCCGGTTCGGTTCCGTCTTCAACCTGATCCAGCAGATCGTGCACCCTTTGATCGACGCGTCGTTCCGGAACAACGCCGGCGAGAAGAAGGCGCTCGAGTTCGTGCAGGGCCGGTCGCAATTGCAAGAGGAGGCCCTGAACCGCGCCCGGGTCCAGTTTGCCAAGTACTACGTCGAAGCGCAGAACCTGCTCATCTCCTACATCGCAGTCGACCCGACGCTCCTCGCGACCCAGACGAACAAGGAGATCGCGATCCAGCAGCAGACGCAGTACGAACAGCAGGCGGCGGCCGAGCAGCGGCGCATCGCGGTCCAGGAGATGACGGCGCGAGCGAACCTCCAGCCCAAGGTCGTCGAGGCCTCCTACCAGGTTCAGATCAACGAGAACCTCGCGAAGGCGGCGATCAAGCAAGCGGAAGGCGTGCGCGACTCGACGCGCATTCAGGCGGACGGAAACGCAGCCGCCATCCGGATGGTCGGCGAGGCGCAGGCGGACGCTTACCACGCCCAAGCGGACGTGCTCGGTTCCGACCGGGTTGCGCTCGTGAAGGTCATGGAGGAAGTCCGCGACGGCAATATCCGAGTGACGCCGGATACCCTCGTCACGTCCGGAGGAGATGGATCCGGCGCGGGAACCCTCTTGACGGCCTACCTCGCGAAGCTCCTCACGGAGCCGAACGCAGGCAAGCCGGCCGAGGCATACAAGCGAGTCGAGCATCCCGACTATACGTCGGATTTGACGAAGGATTCGACCAGCAAGAAAGGGAAGGGGTCGCCGGAGCACCCCCAGAGCGATTCACGAGAAGGATGAGATCGGCAGCGCCGAACGCCCCTCACTTCTGCGCGTCCTCTTGCCGGCGCGGTCAAAGGGAGAACCGAGGCGTGCTTCGGATTGATGAGCTTCCGCTTTGGTATCACTGTGGGAGACCATCGTGTCTCCCGCAACTCTTTTCCTACCAGGACGGATTCAGAAACCTTGGGGTGAGCACGGATGACGGAGCAAGCCAGGACTCTAGGCCACGTCGTGTCTCTGTGGCGGTACCCTGTCAAGTCCATGATCGGCGAAGAACTCAACGCGTCGGAGGTGACGGAGCGCGGCTTGCTCGGCGACCGAGCGTACGCGCTCTTGGATCCGACCACCGGAAAGATTGTGAGCGCGAAAAATCCGGGGAAATGGGCGCGAATGTTCGACTTCCGCGCACGGTTTGTCGAAGCACCGAAACCTGAAGGCCAGATGCCCCAAGTCATCGTGACGTGCCCCGACGGAACGATGGTCGAATCCGGATCCCCGGACGTCGACCGAGTCCTGTCGAAGGCTTTGGGCCGGGCCGTCAGGTTCGTGACGACCGCTCCTGACTCGCCGAGATACGAGGAGTATTGGCCTGACATCGAAGGTCTCTCCCACCGCGAGAAAGTCACCGAAGAGGCGATGCCACCGAGGACCTTCTTCGACCTGGCAACGCTGCATCTGCTCACAACGGCGACCCTCGCCAAACTCCAAGAACTGAATCCGGAGGGGCGGTTCGAGACTCGCCGTTTCCGCCCGAACGTGGTCGTGCGCGCGGCCGAACAAGCCCGGGGCTTTGTGGAGGACACTTGGATCGGGAAAAGCGTGCAGATCGGAGATCATACTCGCGTCACCTTCACGGGTCCTTGCATACGGTGTGTGATGACGACGCTACCTCAGGGGGATTTGCCGCAGGATGGGAGCATCCTCCGCACGGCCGCCAAGCACCACGGCGTGAGTGTCGGTGTGTATGCCAGCATCGCTCGCGGAGGTCTCGTTCGGCGTGGGGATCCGGTCTCGATCTCAGGCATGTAACAGGGTATTGGGCCGTCGGCCTTCGTCTGGAGGCCGTCTGTCAAGCGGCTCGTTCCGGGATTGTCGACTGGATGAGACTCCCTCGTTCGAAGAGTCGGTTCAGACGCTCTCCTCGACCCTGCTGTGTTGAGACCGTCGCACAGATGCAGTTAGAAAGACCTAGTCCGGTTTTCCGGGTATCCTAGGCCCATGCGCGACACGACGAAACGTGTGCGAACGAGTTGTTTGGAAGTCGCTTACGAGGAACGGGGCAATCCACGAGCGGAACCCATCATCCTGCTCCATCGCTTTCCCGACGACGTCCGCACCTGGGACGGTGTCGTCGGTCCTCTTCTCGATGCGGGTATCGGACGCTGACGCCATACCTGCAAGGATTCGGGCCGACGCGGTTTCTTGAGAAGACCGCGTTCCGATCCGGCCAGCTTGCCGCCCTTGGCCAAGACCTGATTGAATTTGCCGATGCCGTCGGCGTCGAGCGATTCATGTTGGTGGGCCACGATTGGGGCGCGCGAGCCGCGTACGCGGTTGCGGCCTCATGGCCGGAGCGACCGCAAGGGCCCGTTGCGTGTTCCGTTGGCGACGGCACGTCCACGCCAAAGGATCGGATATCGTACGATCAGGCGCGGGCGTACTGGTACCAGTGGTACTTCGGCCTCGAGCGGGGGCGGGTGGCGCTGGAACAGGACCCCCGCGGGCTGTGCCGGTGGCTCTGGGAAGCTTGGTCTCCGGATTGGCATCTTGATGACACGACTTTTGAAACGACGGCCCGGTCCTTCGACAACCCACACTTCGTGGAGGTATCGATTCACTCCTGCCGCCACCGCTGGGGAAATGCGCCCGGAGACCGTCGGTACGACGAGATCGAAGCCCGCATAGCGACATTGCCCCGGATCCCTGTCAGCACCACGGTGGTACACGGAGCGAATGATGGAGCAACCTTTCCGGAGACATCAGCGGCCAAGGAACGACACTTTACGGGCCCGTACGAGAGAGAGGTCATCGGCGGCGTGGGTCACTTCGTCCAACGCGAGCGACCCGACGTCGTGAGTGCTGCGGTGCTCGCGCACCTCCGACCTTCATTATCCTCGTGACTTGGACCCGACCAAGCCATTTGCGCCCACGGACTGGAAATGATTCACACCGGGGTCGGCGGCCACTGACGAGAATAGACTTATCATTCGTTCGCTGCTCACGGGAACGTGACGTCGAGGACTCAGGTCGTCGTCGCAGGCGCGGCGCGAACCCCGATCGGTCGGTTCAAGGGCGCGTTCGCCGAGGTCCCCGCTCCCCGGCTAGGTGCCTTCGCGGTGAGGGAGGCCATCCGCCGGGCGAACATCGAACCCAACGACGTCAGCGAGCTGTTCTTCGGCTCCGTGATCCAAGCGGGGCTCTACCAAAACTGTGCGCGCCAGATCGTCATCTTCTCGGGGATTCCGGAGACCGTGAGCGGGACCACCGTGAACATGGTCTGTGGCAGCGGGATGAAGGCGATGGTCGAAGGCGTGCGCGCGATCGAGGACGACCCCGATGCGATCATCGTCGCCGGCGGCACGGAGAACATGACGAGGGCGCCGTACCTCATGCCGCGGGCGCGCCAGGGCTTCAATCTGGGCCACGCCGAAGTCCTCGACTCGATGATCACGGATGGCCTCTGGGACATCTACAACGACTTCCACATGGCCATCGGCGGGGAAATCATGGCGGAGCGGTTGCGGCTCACGCGAGAGACGTGCGATGAATACGCGCTGCGCTCCCAGTCGTTCGCGAACAAGGCGACGGAGTCCGGCCGGTTTGCGAAAGAGATCGTCCCGGTCGAGGCCCGGGTCGACGGGAAGGATGTGACGGTGAGCCGGGACGGTGGGATCCGGCCGGATACGACCCTCGAGGCCTTGGCGAAGCTCCCGCCCGTGTTCAAGAAAGACGGTGTGCTCACCGCCGGCAACTCCTCCCAGATTTCCGACGGCGCGAGCGCGACGGTGCTGATGAGCGAGCGCAGGGCGCGCGAAATCGGCGTGGAACCGCTCGGTACGATCCGAGACTTCTGCTCCCAGGCCGTGAAACCTGAGGACGTGATGTTCGCGCCGATCCCGTGCGTGCGGAAACTGATGCACCGGACCGGGATGAAGCTCG
>VBLR01000171.1 GCA_005878665.1 Methanobacteriota archaeon | reverse complement strand
CGAGGTATCCGTCGTTCGCACGAAGATCGTGTTTTGTCCTTCCCGCAAGGTCAGCGTCGCGGACCACGAAGTCGTGCCAGTCGCGAGGATCCACGTCGACCCGTCCGCGCTCACCTCGACCTTCTCGATGGCGACGTTGTCGGACGCCGTCCCGGTCAAGGTGATCGTCGTGGAATTGACGACCGTGTTGTTCGGGAGCGAGCCAATTGCCGCCGTGGGCGGGGTCGAGTCGGCGGCTGCCGTCGGCGTTGCCGAAACCTCGTTCGAACGTGGCCCTTCGCCCGCGATGTTGAGCGCCGCCGCCTGGTAGTAGTAGGTCGCACCATTGGTCACGGCGTCATCCGCATAGGTGAGCACATTGCCGACGGTCGCGAAGAGCGCCGAACTCCCGGGCGCGGTCCCGCGATAGACCGAATAGCCGGAGACCGTGGCCCCGCCGTCCGAGATCGGGGCGTCCCAGGTCAAGACGACCCGCCCGGCGCCGGCGGTCGCGAGGAGGTTACGGACCGCGGAGGGCTGCGTCCGAGGGGTCGCCGCGACTTCGCTCGATCGCGGGCCCTCCCCTGCTGCGGTCTGGGCGCTCACCTGATAATAATACGCGACGCCGTTCGTCAGGCCCGCGTCTTGGTAGGTGAGGACGTTTCCAAGGGAGGAAAGGAGCGTCAGGCTCCCTGCGGCGACGCCCCGGTACACGTTGTACCCGGTGATGGTCGAACCGCCGGTAGAAGCGGGCGCTTGCCAATCCAACCGGACTTGGGTGTTACCGGGCGAGGTCGTCAGCCTTTGTGGAGCGGACAACGGGACGGGATGGTCCATGCTCGTCCATGCATTCGTGTTGAAGTCGTAGGCCCACGTATCGTTGAGATAGCCAGAACCAGGACCCACCGAATAACCGCCGAAGAGGATCACCCGGTCGGTCTGAGAGTCGTACACCATCGCGTGGCTGTATCGGGCGGACGGGCTGGCGGAGGCGTTAGTCCAGGTATTCTTGTTGAAGTCGTAGGCCCAGGTGTCGTTGAGATAGCCAGAGGAGCCGGCACCGCCGAACATGATCAAGCGATCGGATCCGGAATCATACGCCATCGCGTGCTCGTATCTCACGGGAGGCTTCGCCGGAGGGTCTAGATTCGTCCATGCATTCGTGTTGAAGTCGTAGGCCCAGGTATCGTTGAAATTGCTTCCACTATCATACCCGCCGAAGAGAATCACGCGGTCGGAAGCGGAGTCGTACGCCGTCGCGTGGTAGTATCGGCCGGGTGGCTTCACGAGTGGGTTCATGTCCGTCCATGTGTTCGTGTTGAAATCGTAGGCCCAGGTATCGTTCGAAACACCAACGCCGCTCACATACCCGCCGAAGAGGATCACGCGGTCGGACTCGGAATCGTACGCCATCGCGTCGCAGAGCGTGGCGGGCGGGCTCAAGCCGGGGGCCATGTCCGTCCATGCGTTCGTATTGAAGTCATAGGCCCAAGTGTCGTTGAACAAACCGCCGGCAAGATCCCCACCGAACAAGATTACCCGGTCGGACTGGGCATCATACGCCGTCGCGTGACAGTAGCGCATCGGCGGCTTCGGGAAGGGGTCTTTGTTCGTCCATTTATTCGCGTTGAAGTCGTAAGCCCAAGTGTCGTCGAAATATTTGCCGTTGAGACCATATCCGCTGAACAGGATCACCCGGTCGGATTGGGAGTCGTACGCCATCGCGTGCCCATATCGGGGAGGCGGTCTTATGGCCGGGTCCATGTCTGTCCATGTGTTCAGGTTGAAATCGTAGGCCCAGGTGTCGTTGAACACGTCACCATTCCCACTCCCGCCGAAGAGGATCACCCGATCGGATTCGGAATCGTACGCCATCGCGTGGTAGCTGCGCGGCGACGGCGTTGCGGGCGGGTCCATGCGAGTCCAATTGTTCACGTTGAAGTCATATGCCCACGTGTCGTTGGGCGTGCCGAAATTCCATCCGCTGAAGAGGATCACGCGGCCGGAGGTGGAATCGTAGGCCATGGCGGGGGACGAGCGGCCCGGCGGACTCACGACGGGGGCCATGTTCGTCCATGTATTCGTGCTGAAGTCATATGCCCACGTGTCGTTGGGCCAGAACCCTCCAGATTGATCACGACCCCCGAAGAGAATCACGCGATCAGCCTGGGTGTCGTACGTCATCGCGGGCTCAGATCGGAGCGAAGGACGAGCGACCGGATTCATGTTCGTCCACATGTTCGAACTGAAGTCGTAAGCCCACGTGCTTGCTCCACCGTTGCATCCAACAATCAAGATCATCCGATCGGACTGGGCATCGTACGCCATCCCGCACGGAATGTCGGCGGGCGGACTCACGGCCGGGGCCATGTTCGTCCATGTGTTCGTGTTGAAGTCATAGGCCCAGGTGTCGTTGAACCAGTAGCCAAGAAACCCGCCAAAGAGGATCACCCGGTCGGCGTGCGAGTCATACGCCAGCGCGTGGAAGTATCGAGCGGCCGGCGTAGGGTTCACTCGCTCGGTTCCAACAGGGGCGAGGGGCATCGGGGCCGTCTGCCAATCGCTTGGCCGGGAGGCGATGGGCTCACCAGGCGATGCCTCCAATGTCCAGATCCTAAGCGACGCTTCGTTGGCAACGCCAATCGCGACCTGAAAGACCAGAACGCTGACCAGAACCTTAGCCGCCACTGGGCAGGCTCTCGCTACACCCCTCTCCGCCCCCCGGATGAATTGACACGTATTAAAGTGGCCGATTCCGGTATGGCACGCGTCCGGTCCATTCGAACTCAATGTTTCGGAGCGTCGTCCTTGCGATCCGATCGCTCTCGCAGCGAGTCCCGCGTATGCTCGAGACGGATTCGCTGCGCCGCAATCAGCTTCGCGCCGATCGAAGCGAGGACCGTGAACCCGACTCCAATCCCGATCGGGAGATAGAAGATCAGGAAGATCTTGGTCGCCTCGTGCTTCGGAATCAAGTCGCCGTAGGAGACCGTCGTCGTCGACGTGATAGCGAAGTATGCCGCATCCACCCAAGTCCACCCTTCCTCGAAATGTACGAACATCGTGCACAAGCCCACGAGGCCCACGAGAACCACGACACCCAGGATGACGGCGCTCTCGAGTTGCAACTGGATCGACCAGTTCAGGATTCGGCCCATGACCGGCGAATGCTCCTGTTGGGTAGATAAGGGCGCAACCAGAGAGCTGATTTTCGATTGCTCCGGCGCGACCGGCCTCGGATCAACGCAGGAGGCCCGCCGCTTTTAGCTCGGCGGTGATCTTCTCGACGGCCTTCTCGACATCCGACGGCCTCCGGGCGCCGGTGCAGACGAGCTTGCCGCTCCCGAACAGGAGGACGACGACCTTCGGTTCGTCGATGCGGTACACGAGGCCGGGGAACTGCTCCGGCTCGTACTCGACCTTCCCCCCGCCGAGGGAAATCGCGATCGCATTCAGGTCGATGGGCGCCCCGAGGTCCGACGTCGCGACGATGTTCTGGACCACGATCTCGGGGTCCTTATTGACCGGGACGCCCGCGGCGGCGATTTGCTTCGTGACGAGGTCGATCGCGGTCTTGACATGCTCCAGGCTCTTGGCCCCCGTGCACACGACCTTCCCGCTTCGGAACAGCAGGATGGCGGTTTTCGGCTCCTTGAGCCGATAGATCAGCCCCGGGAACTGCTCCGGCTCGTACTCCGCCCCGCCGAGGACGCGGGCGATCGCCTGGAGATCGAGTTCTTCCCCGAGGGAAGCCGATGCGACGACGTTTTCGATCGTGATCTTCGCCGAAGAACCACCACGGGCCGGAGGCGTGGATCCCGGCGCGCCGGCTCCGACCGAACCCAAGTAGTCCGTTATATAGTTAGGTCATGCACTCGTGGCCTTCGCGGTGCCGCTCCCAGCTCCGCAAGAGGCGTCTTGTCCCCTCGCGGAGGTTCCGCTTGAACCTGGGGCCTAGTTTTTCATAGGAGACGCATCTCAGGGCCGGTGGCATTTCGCATCGAGTCAGACCTCCGTGGGCCAGTCGTGACCTGGCTTCGAGACGCCGGATTCGACGTTCGGTTGGAGGTCCCGATCCTCGGTCGTCGGGCGGATCTTGTCGGCGCGCGGGGAACGGCCGTCGCGGCGATCGAGATGAAAATGCATCGATGGGCCGAAGCGCTCCGGCAGGCGATCGCATACCAACTCGCCGCCGATCGCGTCTGGGTCGCGATGCCTCTCGGCGCCGCATGCCGCGCCTATCGCCAACGTTGGACCTTCCAATCGGAAGGCGTTGGGCTCCTCGCGGTCGATGACCATGGGCGCGTTCGCAGTCCCATCCCCGCCGCGCCGTCTCCAAGGCTCTTGCCGTTCGTGCGCGATAAGGTCCTCGAGAGTTGGCACGCCAAGGCGTCTTTCCGGCCGCATGCCGTTCCGGGGGACGACGGGGCGGGGGACTTCCCGCTTTCGGTAGTTCGATTCCCTCAAACGGATTGAAACTGACGTCGGGTCGCTTGGGTGGACAATCGGAGAGCCGGTTGTCCAGTACAGCAACCAGCGTGGATTGCGGTGTGCGAGAGTTCGCCTCAAGACTCGAGGGCGGAAAGCTCGTGCGTCAGTCGACTGATCCGTGCCTCGCAGGTCCGGACGCCTCGGCGGAGTCGCCTAGAAGAGCGTACAACCGGGATCGGGCGAAGAGACTGCAATCTCGCCAGCTTGGCTTGCAAGTGATGGAGTTCGTCCGTCCGTTCCCTCAGGAGTTCCGCGCGGGCTGCCTCGTAATTCTCGGGCAACTCTTCGTGGGCCGCCCTGCCCTGAAGCGACAAGAGGCTCGCATACCTCACGGCGAGAGCACCGTTCATCGCCGCGATTGTCGCACCCGCGGTCACCGCACCTATGCACGAAGAAGCAGCGCAGGCGGAGGCCGAACCGCAGCCGCACCCCGAAACGCAGACACAAGGCATGTTTCCGGACCCAACGATGAGGCAGGATGCACATAGATTTGACGACGGACGTCCCAGAGCTTTGGATGAGACCGCACCTCGAACTTTGTTCGGAGAATACCGCTGGAGCGCTTGTCCGACAGATTCCGTCCTCGTAAATTCCCGGGATAGGATCCGAATTTCTCGTTATCCTAATCAGGACGTTTCGGCCAAGGAATCGTCAGGTTACTTTCCTTCCTCCGATTCCGTGCTCCCGCGTATATCCGAACGTGAACAGCACGGCGCCGATGACGACCAGAGGGATCCCAAGTTCGAACGTGCCAAACGCAAACGAGAGGGCCGAGAACCCGACGAGGAACACGCCGATGTGCGTCAGCCTCTCCCCTCGGCTCAGGTGAAAGACCTCGTCGAGGATTTGCCTGCGGTACCGGATCATCAACGCGACGAGGATGAGAAAGGCGACGGCGGCGACCAAGAACTCGAAGGTGAGTTCGGAGTAGTAATCGTCGAAGGTGAGGAGCAGCCCGACCTCGTCCCCGACGAAGCCGGCGCCGACCCCGAACACCACGGCGTACACCCGGGCGAACTTCTCGTCGTTATCCACAATGCCCAACCAGCCAGCCACCCCCATCATCGTGAGCCCGTACCAGAAGTGATGGAAGTGGATTCCCTGGGTGATGATCTCGAGGCGGGGGAACGCGAGGTGAAAGAGCCGGGCCCCGAAGAAGCCCCCCAGGAAGGCGAGGGTCGCCAGGAACGACAGTCCGTGCTCGAATCGGCGTCCCTTCGATAGCGGGAACATGGGGCCGGAGAAGTCCCAGGTCCCGATAAGGTTCTATCGAGTTGGCCGGCCGAAAGCCGTGTACGTCACCGAGAGGACGTCCGAACCCGGCGCATCGTCGCGCCGACATAGAGCATGCCCACGCCCACGGCGATCATCGCCCCACCCGAGGGAACGGACCCTTGCATGACCGGGAATACTCGGCCCAGCATGGCCGCGCCGACGACGAACATCAAGGCCCCGAACACGATCATCAAGGAGCCTTGGCTTCGGCGCCGGGCCGCCGAGCGCATCCCGATCATCTGGAACGTACTCCCGAGGACGGCACCGCCGAGTAGGAAAAGCAGGATCGATCCGATGTAGGCCCAGCTCACGCCCATCCCGGTTTCGGCGGAAGCCATCGGGACCGTCGTGAGAAGGAGAAGACCCACGCCCAGATCGAGGGCCCCTCCGATGATTCCCAGGAGGATCGAGTACCTCCGGGGAGTGCGGTAATAGTCG
>VBLR01000170.1 GCA_005878665.1 Methanobacteriota archaeon | reverse complement strand
AATCCCGCCACGCCATTCGAAAAAGCGCGTTCGTTCCTGGGTGACGTCGACTTGCTCCTCGTCATGACGGTCCACCCCGGATTCTCGGGGCAGGCATTTCGCGCGGATGTCGTGCCGAAAATCCGCGAGGCCCGTCTGTATGTCGACAAGGAAGGTCTCGCGACGGAAATTCAGGTGGATGGCGGGATCAAAGTCGACACGGCGGCAATCGCCGCAGAGGCCGGGGCGGACATCCTCGTATCGGGCAGCGGCATCTTCCCCGACCGGATTCGTGAGAACCTGATGGCCATCCGGCAGGCGGCGGAGAAAGGGCGCGCCCGTTCGAAGCGCGTCTAGGACAGGATTCGGGCCGACGCAAGTCGGGGCTCACAAACCTTTAGGAGCATGAGGGCATCGAGGCGCCTACGATGGTCCGCCTCGGATTCGTAATCGGGACACTACTGCCCGTGGCCCTGATCGCAGTGAACCTGGTCACAGGCTACGGCGGGATCCTCGTCACGATCGGGCTCCTCGTGTGGCTCGGGACCGGGATCCTGATGACGCCGGCGTCCGAGGACGAGGCCTAGCCTTTTTCGTAGAGGGAGTCGCCGGCCACCGAGAGCTCGACCCACTCATCGATCGCCCGGACGTCCTCGAGGAGGACGTTGACCATTTCTCCCGACTCGTCCTCCACGATGAACGAATCCAGCACATCGTCCGCTTCGTTCGTGTCCCGGACGATGCCGACGAACTCACCGTCCGAATCGATGACGTTCAGTCCGACGAAAATCTCCGACGCCGGTCCGCGGAGGGTGACGCGGTCGACGACCGCGCTCACGAACCGTCGGCCGAGCCGCATGCGGCCCCCGGAGCCTTCCCCGAGGACGAGGGCGTTCGCCTCTTCCCCGGAGACGTAGCCGACCTCCACGCCGTCGCGGTCAACGACCGCCATCCCGACGAGCGAACGACCCCGCCGCGCCGCCAATCGAGACACCTCCGGGTTTGCCCTCGCGGGATGGCCCAGACCGCCGCGCGAACGGCGCGCGGCTACTGAAGCTTTTCGGGAACGGGCCCGGAACCGGTCCGAGCCATACGGTTATCACGTGAGATATCGAGGACGCTTCTTTTATAGCGGCTTAGCCGACATCCAACGGTGTCATTCCCTCCCGCTGCGGAGGGCGACCCCTCGGTTGGAGCCACATGGCCCGCTGCCCCCTCTGCGAGTCGGACGTACCGGACGGGCGATCCGCCTGCGATGTCTGCGGGCAGCCGTTCGACCGCCGCCTGACCACGAGGACGACGCCGGAAATCGCAAAAAGGGCCCTCGCGGCCGCCCGGAAAGACCTGGTCGCCTCGAGCCGTGACCCGGACCCTTCGTTCGCCCGGAGCCTATTGGAACGGGCGGAGCAGACGGAGGCCGCCGGCGACCTGGCACGGGCGCTGGATCTCGCCCGTGCCGTTCGGCGGGTCCTCGAGATCGCGCGGCGGAAGGCTCGCGTCGCCGATGCGCTCGCGTACGCGGACGCGGTCCTCGACGGGGCGAAGAAGGCCGGCATTGAAACGTTGGCATTTCAGCGGAATATCGACCAGGCTCGGGCCCTCGTGGCCGGCGGGGACTTCATCGCGGCGGAGCGCCTGCTTCGGCGCGTCTCCATCCGGACGCTCGACCAGCGACGCGAGCGGGTCCTCCAAGGAATCGTCGAAAAAGCGGAAGCCCGTGTGCGATATGCGAGCGAGCGCGGCGGGAATGTCGAGCAAGCCGAGGACCATCTCGCCGAAGCCCGGAACGCGCTCGCCCTGCGGGAGTACCATCGAATCCGGCCGCTCGCCTCGAAGGCAATCGAGCACGCGGACGCGCAGCGCAAGTACGCGCGCGCGGAGACGATCTTGGACCGCGCCGCGGCGGACGTCGACGCGGCTCGCCGGGACGGCGTGAACATCGCCGAGGCCCGCAAGGTCCTGACCCAGGCGAGGGACGCGCTCCGACGGGGCGTCTACGCGGACATTCCCCTCCTAGCCCAGAGGGCCCGGAGCGGTTTGCAGGAGGCGCGGCGGTACGCGGTCGTCGACGCGGGTCTGCGGGAGTCCGCCCGCGAAGCGTCTCGAGAGCGTCGCAAAGGAGTCGACGTGAGCCGCGCCGAAGCGATCCTCGACGACGCCCGGACGGCCCTCGAGGCGAAAGAGTACGGCAAGGTCGGAGCCCTCGCGAAGGACGCCCACGACGCGGTCCGGGAAGCCTCCCTCCTCCAGACGGTCCGGGACGCGTTCGCGAGCCTCCAAGTCGACGGCGAGGACTTGCGGAATCTCGGCGCCGACGCCGCCGATTTCGAGCAGACCCTCGTCGATCTTGCGAAGGCGGTCGAGGCGAAAGACCTCGCGGCCGCGCGGCGCCTGGTGGCCCGGGCGCGTCACGCCGCCGAAAGTGCCCGGGACTCGCACTTCCGCACGATCATGGAGCAGTCCCTCCAGATCATCCTGATGAACGCGGCCCGCGGCCTCGACCCCGCCGTCGCCCGTCAGCTGCTGAAAGAGGTCGACGATGCGGTCTCGCTCGGCAAGAAGCTCGACATGCAGGCCTTGATCGACAAACGCATGGCCGATGCCGACGCCGAGACGGAGTCGAAGCTGAACGTGCGCGTGATCGAGGCGCGGGACGACATCGTCGCGCTTCGACAGGGCGGACAGAACGACACGGTCGGCCTGGAGGGGAAGCTCGCGGACGCCGCGATCGGGATCCAGGAACGCCGGTTCTTCCACGCGGACGCCCTCCTGGACAGCGTCGAACACGACATCTTCGCGACGCGCGAGCTCATGCGAAGCTCCGCGGCGGAGGTCCTCGGCCAGGCTCGCGGCGAGGTCGCTCGGGCGAAGGCCGACGGCATCCAAGTCGACACCGCGGCCCAAATGTTGCAAGATGCGGAGACCTCGTACTCCGAGGCTCGCTACGGCGACACGATCTATGCGGGCAAGGCGTGCATCTCCGAGGTCGAAGAGCTCGCGCACGCGGCGGCGGACACGAAACGAAAATCGGATGCGGACGTCGCGCGGTCGAAACAAGAGCGCACGGAGGAGATCCACCGGCGGATGGAGTCTGTGCGGGCCGAGATCCAAGACCTCCTTCCGCAAAACGTGGATCTCGCGCACGCGCTCGAGACGCTCGCGGCCGCCGAGCAGGCGATCGACCGAGGATCCCTCGAGGAGGCGGAACACCTGGTCGCCTCTGCGGATGGGATCGTGAAAGGCGTCAAGGTCACCTTGAACCACCAGGCGAAGGGGGCTCTGGAACGGGCGCGGAAGGAAGTCGAGCAGGCGACCCGCGATGGCATCGAGGCGCCGGAGTTCACGGCCCTTCTGGAGCGCGCACAAGCCGCCGTCCAAGCGGGCCAACCTGCCGAGGTGCTTCAGGCGAACGGCGAAATCGATCGACTCCTGTCGGACCGACGGCACGTCCGACATCAGGAGGAACAGCGGAGGACGTTGGAGAAAGCGCGCAGTGCCGCGACGAAATTCATCATGGTCAAGAAGCTCATCATGGACTTGCGGAAGGCGGACATCGACATCACGGGTGCCGAAGAAAGTCTGCGAGCGGCGGAACACGCCATCGAGGACCGGAACTTCGACGACGTCGATGTGATCCTGACGGACCTCGACGCGACCGCGAAGGAGCTGATGAACGAGCTCGTCGCCGCGTCGAGGAACCTGATCGGCCGCGCGGAACGCAAGATCCACGAAGGGAGAGATGCTGGACTCGAAGTCGAGAAGGCGGTCGCCCATCTCGACACCGCGGAAGCGGCGTTCCAGCGAGGGGAGTATGCGGACGCGGTCGAGCATGCGCGGGCCGCCGAGAAGGAGGTCGCGGAGGGGCTCCGGGAGCTCAAGAGTCGAGAGGCGGAGGCCCGCCGGAGAGCCCAAGAGGCCGCCCGATCGGAGCTCGCGGCGATCCGCAAGACGATTTCCGATCTCGCACGCGCGGACATCTCGATCTACGGTGCGGACGCGGCGCTCGGCCGGGCCGAAACCGCCTTCGAAGAAGGGCGGTTCGATGACATCTCGCAGGAGCTCACGGAAACGAAGGAGATGGCCGCCCGCCTGAACGACGGACTCGAGGCGGCCGCGAAAGACCTCGTCTCCTACGTCGAACGCGAGGTCGCCGAAGTGCGATCCACCGGACTCGACCCGGGCCGGGCGGAGGTCGTCTTGCTGAATGCGCGCGAGGCGATCGATGACGGACGTTTCGTCGAGGCGATCGAGTACAAGAAGGTCATCGAAGACATCCTCGACGAGGCCCGGCGCGACAGGGAGACGCGGGTCGCACGGGACAGCCTGTCGGAGCTCCGGGCCAAGGTCGAGGCCCACGCGAAATTCGGGGCGGACGTCCGGACGGCGGCGGAAATCCTCGCGCGGGCCGAGGCGATGATCGACGCCGGCGAGCTGCACGAGGTCGGCGGATATGCCAAGCGCATCTCCGAAGAAGTCGACTTGGCGCGCAAGGCGCATCTCGGTTCGGTCGTCGGCTCGTTCTTGCCCATGATTGAGGAAGGCGTGTCCCTCGGCCTCCACGAGGAGGAACTCGAAGAGTATCGTGCGCACGCCGAGGACGCCGCCGCCGCGGACGACCTCGAGGCGGTCTACCGGCTGCGAGGGGACTTGCAAGAGCGCTTGCTGGACGCGAAGCGGCATCAAATTGTCAAGAGGTCGATGGACGAGATCCAGAGCCTCGAGGAGCTCGTCACCCAGTCCGAACGGCTCGGGGTCCCTTCCGTGGCCGCGCGCGGACATCTGCAAGGGGCGCGAAAGGCCATCGAGGAGGGCAACGTCGACGGGTTCGAGCGGGGACTCGCGGACGCGCGCGCGTCCCTCGAGGAGTCCCGCAAGTCCCACTTCCTCGAGAGGTACGAGGCCCGCGTCCACGCGGTCTCGACGATGATGGCGAACGCGAAGCGCCTCGGGGCCGAGCTCGGAGATGCGGAGGGTTCGCTCGAGCAAGCGGAGGCCGCCCTCCACGCGAGCGACATCGCGATGGCGGACATCCTGATCAAACAGGCCGAAGTCTCGGTCGGAATCCAGATCCAGAATTTCATCAAGAACAAATATCCGAACCTGGCGCTCCGCCTTCCGGCGGCGGGCCTGCAGGCGGGGGAGTGGAACCAGTACGTCGTCGAGATCGAGAACCGCGGGAAGTTGCCGGCGCGGAACGTCCAGATCGAGTTCTCCGGCGACCTCGAGGCGAAAGGCGTCGCACCGATCGCGGAGATCGGCGTGGGCGAGGTCGTCCCGGTGCGAGTCGGCGTGAGGCCGAAGGGCACGGGCCCGCTCCCGGTCGCGGTGGGGATCACGTACAAGCGGCTCTTCGACGAAAACCGCTACGAGGTCCGCGACACCAAGGAGATCAAGGTCGAACCGGCGTCGACGTACCTCGTCGAGGACGTCTTCCTGATCCACTCCGACGGTCGGCTCATCGCGCACCACAGCCGCAAGTTCCGGGAGGAGATCGACGAGGACATCTTCTCCGGCATGCTCACGGTCGTGCAGGACTTCGTGAAGGACTCATTCAGGACCCGCACGCGGATCGGGATGAAGCGCCTCGATTTCGGCGACTCGAAGATCCTGATCGAACGTTCGCCGCACACGTTCCTCGCGGCGGTGATCGTCGGGCAGGAGCCGAAGCTCCTCCCGCTGTACATGCTCCAGGTCCTGAAGGAGGTCGAGGACCGGTACGGGAACGTCCTCGAGAAGTGGACCGGGCTCCTCCACCAGCTGGACGGCATCGACGAGATGATCAAGAAGCTCGTGTTCGTCGCGAAGAACCCGACCGCGGACATGGGCGCGTTGTCGGAGAGCCCCGTCACCCTGACCGCGATGGCGATCGACGCGCTCGGCACGGCCCAGGCGACCGAAGCGAACGAACTCCTGGCGAAAGCCCAGTCGACCCTGGAGACGGACATCCAGCTCGCATGGCAGTTCATCGAACAGGCGAGGACGCAGGCCGACCTCGTCAAGAGCCAGCTGCGGGAACGGATGGGCGACATCTTGACCGCGGCCCGCGACACGGTCGGCGAGATGAAGGGGATCGGCGCGGACACGAGCCAGGCGGAGCTCCTCCTGCGGGAGGCAGAAGAGGCCTACCACGAAGGCAAGTACGAGCGGGTCCGGGAGATTCAGCAAGGCCTCCACGAGTCCCTCGAGCGGCAGAAGGGCGAGATCGCCTCGAAGAAGGTCGAGGTCGAGCTCGCTTCGTTGATCAACGACATCTCGATCGCGAAGAGCCAGAACCTGGACGTCCGCGAGGCGGAATCGTACCTGACGAAGATCGAGGGGGCGATCCAGAAGAAGAACGCGCGGCAGATGGACGAATACCTGCGGCGGGCGAAAGAATCGCTCACGCGCCAACGCCGGCGGACGGTGCTCGACAAGGCACGGGCCGACATGGAACGGATCCGGACCACGGTCGCGCAGGCGCAGGCGGTCCACGGGGACCTCTCGGACGTCGAAGCGCTCCTTCAGAAGGCGGAGGACGCGATGCGCCTCGAGGACCTAAAAGGGGCCGAATCCCTGATCGACCGGGCCGAGGTGACCGCGAAAGCGAAGGTCGAGGGACTCCTGAAGGATCGGTACCCGCGTCTGTTCCTCGAGACGACGAACGCCGGGTTGCAGGCGAACCGCTGGAACCGGTTCGAGATGAACATCACGAACAAGGGGAACTGGCCCGCCGAGCACGTCACCCCGATCGTGAGCGGGCCCGTCGAAGTCCTGGGACTCCGGACGATC
>VBLR01000169.1 GCA_005878665.1 Methanobacteriota archaeon | reverse complement strand
CCCATGCGATGAACCTCGCGAAGCGCGGATACGAGGTCGTCGGGAACGATATCTCGCCGAGCGAGATCCGGAAGGCGAGGGCCGCCGCGAAGGCCGCGGATCTGTCGATCGAGTTCCGCGTGGACGACATCCTGACGTCGAAGTTGCCGGCGGGCTTCGTCGACGTGCTCATGGACCGGGGCGTGTTCCACGTCCTACCGCCGGAGAAACGGTCGGTGTATGCGGACACCGTCCACGGGATCCTCCGGCCGCACGGGTGGCTCCTCCTGAAGTGCTTCTCGGACAAGCAGCCCGGGACGTTCGGGCCGTATCGGATCGCCGCGAAGGAGCTGCGCGGATATTTCGCGAAGAAGTTCGAGATCCTTTCGATCGCGAACAGCACGTTCCAGGGGACGCTGAAGCCGAATCCGAAGGCCCTGTTCGCCACCTTCCGGCGACGCTAGGCGCCCTTTCGGCGAGGGACCCGGCGGATGGCCTCGAACCGAGATCGCAGGCGCTCGATCAAATCCCGGTTCCCGACATACGTGGGGACGGTCTGGTCGATCCCGGTGGCAGGCACATCGAGGATGCGCTCGGTCCCGGTCGTCCCGGCCCCGCCGGCCGCCTCGGCGATGAACGCGATCGGGTTCGACTCGAAGTGGAGACGATATTTTCCTTCTCTCTTGTCGACCTGCGCCGGGTAGCCGAAGAAGCCGCCGTAATGCAGGATCTGGTTGAAGTCCCCGACGAACGAGCCGCCGTACCGGAGGTTCAGGAGTTCCTGCTCGAGTTCTTTGACGAACGCCTTCACCTCGGGCACCCACTTGTCTCGATGGCCGCCGACGCCGAACAGTTTGCCTTTCGGCGGGAGGCGGAGGCCTTCCTCAATGAGGAAGAACTCGTCGGGTCGGCCGGCGCCGCCCTGGACGAACTCGTGCACGCCGTCCCGAGTGGCGTAGACCAACGTCGTCGCGGGGCCGTAGATCAGGTAGCCGGCGGCGAAGAGGTCCCGACCCCGCGCCGGGAGCTTCTTCCGATCGAAGATCCCGAGGATCGTCCCGAAGATGTTGTTGCTCCGCACGTTCGACGAGCCGTCGAGCGGATCGAGGACGACCGAGAAACGTCCGCGGCCGAGGTCCTTCACCTCTCCCATTTCCTCGGAGGCGACTTGGGCGACGAGGTTCGATTCGCGACACGCCTCCACGAAGAGGTCGTTCATCCAGACGTCGAGTTCGAGCTGTTGTTCGCCGTAGACGTTCCGGCTGGCGGCCGGATCCCTCCGGATCGGGAGCTCCCGCCGAATCCGAGTCACGAGCCCGGCGAAGCGGGACAGCAAGACGCCGAGATCGCGGTCGACTTTCCCCGCGTGCTCCGCGAGCGTGACGTCCGTCCGGCGGCGGCCCTCAGTACTTGACGTACCATCCCTCGAAGTGATCTCGCAACCTCTCTTTCCCCCCGTAGAAGTCCCACCACGGACGCGCGTACTGGTGGGCGAGGTCCGCGAGGGCTTGGAAATTCTTCACGCCCTGCGTTCGCATGTATTCCATCTGCGCCGGGAGGGTCTTCTCTCGGAACGCGTCTTTCCAGATCGCCCGGCCCGCGAGGAATCCAGAGGCTCCACCTCGACATGCGAGCTCGACGAGGCCCCGGAAGACGTTGAAGTCGGCTCCCGCGCTCAGGACGACCCAGGGCACTTTCGTCGCGCGGCTCAGGCGCTCGCAGTTCTTCCGTAGTTCGTCCGGGTTCGTTACCTTCGCGTCGCCGGGGAATTCCGCCTTCAGGACGTCGATGCCAAGGGGACTGAGGGCTTCCGCGGTCCGAATGACCGTGTCGGCCTTGTGGTGGGCAAACGCCTCCTCGGTCTCGTCGATCGGATACGACATGGGTTCGCATACGAACGTGAGGTCGAGCCGACGGCACTCGTCCGCGACCGATTGGACGACGTTGACTTGGTGGTCCACGATCTCCCGCGGGGCGTCCGGGTTGAAGAAGATCAAGAGCTTCGCGGCGCTCGCGCCGAGTCGCTTCACCTTCTCGACGCTCCAGCCGTCGAGGAGGGTCGTGAGCCGCCAGTTGCCTTTCTTCTCGTATCCGGACTGCTCCAGCGCCACGAGCAGGCCCGTGCGGCCCGGGAGCACGAATCGATTGACCACTGAGGCTACGCCGTACTCCGGGTCTAGGAGGTATCCACTCGCGTGAGGGGCGAGGGCCTCCGTGACGCCGAGCTTGACCGCCTCCATCTCCTCGTACGTCGCGGCCTTAGGATTCTCCGGATGGAGCATCTTCTGGAGGCTCCCCCGCTGGTCCATCGCGATCATCGTGAAGCGGCCCGTGTCATCCGAAATCTGCTGGAGGCCGCGGAGCTTGCCAACCGAAATCCGCACTCATGCCACCTCGATGATTCGCAATACGAAGGGGGCCATATTGACCTTTGCGGCAGCGAGTCGGCCGGAAGCCAACACGTCCAGCCGCTACTCCCTACCGACACAATCGAGAGGAGACGCAAGAGCTCGACGGATCAGCGCCTCGTTCCTCGCGGGAGGTACCTTTCCGACGCCTGACGAGGTCCAGTTATGCCGGTGCAGCGTTCGCACCGCACGGCAGCGAGCCCCTCGACATGGAAGCAGTTGACGCGAACATTGAAGCCGGCTCCATTCCATCTTGCTGTGTGGAGGGAATTTCCGGAGGCCGTCTCCTCATCGCGGCCTCGTTGGGATTCTTCATTCTATTCGGGGCGGGAAGTGGAGCCGCATCGCGGCCGGCTCCCGCCGAACCCGCGGCATCCTATGTGGACCCCGGCAACCAATTCCGGATCCAAGTTCCCGACGGCTGGAGCACGGGCACCGACGTCGACGGGGTCGTGCTTCGCGCGCCCGCGACGAATGCTATTTTGAAAATCATGCCCGACCCCGGGTGCTTTGAAGGGACCCCCGACGCAGCGTTGGAAGTGATCAACGCCCGGATCGAACTCTACTCCGCAAATCCCGAATTCCGCGTCGTTGAGCAACCGGTTTATCATCCGGTCGGCGGCCACGCGGCGGCGCGCGCGTTCGCGGCACACTCCGAGTCCTCGAGCCCGGTCTATCTCCTCGTCGCCGTCGTGATCGGACCCGAGTGGGCGACCGTGTGGACGTTCGCGGGCTTCATGAACGGGGCCTCCGAGCTCACCTTGGCCTCGGCGATGAACGCAACCCTTGACTCGTTCGAGGCCTTCACGGCGCCCCCGCACACAACGTTTTCGGACGCCGCCGACCGGTTCACGATCGCCGTTCATCCGGGCTGGACCGCGGTGGCCGGAACGGTCGTCGGAGGGGTCTCCACGGACGCGTTGATCGCATCTCCCGGATCTACAGTCAGCGTCATCGTTGCCTCCGAAGAGCGGACGGTCGACGGATCCTACGAAGGCGCCCGGCCGGTCCTTCAGGAGGCACTCGACAACCTTTCCACGGAGTCTGGCTACCAAATCCTCGAGGCGCCACACCCGATTGCGGTGGACGGACATCCGGGTGCGCAGGCCACGGTGTCCTGGGCGCCTTCGACGTACGCCGTCGTCCAAGTCCTCGTCGTTTTGCCGGCCCCGGAGTGGGGGCGCTTCTGGGGCTTCGTGGGAACGATGTTCTCGTGGGATGCAGCGATCGCGCGATCGTGCATCGACGCAACCATCGGATCGTTCGATATTCGGCCCGCAGCCCTCCCGCCTCCGGCCGCTCCCGAGTCGCTTTCGGTCTTGCAAGCGGCGTATCCATGGCTCCTCGCGATCGCCCTCGGCGCGACCGGCACGGAAGGCCTCGTGCTCGGGATTTTGATATACCGGCAACGCCAACGTCGGGACGCCTGAGGCCAAGCCTTTTTCAGAAGGCATCGCGTTCTCGCGTCGGTGCGAACTCCGGCGATTGTCCTGAACTTCAAGACGTATCCCGAGATCCTCGGGAAGAAAGGCTGGGAACTCGCGAAGCGGTTTGCGGCCGTCGAAGATGACACGGGCGCGTCGATCGTCCTCGCCCCGCCAGCGTCCGACCTCGCCCACATCGCGAAGCTGGTGCACATCCCCGTCTTTGGCCAACACGTGGACGCAGTCGAGCCGGGTCAGACGACCGGATGGACGCCGCCCGAAGCCCTCCTCGAGGCGGGAGCAGCGGGCACGTTAATCAATCACAGCGAACGCAAGGTGGCGTGGGAGGAGATGGCGACATCCGTCCCTCGATGTCGGAAGCTGGGCCTCGAGGTGATCGCATGCGCGGACGACATCGCCGAGGCGGAGACCCTCGCGAAGCTTTCGCCGGAGTACATCGCGATCGAGCCGCCAGAACTGATCGGAGGGGACGTCAGCGTGACGATGGCCAAACCGGAGGTCGTTACGAAAGCCGTCGATCGCATTCGCGCCGCGAACCCGAACGTGAATGTCCTCTGCGGTGCGGGCGTGAAGGCCCGCAAGGACGTCGCGAAGGCCCTGGAACTTGGAACGGTGGGCGTCCTCCTCTCCAGCGGAGTCGTGAAGGCGAAGGATCCCGAGAAGGCTCTGCGCGAGCTCGTGAAGGGCCTCCGTTGATCCGGGCGCTTGGATGTAGCGTGCCTGTAAGCCGCCCGCTTATGGACCTCGGGGAACGTCCAGGGATCCGTGCGTGCCCGGGGACGTGCGCGAGCGGCCTTGCTCGCGGCGCTCGTCCTGGCATCCTCCCCCCTCTGGGCGGAGAGCGAGGCCGAACCCCTCCTTCCTCTTCCGCGGTCTGCCTCCGCCCCTTTTTCCCCTGCTTCTGGGCCGAATCCATTGCTCGTGCGCGTCTATGCGAACGCCGCCCGTGACGACGAATTCGTCGAGATCGGGAATCCGGGCCCGGAGTCGGTCGACCTGAGCGGATGGTCGCTCACGGACGGCGAAGGGACTGCGACGTTCCCGCTGGACTCGCTCCTGCCCGCGAGAGGACGCATCGTCGCCACGCGAAATGCGTCGAGCTATGCCGAGGACACCCTCGAGGCCGCGGATTTTTCGCTTCAGGCGGGCGGCGCGCGTCAGCTCGAAGGCGACGTGCTGCGGCTCGCGGATGCCGGCGACGAGGTCGTCCTCGTCGACCGGAGCGGCACGGTGGTGGACGCGTATGCGTGGGGAGACTCGTCGTACACGGGCCCAGGATGGATCGGTCGCGCAGCCGAACGAATGGGCCGCGGGGAAATCGCGGTTCGGGCTCGAGACACGAACGGGAGCTGGATGGATCGAGACGAGGCGATGGATTGGGAAGGGCTCCGACACTATCGTCTGGGCCAGTCCGGATTCGACCTCCGCCCGATCGAGCTCCGAGGGCCGACGACCGCGGTCCTCTCGCCCGATGCCGGCGACCTCCCGTTGCTGAGGCTGCTCGCGTCCGCTCGCGCGACGATCGAGGTGGGCGTCTACACCTTCCAGAGCGAGCGAATCGCGTCCGTCCTGGCAGCCGCGGCCGGACGCGGCGTGAAGGTCCGGGTCCTCCTGGACGGCTCACCGGTCGGAGGTGTCGAAGAGGACGAACACCGGGTCGTGGGTGGTCTGTTGGCGGCCGGCGTCGACGTCCGATGGCTCGCGGGCGCTCCCGACGTCGTGAAGCGGTATCGCTACCATCACGCGAAGTACGCAATCGTCGACGGGCGGGTGGCATGGATCGGTTCGGAGAACTTCGGGAACGCGGGTTTCCCTTCGGACCGAGAGGGCAACCGCGGTTGGTCCGTGATCGCCGCCGACGCGGAACTCGCTGCCATCCTACGAAATGTCTTCGAGGCCGACTTCGATCCGAGACGACCGGATTCGATGGCCGCGCGGGAGCCCGCGATGAAACCGTTGCCGTCGCCTCCATCGACCGCCTCTTGGTCCGCCGGGCCGGAGTCCGAGCCCCGCTCGGCGCGAATCGTCCTGGCCCCGGATACGACGCTCGACCCCGAGGGAATCCTCGGTCTGTTCGCCGCCGCGAAGGAGCGACTCTCGATCGATGCGTTCTACCTCGACGAGCTGTGGCGTGACATCCCGAATCCGTTCCTGGAAGCCGCGTTCACGGCGGCGCGTCGCGGCGCCTCCGTCCGGATCCTGCTCGATGGAAGCTGGGCCTCGGTCGAGGCCGAGTCGGGCACGAACGACGATGTCGTCGAGCGGATCAATGGTCGCGCGAACAACGAGAGTGTCCCCCTCGAGGTCCGACTCCTCACGCCACGGGGCCCGATCGAACGTCTCCACAACAAAGGCGCGGTCGTGGACGGCCGCGCGGTCCTCGTCTCGAGCATGAACTGGGCGCTCGGTTCGGCGACCGAGAATCGCGAGGTCGGCCTCATCGTGGAAGATCCCGATCTGGCGAGGATCTTCGAGGCCTCGTTCGACGCGGACTGGGAGGGACGGCCGTCCTCCGGTGTCGATGCGTGGCGGCTCGAGGACCCCACCGCGCTCGTTGCGTTGTACGCCCTCGTCGCCGTCGCGTCGGCCGTCTCCCTCCGGAAATTGAGAGCAAGAAACAAAGACATAAAGCCCGGCTTGCGGGTGCGAACGCGTGCCCCCTTCGGAGCTCATCTCCGCCGCCGACATCGAGAAGTTCGGGTACTGCCCGCTGAGCTGGTGGCTGAGCCGCGGCCTCGCGCCGGAGGAAGGACCGGAGCTCGCCGAGGGCGAAAAGGCGCACGAGGCGGCGTCCGCGGACCTGAAGGGCATTGAGGCCCACGAGGCGAAGGCCCGCGAGGCGGAGGCCGGCGTCTTGTACTTCGCGATCGCGGCATCGATCGTCGCGATCGTCGGGGTGAAGTTCCTTTCGTCCGAGAGCCTTCAGGTGTCGTACACACTCGGAGCGATTGCGCTGATCTGGCTCCTCGCCGCGGTGTACTTCCTGTACCGGGCGGAGACGCTGGTGACGGAGGCCGAGAAGCTCCTGTCGGAGCGGGTGATCCTGGGCTTCGCGATGGCCGCGGCCGTCATCGCGACCGCGGCCGTCTCGCTGACGGGAGTCGTGAACCAGAGCCTCGCCCAAGGCTTCGTGGCGCTCGCCCTCCTCTGGCTGATCGGCGCCTCGTTCTTCCTGTACCGCTCGATCGGCTCGCTCCAAGCCGCCCGGACGACCCGCGACCGCTACGCGGTCCACGGCGACCTCGTGTATATCGACTCGGCCGCGGAGAAGCCGAAGCTGTTCGTGTCGAAGAAGCACGGCCTCTCGGGTCGGCCGGACGCGGTCGTGATGGACGGGGAGCATCACATCCCGGTCGAGCTCAAGACCGGCCGGGTCCCCCGCGGGCCGCTGTTCTCGCATATCTTGCAGGTCGCGGCGTACTGCTTCCTCCTCGAGGAGGAGTACGGAAAGGCGCCGCCGTACGGGATCATCCGATACGGCGAGACCTCGTTCGAGATCGAGTACAACGAGGACCAGAAGAAGCTCGTCCTCCAGAAGCTCGCGGAGATGCGCACCGCGATCACGAAGCGCGAGGCCCACCGGAACCACAACCGCCCGGGCAAGTGCATCCACTGCTCCCGCCGGAGCGGGTGCCCGGAGCGCCTCGCCTAAGGCTCTTTCTTCCGGTTCGCCGAGGGCACTCCGAGGCGCTCGGCAATCGCGTCGAGGCGCCCGGAGAGATCCCGAATCTCCTGGCGCATCCGCAGCATCTCCTGCTCGAACGGGGTGAAGTCTTTCCCGGAGAGGATGCGGTGGGACACGAACATCCCGAGGAAGACGGCGCCGATGAATGCGAAGACCGAGATGACGACGACGCCGATGATCAAGGTCAGGAACGAGGAGATCAGGCCGGCGGGCGTGATGTACCCGGTGACGACGCCGATCTCGACGCCCACGAGGACGACGACGATCCCGAGCCACAGGACCATCCACCGGGAAAACCTCATGGAAGCGTCCCCCGGGGCGGGACGACCCACCGGAAGTCTTCCCCCGGCGGATACCGCTTGACCTCGAGGCTCGGGTTGTCCTTCTCGTCGGGGAACGTGAAGACCATCACGACCCGGCCGGTCTCGAGATCGGCACGAACCGTCACGTTGTATTCGAAGTAGTTCTTGAGCTGATCGACCAAGTAGGTGTGGACGCTGAAGCTCCCGTTCGAAGGCATCTGCGTCGGCACCATCGCATGAAGGCCGTACGTCTCGTTCTCCCGGACGGTCCCGTTCGCCGAGGGATCGGTCGCACCGATGGAGATTCGCATCTCCTCGTACCGGTACGCCTGGACCGCGGCACTCAGATAGACGATGAAGTACGAGTAATTCCTCGGCATGCCAATGATGAGGAGCGGCAACGACGCGAGCTCCGCGGGCGGCTTTCCGATGAGGTTAGGCGTCACGACGATCAGCGTCGCGAGGGCGAAGATCGAGAGGACCATGGCGCCGCGGATCCACAGCTCGCGGTCCACGCAGTGGCGATGGAGCCGACCGACATAAACGTTCGTCGGGCCCCTCTGGGATCACGCCTCGTCGGGGCCGAAATGCAGGAGGGTCGTCACGCCGAACAAGCATGCGCTCAGGACCGCCGCCAAGAAACTCGTCCCCCCGCCTTCGAATGTGCCGTACACGAGCGCGCCGATGGCAGGAACCGCAAATGCCGCGGCACTGAATAGACCGCTGGAGAGCCAAAAGAACTTTCGAAGACGGTCCGTGAGCGTGAGGACCGGAGCCTCCGCCGCGGCGACGGGAGCGAGTTCCGCCGTGGGCGGCCACATCCATCTCCAAGTACGCCGGAGAACCGCAAGGGCAGGCGTCTCGCCGACGGCCTCTGCATGGGCGAGCTGGGTCGACGTCCCCATTGCGGGCGCCGACGCCACCGCGAAGGGATGTAAGTGCCGCGCCGGTTATCGCGCCTGAATCTCACGACCGCGACTCAGATCCGGCATCGCTCCGTCGGCCCGGTGCATTCGCGATCCGAACGAGCACGGCGGTGAAAATAAAAAGGGTGGCTCTTGCGGCCACCCAGTTGGGGGGGAGGTAATCGTGACGGGACTCGCCTTCGCTCACCTCTCCGGCGGCATCCCTTCCCTTCTCACTTGTTGAGGTACTCCCGCTTGAACGACTCCGCCTCCGCGAGGGTCCGTTCCGCATCCTGCATTTTCTTGAGCTTCTCCGTGACCAGCTCCACCCGCGCGTACACGAAGTCCCGGATCGCCGCCCGGACGGCCTCCGATCGGCTCGGGAAATCGTCGACTTCCACGAGGAAATCGAGGGCCTTCAGGTACCGCGCGGGCAAGCGGAGTGTGATTTTTTCCGTGTCCGCATCCCGCAAATCTGTCACCCCACCCGTGGGTCAATTGTACACTTATTGACCGACAGGCGTCGGACGGAACTGTCACGCGCTATATAATGGTTCCTGGAACCCTGCCATCCGAAGGGACACCCTTTCGCGTGGAACGTTCACGATCTCCGATCGCGGGCGGGCTCGTCTCCGTGGTCATGGAGAAAGACGCCGAATCGTTTATCGCTCCGCGGTCCATCGTGCGCCCGATGCGCGAGACTCCCGCGGGAGCGTTCCTCCTGCCGGGGCCGGTGAAGATGCATCCGCGGGTCCTCCAGGCGATGACGGCGCCCGCGATGAACCACCGCGGACCCGAGTTCAAGGAGATCCTTTCCGAGGTTCGGGACCTCACGCAGTACCTGTTCGGCACACGTGGCGAGGTCGCCATCCTCTCCGGTTCCGGCACGGCCGGCCTGGAAGCGGCCGTGTCCGGCCTCCTCCGAAAACCGGACCGCGTGCTGAACCTGGTGAACGGCAAGTTCAGCGAACGGTTCCACGAGTTGTGTAAGGTCTTCACGACGCCGACCGCGCTCTCGTTCGAATGGGGTACGGCGGTCGAGCCGGACAAGGTCGCGGCGGCCCTCGACGCGGACGACTTCAAGGCCGTGACCCTGTGCTGGAAC
>VBLR01000168.1 GCA_005878665.1 Methanobacteriota archaeon | reverse complement strand
CCCGACCCTCGATCAAACCGCGTTAGTCGCCCCAGACTCAGCGGAGTACAGACCGGGTCCACAACGGATGGTCCTCGTCCCAAAGGTCCTTGTCCAAGGCGGCGCTCCGAAGCGCGAGTCCGAACGCGAGTTCCCGTTCCACGGACTCGAGTTCTGGTGCGACTTCGAGGATCCGGACGCCGCTGATTGTCCCGTGGCCTCGCACCACACGGAGGTTTCCTTCCTTGATCGTGATGTCGCCAAAGTCCATCGTCCCGATTTCGTAGAGATGCCCGTTCAGCTCGAAGGTCGTGTGCTCCAGTTCCGGTCGGAAGTGAATCGAGAGGCTGATCCCGGGTCGCTGAATCTCCAGGAGACTCCGCTCGTCGTCGTACCGGACGCGTCCCGCCCCTTCCGTCACCGGTCCCTCAACCGTGTGCCAGTTGTCGTCGCCGGAATGGACGCCGAAAATTCCGGCTGCCGTCCGCACTTTTCCCTTTTCACCGAGGAGGCCGATTTTGGCAACGACGACCACGGCGTAGCGAACCTCCGCCAAGTGTAATATGTCTTCCGTCGGAAGCCTTCCGCCCAGGGCTCGGGTTCCTCGATGGGCCTTTCGCCAATTCCGCGCCAACCGTGGACCGGGACGATCGATCGCTCCGGCTTGCCGCCGGGACCGCTCGGATTCTGCCGCCGGGGGCCCACCGGAGGCTTTATGTACTCTGACTCCCACACACCTCCATCGGAAAAGGTGGGGGAGTAAATGAGACCCGGAAAGAACCTGTGGCTAGTGAGTCTACTCGCGATTTTGGTGGCCGTCGGACTGGTCGCCGCTGTGCTCCTGATTCAACAGACGCAACCAGCGGTACCCACGTCCGGAACGTTGAACGCAAACTGTACGACAACTTCTGCAACGCCCACGAATGTGACGCTGGGCGGCAACGGACAGATCACGTTCTCGTGCAATTCGCAGACCCCCACGACGAGCCCGGCATTTACGGCTTCCGGAGCAGTGCTCGCCACTCCTACGGTGACGAACTTTCTAGCACCCTATAACTCGACCGGCCTCTTCATCTATGTCGCGAACGGGGCGGTCAACACCGGCGCATGCTCCAGTCGCACCGGCGCAATCAGGGTCACGGACGGGTCGTCTACGCTGCTTCCCGTCGGTGCGTACAACTACTGCGCGAAGTACGAGGCCGTCGGTCCGACAGGCTTGCCACAGTTCACGGTCGCATGGAACTTGTGATCGTGGGCCCGAGCGCTCACGGTGAGCATTGGAGGCGATGACCTCCACCCTTACCCTAAGGACCGCCTCGAGGAAACGGGAGCCAGGCCGTTGCAATCGTAACCATCGATGACGTCCGAAGGGTGGCGCGATTGCGGCATCCCTGAACCACATAGCTTGCGATCGAGCCCGGAGCACGGAGCCAGCCCAATCGCGTCCGGGCACAAACGATACCGGCGAACCACGCGCCTACGGCTCTGACACGAATCCTGCGGTTAGCGCGCGCGGGGGAGAAACGGGTTCGTCCCGTAGTCGATGGGAACATCGACGAGACAGGGAGCGTTCGATTCCAATGCTTCTCCCAGGATGGAGTTCAGTTCAGACGGATGTTCGACGCGAAAGCCTCGGAGCCCGAACGCCTTCGCGAGATCGGCAAAGTCCGGGTTGCTGAACTCGGTGCCGACGGTGCGGTTGAACTTCGCCATCTGCTTCCACCGGATGCTACCCAATCCACTGTCGCGGAAGACGACGTTCACGGTCGGAGCGTTCTCGCGCCTCGCGGTCTCCAGCTCATGGACGCTCATGAGGAACCCGCCATCCCCGCTGAGGGTCACCACCCGACGGTTCGGATCCATCAGCTTCGCGGCGATCCCACCCGGCACGGCAATGCCCATCGGGGAAAGGCCGTTCGAGATGACGATCGTCTTGGGTTTCTCGACTCGAAAGAACCGGCTGAGCCAGAGCTTGTGGGCACCCACGTCTGAAATGAGCAGGTCGTCCGGTTCCAGGATATCCCGAAGGTCCCAGAGAATCCGTTGCGGGTTCATCGCCTTGCTGCCGTGTTCGCCGAGCTCTGACTCCAGGGTTTTCATGACCGCGTCTCGGGATGGAAGCGACCGCCCCGAGGGGCGCGCCCTCTTGATTCGCTGTCCCAAGGTCTCCAGCGATTCGCGGATTTCACCAATCACTTCGACCTCGGGGATGTACTGGGCGGAAATCTCCGCGGGGAGCCCATCGACGTGAATGATCCGTCGGTCCCCCCGAGGGTTCCAGGAGCGCGGGTCGTATTCGACGAAGTCGTATCCGACGCAGATCACGAGGTCGGAATCGTCGAGTCCGGCGAGCTCGTGGTCGTGCGGGAGAATGCCGATGGTCAACAGGCTCATCGGGGAGGTCCAAGGAATCGCGCCTTTCCCCATCACCGTGGTCACCACGGGAATGTGGAGGCGTTCCGCGAATTGCGTCAACTCCGCCGACGATCCGTTCCGGATGACTCCGTTGCCCGCGAGGATGACCGGCCGCTCTGCCTTCCCCATGAGGAGGGCGGCCTGTTCGACGCTCGCTCGGGCCGGACTGGGAGCGCCGACCGCCTCTCGGGGGAGTGGCTTCTGGTTTGGGTCTGCTTCGTCTTCCGCCACGTTCTCCGGCAGTTCAACATGGGTCGACCCGGGCTTTTCCGCCTCGGCCAGCTTGAAGGCCTTCCGGACGATTTCCGGGACAACGTTCGGGCTCTCCACGCGGGCATTCCACTTCGTGATTCGGCCGAACAACTGCAAGATGTCGACGTACTGATGGGACTCCCGATGGATCTTCGACAGATTCGCCTGGGCCGTGATGGCCACGAGCGGCGCCCGGTCGAGGAACGCGTCGGCCACACCGGTCACCAGGTTGGTCGCCCCCGGACCCAGCGTGGCGAGGCACACGCCCGCACGACCGGAGAGACGGCCGTAGACGTCCGCCATGAACGCGGCGGCGCCTTCGTGCCGCGTCAGGACAAACCGGACGGCGCTTCCCCGCAGGGCGTCCATGAGTTCCAGGTTCTCTTCCCCTGGGATCCCGAACGCGAATCGGACTCCTTCGTTCTCGAGACAGGAGACCAGGAGCTGAGCGGCTTTCATTATTCTCCCGGAATCGCGCGGCGGTTCATTTCACCCGCAGCCGAACCGCGTCCGGCCTCTTTTCCTCGTGTTCCGCCGGAACCGGAACGGAGGCGAGGAGGATCCGGTATCCGGGTGACCCGCCGATCGCGACCGCCGACATGTTCTCCAGGAGCGCCCCCGATCCGGACTTGATCGGCACATCGTCGATCATCCCGGAGCCCTCCAGCACGTACGCCACCGCGCGGCGATCGAGGCCGATGCGGAAGAAACCGGTTGCTTTCCGCGCGAACTCGATGTCCGTGCATTCCAGACCGGACGATGCATCCGCCCGAGCGAGCGGGCCGACGACGGGCTTCTGAACCGTCCCATCGGAACCCTCCTTTGCGTCTCCCGCCGTCTTGATTTGGACCGTGGTCGGCGGGGGTTCGGTGTGCCACGGCAGGCGGACGACGACCGACAACCAGCGCGCACGCTTGCCTTTCAGCATCTCCATGTCGTGCGAAATTTCCTCGTGTGCCGTGAGGACCGCCACGGATCCTGCGGCCAGCGCCTCGCGCCGGCCGGAGTCGTCCACGTGGTCGACCTCCCCGTCGACCAAATAGATGACGACCTCCTCGGCCTGGTGGGGATGACGCCCCAGCTTGGTGCGCGAGGTCGTCATCGTCTCGGCGAACCGCTCGAACGGCAGCCACGGAGCTTGCTCCCGACTCGGGAATAAAAGGCTCGTGGTCTTGTCCGACGCATCGATTTCCCCATGGGCGATCGTCAGGCTTCGGGGTTTCTGCGGGCTCGGCATGGCACCATCTCCGGCACGAGGCAAGCGACGCCGACGAATATAGTTCGTGGCGTCAGAGGAGGAGCTACCGGCTCCCAAGAGCCTTTGCCGGCGATCCGAAGCTCTGATTGGAATCGGCCATCCGAAACTCGAACGCGTTTCGAAAATCGATCCCGCGAGCCCGGCACGCTTCCGCGAGCCGGGACACGAACGGAGCGATCGTGTCGAGATCGCCGAGCCGGAGGAGGTCCGGTGCGAGGTCTGATCCCTCGAGACGCTTCGCGATCGCTTCAGGGACGCCCCATCGCGGATCGAGGGCGCGCGTGAACATCTTCTTGACGCCCGCCTCCGCGAACACCTCCGCGATTTCATTCGGAGACCAACCGTCGGTCGGCGGGTACGCAGGAGCGAAACCGACGAATGTCGTGAGGCCGGCGTCGGCGAGGGCGCGAAGGCAGCGGAGCCGCGAATCGATCGGCGGCGCCCAGGGTTCCAGGAGCGCCCTGGCGCGGTCATCGAGTGTTGGGACGGACATGCCGACCTCGATCTCGCGGAACTGCGTGAAGAGGTCGATGTCCCGAATCATGAGCGGGGCTCGAGAGAGGACGGACACCGGCCACTGAGCCCTCTGGAGCACTTCGAGCGCGTGGCGGGTGATTCGATACTTCCCCTCGACGAATTGGTACGGATCCGTCGCGGTCGAGATCGCGACGAGTCCCCTGGGAAGACGCCTCACTTCCTTCGCTAGGACGGTCGCCGCATTCCTCTTCACGACCACGGAGGCGCCCCACGTGTTCCGATCGATCTGGAGGAGCCGCGGCACATAGCAGAAGGTGCACCCGTGGTAGCATCCGATGTACGGGTTGAAGGAATAATCAATCCCGGGTAACGGGTCGCGCCGCAGCGCCGAAGACACGTGGACTTCGCGGATCTCGAACAATTCACGCGGGGGTGGGACGTGTACGCCGAGGAGTTCCTCCATGCCTGAGACAGAAGGCATGAGGTTTAAAGGCCCGCCTGGGGGGAGGCCGCTGAAAGTGATTCGGCCAAATCAGGAAAGGCTATAGCCGTCCGCTCGCTGCCGCAATCCCGGCGGCCCAGGGTCGCGCGCGCCGCAGGATGGACATGGTCGCGAGCTTCGACCGGAATCGCCGAGCGATCCGCGTCGCAGCCACGATTCTTGCGGGTCTCATCCTCCTCGTCGTCCTCGCGAACCTTCTGTGGCCGGGCCCGCCGGCTCCCACCGCCGCGCAATCTCGGATGCCGCCGACCCAGGGCCCGTTTCCGACGTTCCCGATGGGACCCCTATTGCACGCCGTGAGGATTGACGCGAACGCCAACTTGTCGATGCGGCTCCTCATGACGTCGCTGCAAGGCCTCGTGAACCGCGCCTCGGTCGAACTCTACCTCGACGTCCCCGGCGTCGCGGGGAACACCTCGCGGATGTTGGCGTATCTCGCCTCGCGTTACAATGTGACGTACGACATCCTGTCGGCGCAGTCGGCGCTTGACGCGTACGTTCGGGTCGCCAAGGGGCTCATCATCTACGATCCGCAGCGACCCGAGTCGATTGACATCGGAACGGTCATGGCGGCCCAACAGCGAGCGGTGCTCGTCGGCCCGGACCTCGCCTCATGGTTGGCCGGCCGGTATGGCCTGTCGGTCCTCTTCGACTACGCCCACAGGGGGGACTGGACGGCCCTCGACGCGATCGGCGCGTACGACCGGGCGCTCCGGGAGCTGTATCCGTCCTCGTACCCGTACCTCCTCGCGATTCTGCCACCGGACCGGTGGGCGATCCGCGATTACCTCGTTCAGACCGGGACCTTCGTGTTCTACCTGACGCAGGGGATGTTGGCGTCGCCGTTCGAGGCCGCCGCGACGATGCGGATTCTGCAGGCCGCTCCGCGTGGCATCCCGATCCTCGGCTGGTTCAACAGCCCCACACTGACGGAGGAAAACTCGTTCGTGCAAATGGCGTCCGCCGCAGGCAAGTTCGTCGTCGGCGTACAGGACCTGCCGAACCTCTCCGTCCTCACCGCCCTCGGACGAAACGAGACCCATCGGCAGGCGTCTTCGACCGCCAGCCCGACGCCCGTCCTCCAGGACAAGACGTACGTAGTCCTCGCGGTCCCCGACGGTGACAACCTGGACTTCGTCGCGGGCCGGATGTGGGACCTCTGGTCGCAATCGCCTCGCGGCAACCTCTCATTCGCGTGGAGCCTGAATCCCCTCCTCGTCGACCTCGCGCCGCCGCTCCTCGACATGTATTACGACAGCGCCACGCCCATCGATCGGTTCATCGCCGCTCCGAGCGGCGCGGGGTACCTCTATCCGGACGACGCCGGAACGGGAGACCTGCCCCGGTTCGTCGACTTCACGAAACGGTACCTGGACGCGGCCGACATGGACGTCGTCTGGTTGCTCAACGCGTTCGCCGCGTCCGAGATTCCGTACACCTCGGCGAGCCTCTCGACCTACGTCGAC
>VBLR01000167.1 GCA_005878665.1 Methanobacteriota archaeon | reverse complement strand
CTCGTCAAGAGCCAGCTACGGGAACGGATGGGCGACATCCTGACCGCGGCCCGCGACACGGTCGGCGAGATGAAGGGGATCGGCGCGGACACGAGCCAGGCCGAGCTCCTCCTGCGGGAGGCGGAAGAGGCCTACCACGAGGGCAAGTACGAGCGGGTCCGGGAGATCCAGCAAGGCCTCCACGAGTCCCTCGAGCGGCAGAAGGGCGAGATCGCCTCGAAGAAGGTCGAGGTCGAGCTCGCTTCGTTGATCAACGACATCTCGATCGCGAAGAGCCAGAACCTGGACGTCCGCGAGGCGGAATCGTACCTGACGAAGATCGAGGGGGCGATCCAGAAGAAGAACGCCCGGCAGATGGACGAATACCTGCGGCGGGCGAAAGAATCGCTTACGCGCCAACGCCGGCGGACGGTGCTCGACAAGGCACGGGCCGACATGGAACGGATCCGGACCACGGTCGCGCAGGCGCAGGCGGTCCACGGGGACCTCTCGGACGTCGAAGCGCTCCTTCAGAAGGCGGAGGACGCGATGCGCCTCGAGGACCTCAAAGGGGCCGAATCCCTGATCGACCGGGCCGAGGTGACCGCGAAAGCGAAGGTCGAGGGACTCCTGAAGGATCGGTACCCGCGTCTGTTCCTCGAGACGACGAACGCCGGGTTACAGGCGAACCGCTGGAACCGGTTCGAGATGAACATCACGAACAAGGGGAACTGGCCCGCCGAGCACGTCACCCCGATCGTGAGCGGGCCCGTCGAAGTCCTGGGACTCCGGACGATCGAGAAGATCGAGCCGAACCAGAAGGTGTCACTCGAATTCGGGCTCAAGCCGAAGGAAGCCGGCACGATGGACTTCGACTTCGAGGTCCACTACACGCGACCGCTCGACGACGGAAAGCATCAGACGACCGACACCGCGGTCGTCCGCGTCGAATCGGAGACCGGCTACCTGATCGACGACGGCCTCCTGTTCCATTCGACGGGCGCCCTGGTGTGCCACGAGTCCCGGACGTTCCTGCCGCCGGAGGAGGCGTCCCGCGCCGCGAACCTCGAGGCGAAGGTGAAGGAGTTCGTGAACAGGGCGTTCCCCAACGGCGGGAAGAGCATCCAGACCGCGACGTTCGGCGGGACGACGGTCCTCGCGGCCCGCGGTCCCCAGGCGTTCCTCGCCGTGACGATGCGCGGGAAAGAACCGCCGATCCTCCCCCTGTACGTCGTCCAGGTCCTCAAGGACATCCACGACGCATACGGGCCACGGCTCGAGGAATGGTCCGGGGACCCCGCGGAGCTCCCGGGCATCCGGGACGCGGTGCGGAAGGTCCTCTTCGCGACCGACGTCGCGGGCGTCTCGCTCGGCCCGCTCGAAGACAGCCCGGTCAGCAAGATCCCGATGCTGATGGAGCGCGGGCTCCTCGCGGCGGGCGATGGGCAATCGGACTTCCTCACGTGGGCGCGGAAGTCCATCGAGCGCGAAGGCTTCGGGCAAGCCGTGGCGGTCCTCCGCCAGGTCTCGGACGCGACCGTCGGCCCGACGGAGGAAATCTCCCGTCAGATCCGCCAGACGATCATCGCGTCGAAGGAAGCGGGCACCCTTCAGATTTCGGACGAGCAGGTGAACGCGTACGTCGACTTCCTGCGGCTCACCCTCGAGGCCGCGTTCCAGGCGAAACATCGCGGGGGGATCGAGCGATACTGGCCCGTCGCGCGGATCGCCATCAAGACCGTGGACCAGCTCGGCTACGACGCCGTGAGTGCGTTCCGCAAGGTCATCGTGGGACAGAGCGGGGCGAAAGAGCTCGACCTCGTCTCCCCGAACGACATGTGGCGCGGCATGAAGATCGACGTGCAGGTCCACATGGACTCCGTCAGCGCCGCGTACAAGCTCTGGGCGAGGAAGATCGAAATCCTGCTGCGGTCCCAAGACGCCTGGAAGATCAAAGCGGGACTGGACCGAGGCGAGTACTCCGTCGGGATCGAGGGCCAGAAGGTCCGCATCGACCCGTCGATGGTGTCGTTCATCGAGTCGATCCCGGAATACGTCGTCGAAGAGCCGTTCGAGGGCGGGGTCGTCTATCTCGATACGCGCATGTCGAGGGAACTGATCGCCGAAGGGTGGGCGAAGGAAATCGTGAACATCGTTCGCGAGGCCCGGAAGGACATGCGCTTGGCCGATGACCGGATCGTCGAAATCGAATTGGTCGCCGACAAGTCGTTCCGCGCGATGCTTCAACCCTGGAAAGACATGATCCTGCGGGATTCGAACGCCCTCGAGATGCAGTTCGTCACGCAGCCGGACGCGAAATCGTACGTCGTGGAGGCGGGCCTGGGACAAGAGACCTTCCTCCTCGGGGTGCGGGCCGCGGAGATGTAGAGACCGGAGCGCTCGATGGAACGGAAGAGCTGCGAAAACACGCGGGACGTCCGGGGGCACCTCGGGGAGCGGATCCCGACCGTTGCCCCCGGTGCTAGTTTCTAGAAGATTCGGTTCGACATTCACCTCCTGTTCGGATTCTTCCGCGGTCGGAAGCTCCGGCGAACGTGATAGAAGGCGAACGTCGCCCCGGCGAGCCCTGCGGACGCGATGTAGAACGCCATGCCGGACATCGGCGTGGCTGGCGTCGCGCCGAACGCGTACAGGTAGTGGCCGCCGACCACCTGACCGGCCCCGTTGATGTCGGACCCTGCGCCGTCGCCATTGCCCGGGGTCGGCAACTTCGTCATCACGCCGTCCCGCCACAGGAATCCGTCGATCGGACCGTCCGCGGGGATGGAGATCCCCACGACCTGGCCGGCGTCGTTGATGCCGTACGCGATCGTGGCGCGACCGCCCAGATTCCCGAGGTCCCGGACAACGCCGGCCTCCCAGAGGACGGCGTGCGTGATGCCGTCGGCGCCGATGCTACTGCCCACGACCTGGCCCGCGGCGTTGATGTCCCACGCGGCGCTGAACTGGTATCCCGGCAGACCTCCGAGGTCGGTCATGGTGCCGGCTTGCCAGAGGAATGCGTGCATGAAGCCGTCCGTCGAGAGACTGCTGCCCACGACCTGGCCGGCGTCGTTGATGCCGTACGCCGAGCCGGAATGACCGCCGAGGGTCCCGAGGTCCGTCACCTGGCCGCTCTGCCAGAGGACGGCATGACAGGGGGGCGCCGAAGACGTGGGGAATCCACAGCCGGCCGCCTGTCCTTGATCGTTGACCGCGAAGGCGACGCCGAGACCGAGGTCCTTCATGTTTCCGTTCTCCCAGAGGAACGCATGCATCTCATGGGAGGCGACCTCGCTCTCGCCGGCGATGAAACCGGTGTCGCTGATCCCATGTGCGATGCCGCGGCTGCCGCCGAGCGTCCCGAGGTTCGTCATGACGCCGTCGTTCCACAGGAACGGACGAGACTGGGATCCGCCGTCGCCGCTCGTCCCGACAATCCGTCCCGCTTCGTTGATCCCCTGGGCCTCGGTCGTCGTGTAACCCGGCAGGACTCCGAGGTCTCGCACCGAGACCGTGGACGAGGCATGAGACGCCGTTACCAACGATAGCGCGAAGAGGACCAGCAGTCCAATCACGAGTGTTCTTCCCATCCGTAACATGACGCCCGGACTGAAATGGGTCCCTGATAAGCTGACGCTTCGGTTGTGTTTGGTCGCAAACAGTTCGAGGTCCAACGGGCACCGAGGACGGGAAGCCTAGTCCACTTTTTGTCGTGGGTGCTCGGTTCCGTGCACCGGCTAGTTCCCGAAGGCATCGAGTTTCGATCGCGCCGCGGGAATCGTCCCTCCGGTCCCCCCACCGATTGGGTGCGGGCTTGCCGAAGCCGATCCCGGTTCACCCGCCAGGCTCGCGGGGGACTGCGGGCCGTCAGGGCCCGGGACGGTCCAGAGGACGGCGTTCGTGAACCCTGCCGCCGTCGCGCTCCCGCCCACCACTTGGTGGGCATCGTTGATCCCCCGCGCTTCGCCGCAACAGCCTCCCAACGTGCCGAGGTCGATCATCGTGCCGCCGGACCAGAGGAATGCATGCGTGACGCCGGACGAATCCTCGCTGGTCCCGACGACTTGCCCGGCGTCGTTGATGCCATAGGCGTAACCTGCGTATCCGCCCGGAAGCGTGCCCAGGTCGGTCATCGTGCCGTTCTGCCAGAGGAACGCGTGCGTTGCGCCGCTGGCATTGAGGCTCCATCCGACCACTTGGCCCGCGTCGTTAATGGCCCGGGCTTCGCTTGCGGAGCCCCCGAGGGTCCCGAGGTCTTGCATCCCACCGCCGGACCAGAGGAATGCGTGCTCTGCGCCGTAGTCGGGGCTGCTCCCGCCGACGGCTTGCCCGGCGTCGTTGATCGCCCACGCGACGGTGTAGTAGGCTACACCCAGATTCCCGAGGTCGGTCATGGTGCCGGCTTGCCACAGGAATGCGTGGTATGTCCGGCTCGAATCAAAGCTGTAGCCGACGACCTGGCCGGCATCGCTGATGCCGTACGCTTCGCTGTAGTAATCCCCGGGAAGCGTCCCGAGGTCCGTCATCGTGCCGTTGTCCCAGACGAACGCATGGGATTCTCCGGACGCATTGTTGCTAATGCCGACGATCTGGCCCGCCTCGTTGATCCCCGACGCGCTCGAGGAGGCGCCACCCAGGGTCCCGAGGTCCATCATGACGCCATTCTGCCAGAGGAAGGCCCCGGATCCGCCCTCGCTGGTGCCGACGACCTGGCCGGCATCGTTGATGGCGTAGGCGAAACTGACTCGGCCGCCGGGGAGCGTCCCGAGGTTCCGCGGGGGCGGCGGAGGCGGGCTCTCGAAGTCCGAGGCCCGGTACGGCCCGGTCGTGTAGTTGTTGAACCCAATCTGCCAGTCCCTCATGTAAAGCGTGAAGTCGACGACATACGGGCCGTCGATCCCCTTCTCGTGGATTGCAGTCCCATCGAAGAGGAGTCGGACCCAGTAGGAGCCCGGCGCGTACGACTGCCATGGGGTTGACGCGGATACGTCGAGGCCGTGGAGGTTTCCGGACAGACCGTAGTAGTCCGTTTGCTCGACCGTCAAATTGACGTCGACGGCGAGGTCGTCGAATCGGCCGTTCCCATTTGTGTCGACTCCGACGTCGGCAAACGGCGGAACGAGGTACGCCGGGGGAGACTCGAACTCGAGGTGGCTGTACGCCGCGGTGGTGTGGACGCCCGAGTCGCTCAGGCCGTACGTGCGTTCATAGAGGGAGAGCTCGACGCTGTACGGTCCGTCCACGCCGGACACGTTAATCCGCCACCCGTCCAAGGCGACGGGGACCGAATTCGGTCCCGGGTCGAGATGGGCTTGTGTGGAATTCCCCGTGGACAATCGGTATGACGCGTCGTGAAGATACGCGCTGATCAGATAATCCCCCGTCTGCGCGATCGACATGTTGACTTCGACGACGAGAGCGTTGAACAGCCCGTCTGAGTCCGTGTCGACTCCGTAATCGGAGTGCGGGGGCTGGAACACGCCTGGCGGCGCGGCCGACGCCTTGGGGATGGCGATCAACGCGGCCAGGATCAGGACCACGCCCACGAAGAATGGGATCACCAGGCGGACCGCCCGAGGTCTCGACGTCACGACGGACGCTTCGAGTTCAAGGATCAAGTCACGTCCCTCCGTCCGCGAGGCGAACTCGGGAAGGTCGGTAAGATGGCGTCGGTTCAGCTGTGTTCACGGAGAACACTGGCCCGCCGGTCTCCCTCGCGTGACATCGTTTCCCGCGCGCACAAACGCTTTAGAATGCCTCACCTTCTGCCGTCCGAATGGGCATTAACCTCGCGGATATCGTCAGCTCCGAGCCGCGGACGCTCGAGGATTTCGCCGGGAAAATTCTCGCGATCGACGCCTTCAACACGTTGTACCAGTTCCTCGCGATCATCCGCCAACCGGACGGAACCCCGCTGATGGACCACGAAGGCCGTGTGACGTCGCACCTGTCCGGGATCATCTACCGCGTCTCGAACTTCGTCGCGGCGAGCATCAAGCCTGCGTTCGTCTTCGATGGGGAGCCGCCTCGGCTGAAGGCCCGCACCCTCGTGGCCCGAGGCGAGATCAAGCGGCGAGCGGAGCGGGAGTGGCGGGAGGCCGTCGAGATCGGAGACCTCGCGACCGCTCGCACGAAGGCGATGCAGACCTCGCGGCTCACGGATGAGATGGTCGACCAGTCGAAGCGACTCCTCGAGTTGCTCGGAATCCCATGGGTCCAAGCGCCCGCGGAAGGGGAGGCGCAGGCGAGCGCGATGGCCCAGAGCGGCGTGGCATACGCGGCGGCGTCGCAGGACTTCGATTCCCTGTTGTTCGGATCGCCGCGGCTCGTGAAGAACCTCGCCATCAGCGGTCGCCGGAAGT
>VBLR01000166.1 GCA_005878665.1 Methanobacteriota archaeon | reverse complement strand
GACATCGAGTCGAAGGACGAGGTCCGCGAAATCTTCCTGAAGCCGAACGTCCTGCCGAACGTCGAACTCCGATTCCGCGATCCGGATGCCGATGGCGTCCGGCACATGCTGTGCGACGAACACGACTTCTCGCCCGACCGGATTAACGCCGCGTTGGAGAAATTCGGGACCGCGCGATCGGAGCAGAAACAACGGTCCCTGGACTCCTGGTAACCACGGTCCGAGAATCGGGTCGGAAAGGCTATAACCGGACCTCGTTTTGACCGCGCCAGTGTCGTTGGATTTCGTGCCCTTGGTCCTCGTCAGCACCTTGCTGACCGGAGCACTGAGCG
>VBLR01000165.1 GCA_005878665.1 Methanobacteriota archaeon | reverse complement strand
TCCCCGTGCCGATCCGCGCAGGCGAGAAGAACTTCCCGTTAGCGCATTAGCTCCTGAGCGGGCTTACCCGTCCGTTCCATCGAGCCAGCCGAGTCTTCGTTCACGGTTCGTCAGGATTTCTTCCGCCCCCTTAAAGTCCCCCTCGACGACCGCGAGCTTCTCGATCAAGATGCGAATGGCCTCCGTCGTCGGCGCGCGGACGTCGAGCCCCGAGAGCCCGAGTTGTCGCTTCACGATCGGCATGCCCGTCTCGACTCCGCCCAGGTGGTAGCAGAAGTCCGTCATGATCTTGTCCGTCACACGGATCAAGCGATCGACGGGTTCTTGAGGGGGCGTCACGAGCGCGATCCGGCGGATCGGATGACCCGCCGCCTGCAAGATCTGTTCCCCAAGCGCCTTGAACGCGGACTCGACCCGATCTCCGGTCTTCGCGCTCGTCAGGATGCCGGGACACGAATACTTCTGCGTGAGGAAGTACAGGTACTCCTCGGCCCAGACCCGATCCGAGACGAGGTCGGACTTGTTCCCGGCGAACAGGGTGGGGACGCGTCCGGCGAGTCGCCACACGGCCGGAATCCAGTAGTCCTCGAGTGCCCGGCGGCTCTCGTCGTTCGTGGTGTCGTACACCAGCAGGACGCCTTGCGCGCCCTTGATCGCGGTCTCCTGGACCCCGCTGTATCCCTTCTGTCCGAGGACGTCCCAGATCTGCATGACCATCTCGAGCTCGGCGAGCGGGGAGCCGAGGCTCAAGCTCCGCTTGGACACTTTCGTGCCGACGGTGGTGATGTAGTCGTCCGAATACTGGTCGACGACGAAGCGGCGGATGAGAGAGGTCTTCCCCACCCCGCCGTCGCCCAATAGGACGACCTTCGACTTCATGGGCTCGCGTGGCATCGAAGGACGCAAGGCTATCCCCGAGGCCCCTTCTTGAACCGTTCCCCGTGGTTCTCATCGGGAGCACTTAATCTCGAGAGCGGCAGGGGTGGATCGGCCCTTCGGCTAAAGGTCAGACCGTTGCTTCACGGCGGCGAGCCCGCGCGGATCCCTATTCTCGCGTCGATTCCACTTCGTGAATCCAGTCGCAGCGAATCCCGATCTTCTCGTGGTGCTTCTCGATCGCCTCGCGGTCCGGGGCGTCGAGGACACAATAGAGTTTGTTGTCGGGCTCGCTGTACAGGATGTCGTGGTGGGTCACACCAAACTCGTCTGCGGGCGACTCTTGCGCCTTCCTCAACTGCTCCGCGGTGAGCGGATGCATCGGGTGCTGGTCGATGAACTTCGGCATCGGCCGGACATCGCCGGCTGATAGAAATGGGTTGCGGTGGATCCGATGCACCTGCGGACGCGCTCCTCAGAAGTCGTCCGTTGGATACTGTACGAACGTTCCCGACGTACCTCCGAAGAGGTGCGGCAACTCGGCCGTGCGGATTTCGTCCACCAACGAGAGCGCCATCGTGGTATCAGGAAATGGACCGTCGACGGAGTATCCCAGCCGCCGGAATCGATGGGCGTCTGCGCGAGCCGTGATCCAGTTGACGGTGGCGATGCCGGTTTTCGCCTTCGCTTCCATGATCGCGACGGCCGCCGCAAAATCCCGGCCGTTCGGGGCCACGACCTCTTCCATCGTGACGCCATCGCCCGGGCGAGTGCGGAGATATCCGACCGCGTCGCCATCTCGGAGCACGATTCGGTACTTGTCCAAGTATTCGTGCGTCTTCGCGAGGGCCCAGGCAAGCGATTGCTCCGGTCGCTCGGTCCAGCCGAGCATTCGTCGGGTGTGCGTTCGATACAGCCGGTGGATCGCCGACAGATCGCTCTGTCTCGCTCTTCGTAGCCGGTATCCGCCAGGGTTCCTGCGTCGGGTCACCCGCCGCACCCCTTGCCAGAAGGGTGCCAGGTCCACGTAGCCCTGCTTCAGGTAGACACCGTACCCGCGGATGTTGCGGCTCGTCGTCAACGTCGAGATGCGCAAGCCCAGATCACGGAACCGATCGTGCGTCGCTTCGATGAGGCGACGCGCGAAGCCGTGGCCCCACACGGACGGGTGAGAGCATACACCTGCGAGACCACCGACGTCCTCCACGCCCGTCGTCAGTCGCACTCGGAAGCGCAGTGGCACGACCTGTGCCAGAATCCGACCCTACTCTTGGGCGTAGAAAGCGTACTCTTCTAGGTACCTGCGGTCGTATGATCGCTCCCGACGGATTCTGGCGTCGTCCCAGGCGGACCCGAAGGCGAGAAGGTTGAGTCGGAATGCCGCGAGCGGATCGATCTCGTCGTGCGTGCGCACTTTCATGAGGACAACCGCGCGGGGAGGGGGATTTGAACCCCCGAGCGCAAGCGCACTGGATTAGCAATCCAGCGCCCTACCAGGCTAGGCGATCCCCGCAGGGCCGCATTCATTGGGAACCCGCTATAAACGTTTTCGGGGCGACGTGCATTCCGACGGTTCAGAAGGCCGCTGGCCGGACAGGGTTATATCGCATGAGGGTGTCGGGTCCGCGAACACCCCAGATTCCCGCACCGATCGCGGTGTGCCGATTGATTCCGGGCGCACGATGACCGCGGACCGTGGGGGATGCCCCTGCCCATGACCCTGCTCCTCGTCTCGAATCGTCTCCCAATCACCCTGCGGCGGACCGGGAACCACCTCGACGTCGAGCCCAATCCGGGCGGTGTCGCCGCCGGCCTCTCGTCGTTCTACCGGGAATACGGAGCTCGCTGGTTCGGATGGCCGGGCGATGTGTCGCCGTCGGAATCGCGGCGGGTCGCCGCGCGCCTCGAGAAGGAATTCGACTGCCATCCGATCTTCCTCCCGCACAGCGTGGCCCGAGCGTACTATGCTGGCTTCTCGAATGGAACGCTCTGGCCCCTCTTCCATTCGTTCGCGACGTATGCGCGGTACTCGGCGGCGGAATGGGACGCCTATCGGGATGTGAACGAACGCTTTGCGGCCGAAATCGTTCGAACGCTGAAGCGCGGCGATTCGCTCTGGATTCACGACTATCACCTCCTGCTCCTGCCTCGCCTCATTCGAGAGCAAGTTCCGGACGCCCGCATCGGATTCTTCCTCCACATCCCGTTCCCGCCGTACGACGTCTTTCGTCTCCTCCCGTGGCACAGGGAGGTCCTCGAGGGACTCCTCGGTGCGGACCTGATTGGATTCCACACGTACGACTATGCCCGGGCGTTCCTCGGCAGCGTCTTGCGCGACCTGGGGCTCGATAACCGGATCGGTGCGATCGTCGCGGGCCACCGGGTCGTCCAAGTCGACGTCTTCCCGCTTGGGATCGACGTCGCGAAGTTCGGATCGGAGTCCGTCGGCCCGTCCGTCGAGCGCTCCCTCGCGCGAATGCGTCGGGGGACGGGACCCTCGAAGCTCTTGTTCTCGATCTCCCGCCTCGATTACACGAAAGGGATTCCGCAGCAACTCGACGCTTTCGAGCGGTTCCTTGAGTCCCACGCCGAGTGGCGCAGGAAGGTCACGTACCTGCTCGCGGTGGTCCCCTCCCGCGAACGCGTCACCCAGTATGCACGTCTGAAACGGGATATCGACGAACGGGTCGGGCGAATCAACAGTCGATTTGGAACGATCGCGTGGACGCCGATCCGGTACCTGTATCGCCAACTCGATTTCGACGAGCTGCTGGCGTTGTACCGCGCGAGCGATGTCGCGCTCGTCGCGCCGCTCCGGGACGGCATGAATCTCGTCGCGAAGGAATTTGTCGCCGCGAAGCAAGAGCCGCGGGGCGTGCTGATCCTCAGCGAGATGGCCGGTGCGTCGAAAGAACTGCGCGAGGCTCTGATCGTGAATCCGAACGACGTGAAAGAGGTCGTCGACGCGCTCGACCGGGCGATGACGATGTCCCCGGAGGAACAGGCGATGCGGATTCACGCGATGCAAGACCGGCTTCGACGCTACGACGCGCGGACCTGGGCGATGCGGTTCCTCGAGCGCCTCGACGAGGCGGTCCGCCTCTCCGAGGACCTCGCGGTCAAAAGCCTCTCGGAAGGGACTCGAAGGGAGATTCGGCGGGCCGCACGACAAGCCCAACGCCGGTTGTTCCTCCTCGATTACGACGGAACCCTCGTGTCGTTCTCCCCGGACCGGGCGGCCGCGCGTCCGAACGAGCGCGTCTCGCAAGTCCTGAAGGGCCTCGTCTCCGATTCGGCGAACCAGGTCGTGCTCGTGAGCGGCCGACCCCGGGTCGATTTGGAGAAGTGGTTCGGGAACCTCGGCCTGACGCTCATCGCAGAGCACGGAGCGTGGATTCGCGACGGTCCGGACACGGAGTGGAGGGCGACGCTCCCGATCGAGGAGACCTGGAAGGACCGTGTGAGGCCCGTGATCGAGCGATTCTTGGACCGCGTCCCAGGCTCCTCTCTTGAAGAGAAAGACTTCGCGCTTGCCTGGCACTACCGCGCCGCCGATGCGGAGTCTGGGACCGTGGGCGCCAAGGAGCTCGTCGAGGTCTTGACGGCGCTGACCGCGAACCTCGATCTGAAGGTCTTGCCCGGCGACAAGGTCGTCGAGATTCGTCGCGCGGGTGTGGACAAGGGGACGTACTTCGCCACGCACTTGGCCCGCGAGCCGTGGGACTTCATCCTCGCCGCGGGCGACGATTGGACCGACGAGGCCCTCTTCGCCTCACTTCCTCGAGAGGCGTTCTCCATTCGGGTCGGGTTCGGTGTCTCCTCGGCTCGACTCAATGCGGAGAGCGCCGAAGATCTCCTTCGTTTCCTCGAGTCCCTGACCTCGCCGTCGGGCTAATCGGAACGCGACGCGAATCATCGTGGGTCGTTGTTGAGACTCCCGGGGGAGAGAAGATTCTCTCGACTCAAAGCGCGAAGCGACCCGAGCATCGAAGTCTCTTTGTACGTTGGCACGTCTCGCGGCGTACCGGATGGTCTCCGCCCCGCCTGCCCCACCACCGTTTCGCGTCTCGCAGCGCTTCCGGTACCGCGAGTTGCTCGGACTCGTCGCGGTCCAGTCGTTCGGGAACCAGATGACCGGTAGTTTCTGGATCGTCTACCTGGTGAGCCGACCGCGATCGCTCGACTTTCGCGTCGCCACGCTCCTCTGGGTGATCGCGTTCCTCACCGCGGCGCTCGGCGTCCTGCTGATGGCCCGTGGCCGGGCGATTCCCGCGAGGACAAGCATGACGCTCGGCCTCGCGACGATGGCCGCGGGTCACTTTGCGTTCGCGTTCCTGCCGGCGAACTGGGTCGTCTTGGTTGGCGGGCTCGCCTTCGGCGTCTACCTGCCGTTGTTCTGGCTCCCCATGAACTCGATGCTCGTGAGGGAGACGAGTCCGGCGAACCGCGCAGGTCGGCTGGCGGGCGTCACCGCGACCTTCACGACCGTCGCCGTCGGCGCCCCGGTCCTCGGCGGATACCTGGCGGACACCGTGGGTTTCCAGTTCCTCTTCGCCCTCGGTGGCCTCATCTTGGCCGGCAACCTGATCCGCGCCCGTCGGCTCGTCCGGCGCGAGGAGTCCTTCTCGTATGTCATCAACCTGCGACGGATGGGCTCGCGCACGGCGATCTCATTCGCAGGCCAGGGAGGTGTCGACGGACTGCTTTCGGTTGCGACGCCCCTCGGCTCGTTCCTCCTTACGACGGACTCGTTCGCCTTAGGTCTCCTCTTCGCACTCTTCTCGCTCGCGGCGGGCATCGCCGCCGTGGTGCTCGGTCGCGTGTCGGACCGGGTGAAGGTCCGGAGTCCGTTCCTCCTGTTGGGACCAGCGCTTTCCGTCCCCGCCTGCCTGATTGCGTTCGCCTCGCGGGATCTCGGATCGTTCGCGTTCGCCATCGGCTGGCTCTCGATGACTTCCGAGGTCGCGCCGTCGTTCATCTACACGATCCGCGTGGATCGCATGGAGGACTCAATCCCCGCCGTCACCGCGACTCGGGAGTTCATCCTGAACACGAGCCGCAGCGTCGCCCTGTTCGCGGGGCTCATCGTGCTTGCGTCTGGGGGCGACGTATACGCGCTGTACTTGCTCGTCGGCGGCGTGATCCTCCTCGAGGCGCTCGCCCGATAGGATGCTACGCGCGCCGAAGCGGCTCTTCCGGCACGATGACAAAATCGATTCCGGACTCACGCCGCCCGCGATCCTCGAAGGGCGGCTGCTCGGCTTCGCGAGCGGCGGCGCGCTTCCAATCGCCGCGGCGATACCGACCCCGGCGGGCAAACGATTCTGCCATCGCATCAATTCCAGGCAGGTCCGCGATCATCCCCGACCACCTCAGGAGCTTGTCCTCGTACCGTTCCTCAAGGTCGGCGAGGAATTGCCGCAAACTGGTCGACAGACGATTCCGGATCGACCCCAAGCCTATCGCGGCCAAGTACATGTGCTCGTTGCGTTCGAGAGCCACCGTCTTGTTCCCGATCTTGAATAGCTTGAGTCCCCCGATCTCCGCCTGGAACGCATCTTGCGTGAATGACATGATTGCCGTCAGCATGCCGGCGAGGATGTCTTCGTCGCCAAGCACATCGCGGCGGCGCGTCG
>VBLR01000164.1 GCA_005878665.1 Methanobacteriota archaeon | reverse complement strand
CGGGTCAAACCGCGGGACGATGCCGAGATCGAGCCTCGGCCATTTCCGAACCTCCCGCTGTCCGGGAGGGAGACGCCTCTCCGCGACCATCAACAAATGAGACCATTGAAATCCCTCGATATAAATCGTTGTGCCCATGTTCGTTTGCACTCGAGGCGATCGGGAAGCCGGGGTTCCCCGCGGATCCAAGGATATTGCCTGCTCTTCTAGACGACAGCGGGCCGGTTCAACGAATATGGTAGAGAGAGGAGCAAGACGACAATTAACCCTAGACTGATTACGGTCCCGACAAGGTTTCCCAGGCCCAAGGCTACAAGGATTGCGCCGATGGTCGAAACCAACCCGACCCATCGTGCCCACCTTGCGCGCCAGATGAGCCAGATTCCTGAAACGAGCATCAGCAACCCTGGGAGGACGAATATCGCGATCAAGATTACCGCCACGGCGCCTCCGAACGGGAGTCCGGACGCGATTCCCGTTTTGAGAAGGACGATGCCCGCGAAGGCAACGATCGATCCCCAGATGCTCGCGTAGATTCCGGCCAACACTTGCAAGAGGGGCAGCGGCTTCGAGGCCGGTAGCTTCGCGGGCTGAGCGATTGGCCTCGCGTTCACGGAAACCGAATGATGGCAACGATACATGAATTCGATTCCGGAGCCTCCGGATTACCCGCGATCTACCCAAGTCTTGGCTGACCGATCGGCTGAGAACTCGGCGGCATATCAACGGCTAGGCCCTTTGGTTCGTAGCGAGAGGTTTAATAGCCCGACCAATTTTCCACGCGATGGACATGGCGCTCGAGAGCTACGTGCCCGTCGTGATTTTTGCCGTCGTTGCCCTACTGTTCCCCCTCGGAACCTTCTTCGCGACGCGCCTGTTCCGACCGGACCATCCGACGCCGCTCAAGGACCTCACGTACGAGTGCGGCGAGGTCCCGGAAGGGGTGGCGCAAATCCAGTTTCACTTTCAATACTACATGTTCGCCCTCATTTTCGTCATCTTCGATGTCGCGGCGATCTTCCTCCTCCTATGGGCCTTCGCTTGGGGCGGCCTCTTGAACTCCACGTCGCCCGTGGCCAAGTTCTCGATTTTCCTGTTCCTCGGGATCATGTTCGTCGCCACCCAGTACGCGCTCAAGAAGGAGGAGGTCATCCAGATATGAGCGCCGTCGTCACGACCTCGGCGTCGATCACGGGCCGATCGGTGCCTGGGATCGAGAAGGAGGTCCTCGCTCAGCTCAAGGTGGTGTTCGGTCCAAAACTGAAGGACGCGAAGGTCGTGCGGGAGCGGCTCGTCGAGCTCGTGATTGACCGGGCGGAGCTCGTCGCGGTGTGCACATACCTGAAAGACACGCTCGGCTTCGAGCATCTATCGTGCGTCACGGCGGTCGATTGGAAGGACCATTTCGAGAGCATCTACCATATCGAGAACTACTACAACGGCTGCATGGTCCAGGTGAACGCGCAGATCCCCTACGACGATCCAAAGATCGCCAGCCTCATCGGACTGTGGCACGCGGCGGACTTCCTCGAACGAGAGATGTGGGACCTGATGGGCGTCGAGTACACGGGCCATCCGAATCTCACGCGGATCCTGCTGCCGGAGGACTTCAAGTTCCATCCCCTCCGGAAAGAGTTCGCTCAGGAGGTCGACCGCCAATACATCACGCGGCGCAAACTCCGAGGGGGCAAGTGATGCCGGAGTTCTGGATCAACATGGGCCCGCAACACCCGATGACCCATGGCCTCTGGAACATGAAGGTCCAGGTCGACGGGGAGACGGTGACCGACGCGAAGCCGGAGATCGGCTATCTCCATCGCGGCTACGAGAAGATCATGGAGGTCCGCGAGTTCCAGAAGAACGTCGTCCTCACGGACCGGCTCTGCTACGTCTCGTCGATCACGTGGTCTCACGCGTACTGCCTCGCGGTCGAGAAGATGATGGGGATCGAGACTCCGGAACGGGGCCAGTGGATCCGCGTCGTGGCGCTCGAACTCCAGCGAATCGCGTCCCACCTGATGTGGCTCGCCGCCTATGGCCCGGACCTCGGCCTCCTCACGGGACTCCTGTGGGCCCTGCGGGAGCGGGAGCTGTTCCTCGACCTCATTCAGCTGATGTCAGCTGATGTCCGGCGCGCGGATGAACCAGAACTATCCGCGGGTCGGCGGGGTCCGCAACGACCTGCCGGAGAACTTCGAGGCGATGTGCCGGCGGAGCATCGAGCACTTCCTCGAGAAGGTGGACAACGAGTACCAGCGGGTCTTCCAGGAGTCGAAGGTCTTCCACATGCGCACGGAAGGGGTCGGGAAGATTTCCGCCGCGGACGCGATCAACTGGGGCGTCACCGGTCCGAACCTGCGCGCTTGCGGCGTGAACGTCGACCTGCGCCGCCTTGATCCGTACGAGGTGTACGAGGAGATTGACTTCGAGCCGCAGGTGTGGCACGATGGCGGGGCGGGCGATTCGTACGCCCGGTTCGTGTGCCGGTTCAATGAGCTCCGGGAGTCGTGCCAGATCATCCTCCAGGCCCTCGAGAAGATGCCGAAAACCGGACCGTATCGGGTGAAGGCGCCGCGCCGCGCCGAAGGCGAGGGCTATGCGAAGACAGAAGACTCGCGAGGCGAGGCCCTGTTCTACGTCATCGGCGACGGCGATGACCGGCCGTACCGCGTGAAGATTCGCAGCCCGGTCTTCTGCACGATGGCCGCGACGCCGATCATGTTGCGCGGCAACAAGCTCGCCGACTCGGTCGCGATCCTCGGCTCCGTCGACGTCTGCGTCGGGGAGATGGACAAGTGAGTGCGCCGCTGATCCCGAATCTGTTCGAGGTCTGCGAAGTCCTCGTCCTCGCGATCGTCTGGGTCATCGACCAGATCCTCTACGCGCTCGCGGGGTTGATCCCCCCACTCACCGGACTGGCCCAGTGGTTCGACCCGGTCGCTCGCCAGCGACTCGGGATGGGCCCGCTCGGGTCGGAATTGCTCATCGTCGTGATCACTTGGCTCATCGCCGTCACGGTCATCGTGATCTGGGCGACGTTGGTCAATCTCCTCACGATGATGTGGGTCGAGCGGAAGTTCTACAGCCGGCTTCAGGACCGATACGGCATCATGATCTCGATCTGGTCGCTCCCGTTCTGGCCGTTCAACCGCGCCCGTCGACCGACCCATCGCGGCACCGGATACCTGCAGAACATCGCGGACGGGGTCAAGTTACTGCAGAAGGAGAACATCACCCCGCGGAACGCGGATTCCGCGATGTTCCACATCTCGCCCGTGCTGATCGCGTCCTCGACGCTCATGATCTTCGCTGCGCTCCCGTGGAGCAGCGGTTTCTACGTCGCGAACCTGGACCTCGGAATCCTGTTCATCTTCGCGGCATTCTCGCTGGCGCCCCTCGGCATCCTGATCGCGGGTTGGTCCGCGAACAACAAGTACACCCTCGTGGGCGGGCTGCGCGCCGCCGCGATGCTCATGGCGTACGAAATTCCGATGATCCTGTCGGTCATCGCCCTCGTGTTCTTCACCGGCTCGCTCAACCCGCTGACGATCGTCCGGCAGCAGGATCGGCCGCTGGTCTCGTTCGGAGCCCTCTCGATTCCGGCGTGGTACGTCTTCTCGCCGCAGATTCTCGGTTTCATTGTGTTCAGCGTGTCGATGATGGCGGAGATGGAACGCATCCCGTTCGACATCCCGGAGGCGGAGGCGGAGCTCGTCGAAGGCTGGACGACGGAGTACTCGGGGATGCGGTTCGGCCTCGTCTTCGGGTTTAAGTGGCTCCGGATGATCGCGGGTGCCGCACTCATCGCGATCCTCTATCTGGGGGGCTGGAGCGGCCCGGTCTTCACGACCTTATCCGTCGGAGGCGTCCCGGTGCCAATTGTCCCCGAGGAAGCGTGGTTCCTCCTGAAGATCTATCTCATCTCCGTGGTCTTCATCTGGATCTCATGGTCCGTGCCCCGCGTGCGGATCGACCAGATCTTGAACATCGGTTGGAAAAAGCTGATCCCGTATTCCCTCGGGGCCATCATCATCGCGGCCGCTGCGATTGCGTCGGGTCTCTGGTCCGTGGGGTGAGCGGCGTGTCGGGCCGTGCACGGGTTAGCCGCGGGGAGGCACGTGGTGGACGTTGACTGGGAGCTCATCGCCTTCCTCGTGCTAGGCGCATTCGAGGTCATCGGCTCGATTCTCGTCGTCACTAACAAGCGGATGGTCCGCGCGGCGTTCTGGCTTGCGATGACGCTCGTGACGATTGGCGCGATTTATCTGCTCTTCCTGAGCGAGTTCGTGTTCCTCATCCAAGTCATCGTGTACGCGGGGGCGGTCCCCGTGCTCTTCGTCTTCGGGATCATGCTGACTCGGAGGACGATCATGGACGAGGCCGGACCGGAGGGCGGACCGTGAACGCCCGGGAGTTCCTCGTCGTCCTCGCGGCGTCCGCCTTGTTCCTCGTGATGGCCGCCTCCTTCCTCGGGAATGTGAACTGGCCCAGCTCGCCGACATCGATTCCGGTCTACGATCCGAACGCGACTTCGCAGAACGGAATTGCGAATCAGATGTTCGAGGGCTTCGCGATCACGATCATCCTGATTGCCATCCTGCTCGGGGCCGCGATGATCGGCGGCGTCTACCTCGCCAAGATGGACGAGCCCGGCAAGGTGGGCCCATGATCCCGCTTCAGTACGAACTGCTCCTGTCCGCGATGCTCCTCTGCATCGGCCTGTACGGCGTCCTCGCCCGCCGGAACGGGATCATCGTGCTCATGTCGATCGAGATCATCCTGAACGCCTCGATCCTCAACTTCGTCGCGTTCAGTTCGTACAGCGGCGACGCGAGCGGCCAGGTGTTCGCCCTCCTCGGGATCGCGGTCGCCGCCGCCGAGGCCGCGGTCGGGCTCGCGGTCTTCCTCGGGATTTACCAGACCCACGGCACCATCGAGCTGGACAAGATTCGTTTCCTGAAGTGGTGAGCCGTGATCGCCTACGAGTGGGTCGTCTGGCTCATCCTGTTGTTCCCCCTCGCCGCCTTCGTCCTCATCGGCGTGCTCGGCCGGTATCTGCCGGAGGGAGGCGGTCACGTCGCGGTCGGCGCGATGGCGGGTTCGTTCGTCCTCTCGCTGTACGTGTTCATCCAGGTCCTGCAGCAAGGAGGCCTCGGCGGCGCTTTCACGCCGCAGACGATCGAGGGATTCGTCTGGATCCCGAGCCTCCTTCCGGAGAACTCGATCAAGATCTCTCTGTTGATCGACAACCTGAGCGCGTTGATGCTCGTCCTCGTCTCGTTCCTCTGTCTCCTGATTTTCATCTACTCGCTCGGCTACATGCACGAGGAGGAGGGCAAGCCGCGCTACTACGCGGAAGTCAGCCTCTTCGCCACCGGCATGCTGGGCACCGTGAGCGCGGACAACTTCCTCCAACTGCTGATCTTCTGGGAAATCATGGGCCTGTGCTCCTACCTACTGATCGGCTTCTGGGACAGGAAGCCCGAAGCCGCCGCGGCCGCGAAGAAGGCGTTTCTCGTAACCCGTATCGGAGACGTCCTGTTCCTCGTCGGGGTCCTCGTGATCTGGAACGTCTTCGCCACGCTTTCGTTCGGCGAGATCCAGCGCAAGATGGCGAGCTTGTACCCGGGCACACTCACACCGCAACTCCTGACGCTGATCCCGCTCCTCCTGTTCGGTGGCGCGGTCGGCAAGAGTGCGCAGTTCCCGCTCCACGCGTGGCTGCCGGATGCGATGGAAGGCCCAACGACGGTCAGCGCGTTGATCCATGCGGCGACGATGGTCAAGGCCGGCGTCTACCTGACCGCACGGGCGTTCATCTTCCTGGTGCCGCTGTCCTCGGCCGTCGAGCCGCCCTTCACGGCGATCCTCGTCATCGCCGCAATCGGCGGCTTCACCACCTTGTTCGCGGCGACGATGGCCGTCGTGAACTTCGACATCAAGCGGGTCCTCGCCTTTTCGACGATCTCTCAGCTCGCCTACATGTTCCTCGGGCTGGGCGCGGGCGCCTACATCATGGCGACGGACGTCTCCCGCGGCGAGGCCGTAGACTCCGCCGGGTACAGCGCGGCGTTGTACCATCTTTTCAACCACGCTTTCTTCAAGGCCCTCCTGTTCCTGGGTGCCGGCAGCGTGATCCATGCGGTCAACACGAATGACATGCGGGAGATGGGGGGACTCTCGAAACCCCTGCCCGTCACCTCGAAGGTCATGCTCTTCGGCGCGCTCGCCCTCGCCGGCATCGTACCCTTCAGCGGATTCTTCTCGAAGGGCGAAATCTTGTCGGTCACCTTCGATGCGGGCTCCTTGAACTCCGGGTTCTACCTGCTCTGGGCCCTCGGCGTCGGCACCGCGTTCCTGACCGCGTTCTACACGTTCCGTCTGTGGTTCATGACGTTCCGCGGGGAGTACCGCGGCCACCAGCATCCGCACGAGTCGCCGCCGGTCATGACGGTACCGCTCATGATCCTCGCCGGATTCACACTGGTCTCCGGCCTCCTCGCGTACCCGATGCAGGGCTTCGGGAACCTCGTTTTCTTCCAGCGGCCCGAAGCCGCCTTCCCGCTGCTCGGCGTCCCGTTCCAGCACCTCCTGCTCGAGGGCGTCTCGATGGGCGTCGCGGTCTTGGGCCTCGCGCTCGCCTGGGCCGTGTATGCGACGAAACGCGTCCCGGCGGAGCGTTTCACCGCCTCGAGAGGCGGCGCGTTCATCCACCGCATGCTCACGAAACGGTACTGGATCGACGACGCGTACGACGCGTTCGGGCGGACCGTCGTGTACGGGACGGCGCGGGCCCTAGACTGGTTCGACCGCAGGGTCATCGACGGCATCGTGAACGGCGTGGGGCGCGCCGGGGTCGTCGTCGCGACGGGGACCGACCGGTTCGACCGCCAAGTCGTCGACGGAGCCGTGAACGCGATCAGCCTCGAGACCGTGCGGACGAGTTTGCGGCTCCGGCAGCGACAGACCGGACAGGTCCAGAGCTACGCGTGGGTCGTCGTTCTCGGGATCGTCGTGGTCATCGCGCTCATGTTCGGACTGAGTTTCCTCCAGCGTTGGTGGTCGGGGCTGGGTCGATGAGATGACGTACATCCTGAGCCTCCTCATCTTGATCCCGCTCGTCGGCGCAGTCGTCGCCTGGTTCGTTGGGACGTCCCAGCGACTGGCGAAGCTCATCGCCCTCGGCGTCAGTTTGATCGAGACGACGCTCGCGACGTTGCTCCTCGTCGGATTCATCAACCCGGGCTGGGCCGTGTTCTTCGGGGCACCGACCACGACCCCACCGCCCACGCCGGGCGCGTACGTCCCGCTGTACTACATGGAGCGGTATTCGGGATGGTCTCAGTTTGGTTTCAACTACATTGTCGGTGTGGACGGTCTGAGCGTCCCGCTCATCTGGCTCACGACCCTGTTGACGACCCTCGCGATCGTTTTCCACTGGGACGAGGAGAATCGACCGCGGGCGTTCTTCGGCCTCTTTCTGTTCCTCGAAATGACCCTCGTCGGCGTCTTCATGTCCCTCGACCTCCTGCTCTTTGCGGTTTTCTGGGAACTCGTCATCATTCCCATGTTCTTCCTCATCGGGATCTGGGGTGGGCCGAACCGACGGTATGCGGCCCTGAAGTTCCTCATCTTCACGCAAACCGGGTTCGTGATCATGCTGCTCTCGATCTTTGCCCTCTACTTCAACAGCGCGGGCGTGAACGCCGCCGTCTATGGAACGAACGCGAACACCCTCGACATGACGGCGTTCCTGCACGGGGCGCTGCGGCATGAGACCGGCACGCTCGCCACCTACCTCACCGTGGGCCTACAGATTCCGATCTTCGCGGCCTTCTTGGTCGGCTTCCTCGTGAAGCTCCCCTCGTTCCCGTTCCACACATGGCTCCCGGACGCCCACGTCGAAGCGCCGACCGGAGGCTCCGTCCTCCTCGCGGGCGTCCTCCTGAAGATGGGCGGGTACGGGATCTTCCGCATCAACCTCGGGATCCTCCCCGATGCCACAAAGAACCTGTGGTGGGTCCTCGCGGTGCTCGGGACGGTGTCGATGGTGTACGCGGCATTCGTCTGCCTCGCCCAGGTCGATCTGAAACGACTGATCGCCTACAGCTCGATCGGGCACATGGGGTTCGTCCTCTTAGGGGCCTCGAGCCTCACGGTGATCGGCGTCCAAGGCGGAATCTTCCAGTTGTTCAACCATGGCATCATCACCGCAATCCTGTTCATGCTCGCCGGCTCCGTCAAGCACGCCACCGGGACGCGGGACATCCCCGAGCTTCAAGGCCTTGCGAAGGTGATGCCGCAATTCTCGTTCGTCCTCGCGATCGGCTTCTTCGCCTCGCTCGGTCTCCCCGGCCTCAATTCGTTTTGGTCCGAGTTCATGGTGTTCGTTGGCGCCTACGGATCCCCGAATCTCGGCGAGATGCGTCGGCTCATCATCATTCCCCTGATCTCGATCGTCGTGACCGCCGCGTATTACGTCTACACGATGCAGCGCATCCTGTTCGGAGAGGTCCCGGAAAAGCTCGGGCACTCCCACGACCTCCTGCCATGGGAGCGGGTCTCGTACGTCGTCCTCGTGGCCCTGGTCTTCCTCGTCGGCTTTCTACCCTTTTTGTTCCTCGGAATGATCAACACATACACGGCCGGGTCGTTCCCGTGGTTGGGAGGACTCTAGATGTTGATCGAGTTCCCGATCCTGACGTACATCGTCCTCCTGCCTGCGGTCGGGGCGGTGTTCACGTACCTGACCGGATCGGATCGTGCCGCGCGGGCCGTTGCCCTGGGGTTCTCCGTCATCGTCCTCGGCCTGTCCACGGTCCTGCTCGCGGGATTCCTGTGGCCGAGTGGGATTTCCCTCCCAGCCATCACGACGGCCGCGAACCACACGTACTTCGCGGTCGAGGAGAGCCCGTGGGTCCCGTCCCTGAACGTGAACTACATCCTCGGGGCGGACGAGCTCTCCGTCGTCCTCGTATTCCTGAACGCGCTGCTGACGCCGCTCGCCCTCGCGATCTCATGGGACGAGCACCACCGGGTGCCTGCTTTCTTCGCCATGTTCCTCTTCATGGAGACGACGATCAACGGTGTCTTCCTGTCGC
>VBLR01000113.1 GCA_005878665.1 Methanobacteriota archaeon | reverse complement strand
TTCCGGACCGCATCGCGGGGGTCATCTTCGAACCCGTGGCCCTCGAAGCGGGCGTCTGGATTCCTCCCGCGAATTTCGTCCGCGGACTCCGGAAGCTCGCGGATACCCATGGATGGTTCTTCATCGCGGACGAAGTCGAGACGGGCCTCGGTCGAACCGGGACGATGTGGGGGATCGAGCACTTCGGGGTCGCGCCGGACCTCATCTCGATCGGGAAGGCGTTGGGAGGCGGCCTGATGCCCCTCGGGGCCGTCCTTGGAGATGAGCGATCGATGGGCACCCACGACGTGATCGCAGGCACGACGTTCGGCGGACATCCGGCGGCCTGCGTCGCGGCGACGGTCACCATCGACATCATGCAGCGGGACCGGATCCCGGAACGCTCCGCGCGCCTGGGCGGCAAGGCCTTGCGGCGGGTGAAGGAGTGGGAGGATCTCTCGATCGTCGGAGAGACGCGCGGCCTCGGTCTCGCGATCGGCGTCGAGATCGTGAGCGACAAACGGACGAAGGCCCGCGACAACGACGTGGCTCGCGAGGTCTTCTTCGATTGCGTCCGCGGGGGAGTCATTCCCCTGTATGATTACGAAATGAACGTGCTCCGGATCCAGCCGCCGCTTACGATCGAGGAACCGCTGCTCGACAAGGCCCTCGACGGGATGGAGACCGCGTTGCGCAAGCACTCGCGCTAAGCGAGGGACCGCTCCGAGCGCACCCGCTCTTTCACATCGATTCCAAACTTCCGGAGGAGCGGGAAGAACGGTTTCGGGTCGAGGTTCTCCGGAGAGAGCTTCCCCTTCTCACGGATGGACCCGCTCACGAGGAGGATTGCGCCGGCCGCCGCGCCCGAACCGGTCAGGTAGGCGGTCGCCGTGGCTCCGAATCGCTGCGACGCTTCGCGGTGCCCGAGGATGGCGTAGATCGTGTGGAGGACGTCGTGTCCGCCTTTCTCACCCGCGACTTCGACCAGGATCGCCGCATAGCCGTCGACGCGGCCCGCAAGGTCCGCGGGTTTCGGCAGCGCGCTGAACAATGCCCTCCGTGGATTCGGGCCTCCCGGCGGGCCCGGCTCGAGGAGGTGCAGGTCGCGGAAGAGCTTCAGGGTCTGGACGGTCGGCGGGTCGAGGGCGAGCTTGAAGTCCACATACCGGACGCCTTTCCCGATGAACCGAGGAAGCGTGTCGACCTCCTCGTGGTCCACGGAGTACACGGGGAGGGATCCGATCGGCGCCGGGAATTCGAATGTCTCGAGCTCGCCGAAGGGCGGCACGGAATCGTATTTGCCGTCGCGCCAGATCCGCGACGGGGCGAGGGTCTCCTCGACGAACGTCTCCGGGCTGAAGAGGGCGATGAACGGATAGTCCGGACTCGAGGCGGTGTCCCCGTCCCGTACCTTGATCGAGTCGACCCGCTCCATCCCGTCCGCCGCGTGCCTCGCGAAGACGTTGCTCAGGCCGGGGTCCTCTCCCATCGCACAAAGCGCTGTCAGACCCGCGGCCTTCCAGGTGTCCGAATCCACGAACGGGTCCCTAGAGTCGTTCGCCGGGTCGAGATAGTTCAGTCCCTCCGTGAGCGCCGCGGCCTGGACGGCTCGATTGAATTGCGGGAGGGCGGTGTTGATCACGAGGCCGCATCCGCGCATGGTGCGCCGCAGCGTCTCGCCGTCGCTCGCGTCCAGTTGGGTGCCGTGGGCTTTCGGGCTTTTCAAACGGGAGGCGGTGCGTTTCGCGAGGTCCCCGTCGACGTCGGCGAGGATGACGTCGGCCACGGCGTCGCTCGCGCAAAGGTGTTGAGCCGCCACGGAACCGACCGCTCCGCACCCGATCAGGAGAACATTCGGCGGGTCGGAGGGTATGCTGTCGAACCTCGGTCCCCATAGACACGACCGCGGCGGATTAGCCTTGCGGGAGTGGGGACATAAGCGTGACGGATGGGTTCAAGGCCATGGTACGGCGTAGCACTCGATACCACACGCGTTAACCTTATTCAAGGTTGCATGCGACTCGGTTCACAACCTCGTTCCGCCGGTCTCCAGCAGTGTCCGCAATCGTGTCGGATCCGACGTCGGCGGGGAGCAGACCTGCCCTTGGCATACGAACGCGACGGGACCCGCCTTCGCCTCCTTGTTCTTGAGCATGGGCTCGACGGGCGGCGGAACGTATGCGTCGTCGCGGTCCACCACGAGCACGGTCTTCCCCGCGGCGTACGTTCCGCTCGCGGTCTCGTGTAATTTCCGAATCCGCGGATCGTCGCGAGGTCCGAGCAGGACGACCTCTGCGGGCGGGTGAATCCACAGTTCTGCCGCGAGATGGTACGTGCCGGCGAAGACGGGGCCGTATCGACTCGCCTCTGCCGCGAATGCGGTCATCAGCTCATCGTGGTGCAATCGGTAGTCGTCGTTCCCGGTGAGGGCATGGAGCCTCGCCAAGCACAGCGCCGCCACCGCGTTCGCTCCGGCGTACGGTGAATCCTCGATCGGGCGCCGACGGACCTCCTGGAGCGTTAGACCGACGGAGTCGTGCAGGTCTGAAGCGATGTCGACGAAACCCCCGGCTTTGTCCCAGAAGTGATTCAGCGTGAAGACCATGATGTCCCCGGCCGTTCGGAGGTATCCCGGCTCGGCGGTCGCGGTGTATGCGGCGAGAAGGGCGTCGACCAAGTACACGTGGTCCTCCAACAGGCCGCGGACCTTTGGGTCGCCGTCGGCGAAGGCGTGCCACATCCCGCGATCTTTCGACCACATCTCCGAGAGGACCCGCTGAAGCGATTTCAGTGCGAACGCGCGGACATCCTCTCGACCAAATGCCATCGCAGCCTCCAGAGTGGCGGCGATCATCATCCCGTTCCAAGAGGCGAAGATGGTCCGATCAACTGCCGGCATTGGACGTTTGTCGCGCGCAGCCTTCAGCTTCTCCATGCCAGACGCGATCAGGGCCCGCACGCGATCGACCGACATGTTGAGCGCTTTTGCAATGGCCTCAGGCTCTTGGTCCACGAACAGCACGTTCTTCTTCGGGTTGTGGTGCATCTCGCCCCGTTCCCCGACTTCGAAGTACAGCGCGAGGACTCGAGCCTCGTCCGCGTTCACCGCGGCCTTCACCTCGTCCAAGGTCCAGGTGAAGTAGTCGCCATCGTCGTCGAGGCCGACGTCCGCGTCTTGACTCGCGAAGAATCCGCCGAGGCGCCGGTCCGAGAGGACCGCTTCGGCCCAAGCGAGGATCCCTTCGGCGGTCTCGCGATAGAGAGGGTCGCGGGTGAGTTGCCATGCGTGAACGTAGTTTGCCAGGAGGCCCGCGTTGTCGTACAGCATCTTCTCGAAGTGCGGCACGATCCACCGCGGGTCCGTCGAGTACCGATGGAAGCCCCCGCCGATCTGGTCGTACACCCCGCCTTTCGCCATCGCCGACAGCGTGCGGGTGAAGATTTTCTGCAGGCTCTCTTCCCGCGTTCGATGGTGACGGGCCATCACCCACTCCAGGGTCCCCGGATGCGGGAACTTCTGCTGACCGGAGATGCCGCCGTTCACGGGATCGAACTGCCCGCGAAGCGAGTCGAGGCTCTCCTTCAACATCGCCTCGTTCACGACGCCTTCTTCGACGAGAGACACGCGGCCCTCGGCGAGGGCCTGATGGAGCGCCTCCGCTTCCCGCAACGTGTCCGCCTTGTTCGTGCGATAGGCGTCGGCCATCGCGAGGAGGACGCGTCGGAAGCTCGGCCGTCCATGCGAGTCCTTCGGGGGAAAATACGTGCCTCCGTAGAACACCTTCCCGTCCGGGGTGAGGAACGCGGTGAGCGGCCAACCGCCTTGGCCCGCGATCGCGCCGACGGCCTGCTGGTACCGCGCGTCGATGTCCGGTCGCTCGTCCCGGTCCACCTTGATTGCGACGAAGCGGTCGTTGATGACCGCGGCGAGGTCCGGATCCTCGTACGATTCGCGGTCGATCACGTGACACCAGTGGCACCACGTGGCCCCGATGTCCAGGAGGATCGGTCGGTCGAGTTCTTTCGCCCGCCGGAACGCGTCTTCGCCCCACGGGTACCATTGGACGGGCTGGTGGGCGGCCCCTTTCAGGTAGGTCGAAGACTCCTTCGAGAGCCGATTCTCCGCCATGGAGGGGACCCAGGCGAGGCCGTGTTAAGTCCCTTTGGGTGCGACCACCGAGGCCTTGAGCCGCGCCGCGAACTGTTCGCGGAACTTCGAGACCTTCGGGGCGATGATGGCGCGGCAGTAACCCGCCGTGGGGTTCTTGCGGAAGTAGTCCTGATGGTACTCCTCGGCTCGGTAGAAGGGTTGCAACGGCGTGACTTCGGTCACGATCGGCCGGTCCCAAATTCCGGCCTGGTGGATCTCAGCGATGACTTGCCTCGTCGTCTTTTCTTGCTCCGGCGAGGCGTAGAAGACCGCGGATCGATACTGGGTGCCGACGTCGCCACCTTGTCGATTCAACGTGGTCGGGTCGTGGACGGAGAAGAAGATCCGCAGGATGTCCGCGAGCGGGATGACGCTTGGGTCGAACGTAACCTGCACGGCCTCGGCGTGGCCCGTCGTGTCCGTGCAGACGGCCTCGTAGGAGGGGTTCGCGAGCCGACCGCCGGAATATCCAACCTCCACTTTCTCGACGCCGCGGAGCTCCTGGAACACCGGCTGAAGGCACCAGAAACATCCGCCGGCGAGGGTGATGACCTCGCTGTTTCGCTTCGACTCGGACATCATGCTCTCCGCCTTGGGATTCGCCTCGGCTCGGGATTAAGGTTTGCCATCATGGGGACGCCTCTGGCGCCGGTCATCTGACGAGGTCTGCGGCATTCTCGGTCAGGATCCGTTCCTTCGTTCGTTCGGACAGCGAGAGGGACCGCAGTCCGTCGATCTCCTCGCGGATGCCGGGAACGCCGGGCGCCGGCCAGTCCGACCCGAAGACGACCTTGTGCGCGATCTCTTCGAGTCGGGGGAACCATTCCAGCAGTCGCTTCGGCGGGATGCTCGAGATGTCCAGGTGGAGATTTCGATGGCGGCGAAGCAAGTAGAACGCCGTGTCGCACCAGAGCGGTCTTCCGCCATGGGCCATCAGGATCGTGAGATCGGGGAAGTCTTGGGCGACATCGTCGAGGGCCATCGGGTCCCCGAATTTCGATCGGGCGCCGGGGAAGACCGAGGTACCGGTGTGGACCATGACCGGCATCTTCAGTCGCTCCGCGGTCTTGTAGATCATCCGGAGGGCGGGGACCTTCCCATCGGCATACGCGTTCGCGGCAAAGAGCTGATGTGGAGGATGGATTTTCATGCCCCCCATCTCCCACTTCGACGCGAGGCGTTCGACGTCCCGCTTCGGATCCTTCGTGCGTTTCGGATGGACCGACCCGAACGGAATCAAGCGCTTTCGGTCCTCCTTCGCGAACTCGCCGACGAACCGGTTCACATCCTCCGTGAAGCCCATCACTTCGGGCGAGACGTAGTTGATCAGGCACGCCCGTTCGACGCCGGCTTTGTCGAGGTGCTCAAGGAACGCTCTGGGGTCATCCATGAGTCGAGAAGTGTACGGCCGATCCGGAATTTCTCGCCACAACAAGTCCAGTATCGCGGGTTTCAGGGAGCGATACGGTTCCACGTGCACGTGGACATCCGTGATCCCGGGCAATGGCGCGCGGTAGCTGGGGATGAGGGAAAGTCTTTTCGCAGCGGCATTCGTCAGTCCGGACTCGGAAGCCGGCGGATGACTTCATGATAGTCGCGGTACGGCGTCGTGCAGGGCGAACCGTCCGCGTACAGCAGGACGTTCTCACCCGGATCGGCGTTGCTCAGAGCCAAAATCGTGGAGGAGACAGTTCCGCCACCCGGGAAATGGACGCAGAGGCCGACCCCTCCCGCGCCGGACGCGTGCGTGCGGAGCGCGCCCTGGAGCGCGCGGATCACCTCATCGATGGACCGGGACGGCGTCTTCGCGAGGAGACCTTGGATGAACTGCACCTTCGGATCGGTCGCGACGTTACCTCCCTCATTCGTGAGGACGTTGAGTCCCTCATGGCCGCGGTTCATGGCGGGTTCTCCGTCGTAACGAAAAAACCGGAGATCCTTCCGCGAGGCGGCGACGAGGTTCCAGTAGTTGTACTCGTGTTCCCGGACCTCGCGCTGAACGAACACGTCCACACCGGAGACGCTCGGTTGCCGCAGCGCGTCGAGGACGAGCTGTCCTCGGGACCGCGCGCTCGGGGATGTCGCACCGCGGCGGTTCGAGAGCGCGACGACCAGCCCGGTGCCGCTCGCCCCGAGCCACGTGCCGCCCGCTTGTCGGTCCCGAGGTGCGATGATGACCGGCGTACCGTCGAGGACCGCGGGAGGATCCGCGGGTCGCATCGAGGACTCGTCCCGGTTCATTCCGAGGGCGATGTCGCACCCGGGAACGGATCGCCAGAAAGCGATGAGGGTACACACCGCGGCGCCTCATTTCATCTGTTTGAGGTCGTACGCGCGCATCTGCGCCACCCGCGCGACGTCCGGTCGGCCGGCTTTGGTAGCGGACTCCATCGCCCGCTCGTACGTCAGGATCGTCGCTTCTCGGAGGCGCGCATCGCCGCTGCTCGTGGCCTGTTCACTCATCGCTTCCGCGGTGTCGAAGAAATACTTCGCGGCGGTCAGGTGGTCCCCGAGCGTCCGGAAAAACGCGCCCGCGAAGAGGCCCTCGTGGGTCAAGCCTTCCGCGCCGCCTGAGAAGTTGTCCTTCAGGACCGCGGCGTATTCTTTCGCGACCTCAGCGAGGGAAGCGTCGCCATGGAGGTCCTGTACCGCATTCCG
>VBLR01000112.1 GCA_005878665.1 Methanobacteriota archaeon | reverse complement strand
GAGGCCACTCGGGGTGGTCACGTCGATGGCGTCGATCGATTCGTCTCTCAGGATTTTCTGCGGGTCCGTGAACCAGGGCGCATTGACTCGCTTCGCGAGCGCGCGAGCCTTCGGTGCCGAACGACTCACGATCCCCGCGATTTCCACGTGTTCCTTTTTTCCGAACGCCGCGTACGCGCTTGCATGAGTCGCGCCCATCCCGCCTGCGCCGAAGACGGCGAGTCTCATTGACTCCCGGCGGCACCCACGCGTTCGAGGCCATAAGCACAGCGGCCAGGTGCCTGAAAGGGACGGGAGTCAAGGCGGACTTTCACTTTCGCGGTCCCCTCCCGATGGAGGGTTGAGGTTCGGGTCGCTTTTTACTCAATTGAGTAAAATGGTGCAGCGACGTTCGGTCCGCAGGGCCCGTCGAGAAACGAGTCGGACTCTCGCAGGATTCATCGTCACCTGGGACGTGGACTCAGGAAACCTGTTGCAATGCACGCGCGTCCGTCGGTTCATCTTCGGTCACACGGTCTCGACAAACGGGAAGACCTACCGTTACTCGGGCTTCGTTGAACACGACGGTGTGCGGTACCTGGGTCAGTCCGTCCTGTTCGTCGACCGGGAGCAGTTGGATCCTTTGCGGGAATTTCTCCGCGACAACGGAGTGGAGCACGTCATTTCCGAGGCCACGATGGGGCGAATCTTGTCGAACTGAGCAACGGAGCGGCAGAACATCGGAGTCCGGTTTTTACCCAACTGAGTAAAATCGATGGAGCCCCCTTGGCGCACGTCGCACGGTGTTTTACTCAACTGAGCAAAATGGCGGACCATGCCAGCCCGATCGTCGGCGGTGAACCCTTTTCTATCCTTCCGTCTTCCCGACTCCCATGGCCCGTTTCGCGAAGCGCGTCCTTTCCATCGAGCCGTCTCCCACGGTCCGCATCAGCGATCTCATCGCGGAATCCCAGGGCCGGGGGAAGAAGATCCTCTCCCTGGCCATCGGCGAGCCGGACTTCCCGACGCCCGCGCACATCGTCGAAGCCGCGAAGAAGGCCCTCGACGACGGCTACACGAAATACACCGCCGCTCCCGGGATCCGTGAGCTGCGCGAGGCGATCGCGGAGAAATCGCAGAAGGAGAACGGCATTCCCGCGAAGCCGGAGAACGTGATCGTCGCTCCGACGAAGCACACGCTCTTCATGACGTTCATGGCCCTGCTCGAATCCGGGGACGAGGCCCTGATCCCGGATCCCGGATGGGTGTCGTACGCCCCGATGGTGACCCTCGCGGGCGCGACGGCCGTCCCCATCCGCGCGGCGGACGAAGACGGATTCGTCCCATCGACGGAGACCGTCGCGGAAGCGATCACCCCGCGGACTCGGCTCCTCGTCGTCAACTCGCCGTCGAATCCCGCCGGTTCGGCGTACACACGGGCCCAGATCCGCGGCCTCGCGGACCTCGCGGCGGACCATGACCTCACGGTCGTGAGCGACGAGATCTACGAGAAGATCCTGTACGAAGGCGAGCATGTCTCGCCCGCCTCCCTGGAGGGCATGTTCGACCGCACCGTCACCGTGAACGGCTTCTCGAAGACGTACTCGATGACGGGATGGCGGCTCGGCTGGCTCGTCGCCCCGACGCCGATGTATCAACAGATCGTGAAGGTGCAGGAACACACGATCACCTGCGCGACCGCGTTCGCGCAGAAGGCGGGCGTCGCGGCCCTCCGAGGCCCGACCGCCCCGCTGAAGGCGATGGTCGACGAATTCCGCGCGCGACGGGACCTCGTGCTCCGAGAACTCAAGGGCATCGATCGACTTTCCACGGACCGTCCGAGGGGCGCGTTCTACGTCTTCCCTCGCGTCGACGTCGGCATGGAGAGCGCATCGCTCGCGGAACGAATCCTCAAGGAGACGAACGTCGCGGTGACCCCGGGGAGCGCGTTCGGCGAGGCCGGGGAAGGCCACCTCCGTCTCTCGTATGCCGCGTCTCGAGAGACGATCGTGGAGTGCATCCACCGGATTGGAGACGTGCTCCAGAGAATCTGACGGGGGTCTGGTGGTGCCCGTCGAGGTCGATTCGACGACCTCCCTGGAAGGGGTTTTTAACCCGGGTCGCTTTCGCGCCTCGAGGAAACGAAATGGCGCAAGAGCAGCCGAAGGACATGCCCACGATCGTGCCGATGGTCGCGTACGAAGATCCCGTCACGGCCATCGATTGGTTGAACCGTGCGTTCGGTTTCCAGGAACGCAAAGGCGAGCGAATCAAGGACCGGGACGGGCGGACCATCCATGCGGAGGTCCGACTCGGGAACGGTCGGGTCTTCGTCGCGACGCCGACGCCGGACTATCAGAGTCCGAAGCACCACCGGGAGACGTGCGCGGCCGCCCGCAAGTGGTCCGCGGTCCCCTGGGTCGTTGACGGCCTGCTCGTCCACGTGGACGATGTCGACCGACACTTCGCTCGCGCGAAGGGCGCCGGCGCGACCATGCTCTCCGAACTCGAGAACAACCCGGTCGGGAGGCTATACCGGGCCGAAGACATCGAAGGGCATCGGTGGATGTTCCTCCAGCCGCATCCGTGATTTCATCCCGTCGCGGCGGTGAGGACTAGCCTTTCGCGCCGCGAGCCCGAAGGAGATCTGCGATGGCCGCGTGGCCTTTCTCCATCGCGTCGTCCAGGGGCGTGTGACCTCCATCGCGGACGGCGTGGACGTCGGCCCCGCGGTCCAAGAGCATGCGGACGATCTCGAGGTTCCCGTGCGCGGCCGCCTTGTGAAGCGTCGTGTAGTTCGCCTCGGACCGCACGTTCGGGTTCGCGCCCGCCGCGAGTAGGATCCGCACGACGTCCGCGTGGTCGCCAGCGACGGCCGAATCGACCGCCGTGTTCGCGAACCGACTCGGCGGCTTCTGGTTCACGTCCGCCCCGTGCTCGAGGAGGACCTTGACCGCCTCGGAATGACCGAAGAACGCCGCGAGCCCGAGCGGGTCGAAGCCTTCCTCCTTGTTCGCCTCGTTGACCCGGACCCGGGACTGCCCGAGGATCGTCTTGAGCCGGCGTGCGTTCCCGACCGTCGCGGCCTCGTACAGGTTCAACGCGTCCTCCGGCGTCCGCGCGAGCAGGAGCTTGAGGACGTCCGATGCGCCGTAGAAGGTCGCGGTCAGGACGAGCGTCCCGTTCGGGGTGCGCATCCGAAGGAGCGACGGGTTCCGGTCCAGGATCGCGCTCGCCTTCGCGAGATCGTTCTTCTGCGCCGCCGTCAGCAACTCTTCCGCGTCCCCCATCGCGCGCCACTCCCTGAGAGCGGGCCGGGAACGCGGTCTCGCGCCTATCAACGTTGCGACCGCTCACGTGACGACTTGCGTCTCGCCGCACGACGGGCACATGACCTCGATCGGGCGGCGGCTCGTCGACAGGTCGATCGGCTTCCCGCAGCGGCGACAGGTGATTGACATGGGCGAGGTGGACGACGTCGGCCCGGGGCCTTCCGCGGGCGGCGGGGGTGGGACCGCCTTGCCTCCGAGCAGCCCGAAGCCGCCCCCGAGGCGCCTCCAGAGCCCGATCACGGCGACCAGGAGGACGAGGAACAAGACGCTGAGGACGATCGCGAAGACGGGGAAGCCCGCGACCTCGGTGGACCAGAACGCGCTCCCCGTCGGGCCCACCTGGACCGTCTGGAACGCGCTCGCGCCGGTGTTCAATTCGCTCGCGAACACGACGAGCCCTCCGTTCCCGGTCCCCCCGGGGATCGTGAGGAAGAGGTCCGCGCTCGCGCTCGTCGTGATGGCCGAGACACTCGCCGACGCGATCGACAGGGACCACCGGAACTGGCTCGGGAGCGACGCCGGGCCTTTCGCGGTCAGGGTGAGGCGCGCATGGACCGTCTCGCCGGCGGCGTATGACGCCCGGTCGAAGCTCATCCCGAGGACGAAGCCGGTCGCCTGGTTGATCGTCGCCAGCGCCTGGGTGCTGTTCCCTCGGTCCGTGGCGGTCACGCGGAACGTGTAGCTGCGGCTCGACGGGTTCGGCGTGGCGAACGAGAAGAACGTCGCGTTCGTGGTCCCGGAGAGGACGACGACCGTATTGGTGTCGGTAACCGCGTACGAGTACGCCGGGCTCGTGATGACGTGCGAGCGGACGCCGTAGAACGCGCTGATCGTGTCGCCCGGATTGTAGTCGCCGCGGTCCAGGGTCAGGGACATGTACGCCTGCGCGACCGTTGCGCTCTGCTGGCCCGCCACGACGGTCCCTTGGCCGTCGTCCACGGTCGCCTCGAAGCGCAGCGTGCCGGTGTAGGCGAGGGCGATGGGGTAGGTGAACACGGCCCCCGCGGTCGTCGTGGTGTTCAGCAGTTGGAAGAAGAGGTTCCGGACGCGCCATACGTAGGTGTAATTCCCGGGTGCGGGCGTGCGGTACACGATCGCACGGGCACTCGCGGTGTCGCCGCTCAGGTAGGACGACTTGTCCAGGACCACGGTGACGGTCATCGCCGCCGGGTCGATCGGATTCGGCGCCGCCTTCGCAGCCGGAATGACGGCGGCGAGGGCCAGAAACGCGATCGCAAACGCGAAGCCGAGCGCACAGCCCCTCGGTAGCAGGGCGGATGACATGCGGCGTCCCATCCCGGTGTCCGTAGGGAGAAACCCCGCGGACGGCGCGGCATCTTGTCTGACCTACTTAATGGTTTGGTCCGATGGATGTCCGACGCCCGCAGACCGTGAATCGGGGACGATTTTTCGATGCCGCGACGAGCGCTCGCAAGTCCGCAGACCCGGGCCTACGGTCCCACCGCTCGCGTCGGCCCCCCGGCTTGGAGCCGCGCGAACAGGTCATCGGCCCGCGCCCGCCAGGGAGCCGCATCGCCCCGACGCCCTTGGGTCTCGTAGAGACGAGCGATCTCCTCGTACCGGGTCGCCAGGGAGTACGGGTTCTCGAGCCGCGCAATCATCTCGACGGACTCGAGGAGATGCGCCTCCGCCTGCGTCCACTCGCCGCGCTTCGCGAACACGAGCCCGAGGTTCGCCTTCGCCGTCGACAGGGCGACCGGATCGCCGATCGTCTGCGCCAGCTGGACGGCCCGCTCGGCGCTCGCCGCCGCGGCCTCGACCGCATCGAGCCGGAGGAAGTTGTCGACCGCGTTCGCGAGGGCGTACGACGCGAACCGGACGTCCCCGGCGCCCAGGGCGATCTCGGCCGACCGCGCAAAGGTCTCCGCCGCCGTCCGGGCGTCCCCTTCCCGGCTCGAGACGATCCCCAGGTTGATCTGGATCGCGGCATCCTCCCGCGTGCCGCTCCGAACGGACGACGCGGCTTCCAGGAGGCGGGTCTTCGCGCGCCCGTGTTCACCCCGCGCGATCAGGACGGCGCCCAGGTCCGTGAGCGTCCGGACTTTCTCGCGCGAGCCGTGTTCCAGGAGCTCCGCCGCGCGCTCGAGGTGCCCGAGCGCCGACGGCAGGTCCCCGAGCTTTCGCTCCACGCCGCCGAGGGCCCGCAACGCCTCGCCCTCGACCTCCGGGACCGAGAGGATCGAGGCTTCCCGGACCGCTTCCGCCAAGATCGACCGCGCGTCCGCGTACGAGGCGAGTCGGTTCGCGATCCGCCCGAGTTGGATGTGGGCTCGGAGCCGTTCCGCCGGAGTCCCGGACGCCGCGATCCGTTCGAGGACCGCGCGGGCGTCGGCGAACTTCCCGAGGAACATCTGCGTCTCCACCAGGAGCGAGTCGAGCTTCGAGTCCCGCGGGACCCGGAGCAAGCCGCTCTCCAGGTCTCCGGCCCGGGCGCTCTCCGCGAACGCCGGTCCGACGTCGACGAGACGGGCCGCCGCGGTGGCGAGGTCCCCGGACTCGATCCGGTGGTACACCTCTTCGAGGGCGTCTTGTCGTCCCGCCCAGTAGGCCGCCGCGCGGCCGTGCGCGTCCCGCCGGGGGAGGTCGCCCATCCGTCGGAGGAAGAACTCCTTCACGAGGTCGTGGAGCAGGTAGCCTTCGTCGCGATGATGGAGGAGCGCGCGGCGGACGAGGCGGCGGAGTTGGGACAACGTCGCGCCGAACGTCTCCGGGGAGCGCGCCGGACGGCGCAAGACGGCGAACGTCCGGAGGAGATCTTCCGACGCGTCGTCGAGGCCCTCGAGGACCGTGTCGAGCACGTACTGCTCCGTCTCGACCGCCCCCGCGTCGAGGCCGCTCGCGGCGAAGAGCTCGAGGGCGAGCGGGTGGCCCCCGGTGGCGGCGATGACCCGAGGCACGTCCCCCGGATCGAGGGAGGCCCCGCGGGAGGCGAGCAGCTCCGCGGCCGATGCCTCGTCGAGGCCGTCGAGCCGGAGTTCGAGCACGCGGCCCCGCGCGACATCGGGCGGCTCGAAGAACGTCGGCTGGGTGCGCGTCGCGACGAGGATCTTCGCATCCGGAGGATGCTCGACGACGGCCCGGAGGAGCGTGTCCGCGGCCGGGCACGCATGGAGGTCGTCGATCGCGAGGACGCATCCGGACAGGTCCTCCCGGAGGACCGCGATCACCTCGGTCGGGTCGTATGCGGGGCGGGTGATGGCGGCCTTGAGCCGTCGGCGGTTCTGGCGCGCGAGGAAATCGGCGAACGAACTCAACAGGCCATGGGCGTCATCATGGGCGTACACGCGCCGGAGGAGCTTCGGTCGACGTTCCTCGGCGATCGCCCGCGCGAGGAGCGCGGACTTCCCGATGCCCGCGACGCCGATCACGACGGCGACCGCCCTCGAGTCGGAGGCGAGCCATCCCTGGAGGACGCGCCGCTCGTCCGCGCGGCCGAAGAACGACCGGCTCGGGACCGCGGCCGGCTTGGTCGGCTCCGGTCGGGGCAGCTCGACGACGTCCGAAGTGAGGATCTGCTGGACGGCCTCGGCTTCCCTCAGGCCGGCGCGGCGCAGCGCGTCGATCGCCTCCGTGCCGACGACGGTT
>VBLR01000116.1 GCA_005878665.1 Methanobacteriota archaeon | reverse complement strand
CCGTTCTCGCTCTCCGTCAGCATGACGGAGTCGACCCATCCGCTCTCCCCGTGGCGCACAGTGACCGACGTCTCGCGGCGTTTCTGCGGCGTCAGGAAGTCGGTCTCCTCCTCGAGGAAGCGCGGGGGACTCGTCTTCCCGATCAGCACCTCGCCGCCCTGGACGAGGACCTCGGGAGAAATGAGTCCATCGTCCGGCGTGAGGTTCGCGTACGACAGGTCCGCGCGCGCTCCCCGGACGTCGGGGGACGGGATCTCGAAATGGTCTTCCTGGCCCCCCGGGTAGCGGCGCTCCTCCGCGCGGTACGTCCGCATGAACGAGGACCGCCCGAGGCCTCGGTCGATCGAGGCCTTGTTCATGACGATCGCGTCTTCCATGTTGTACCCGTGATGAGACATCACGGCGACGACGAAATTCTGGCCCGCGGGCCGCTCGTTGAACGAGACGTACTTCATCGAGTCCGTCTGCACGAGCGGTTGCTCCGGGTAGTGGAGCAGGTGGCTCCGGGTATCTGGCCGGAGGCGGTAGTTGCTCGATCCGAGGCCCAGGGACTGCTTCGCCATCCCGGCTCCCATGGTGACCCTCGGGGACGAGTTGTGCTCGGGGTAAGGGACCACGCCGGAAGCGACACCGAGGATGACTTCCGGGTCGACCTCGATGTGGGTGTGTTCCTTCGAGATCGCAGACTTCACCGAGAACGTCTTATGGCAATGCGAGCACTCGAGCTCCGCATCCTCGTCGCGGCTCCCCATGTTCACCCAGGTGACGTCGTTCCGACTCAGCGGGTGCTTGCATTCCTTGCACCGGCTCGGCACGTCGTATGGATACAAGGCGATGAACGTATCTTCCTCCTCTTCGGCGTCGATCCACTCGACGATGCCGTTCCGGACCAGGTCGGAGAATCGGAGGCGGCCCATCTTCAGCTCGTCGACGTGCTTCCGGGAGAAGACGATGTGGCCCTCCTTGACGACGAGCAGCGGGCGCCGGATGCGCCCCTCGTCGCAGTTGATGATGATCTCACCCATGTTCTCGTCGTACCGCACGTTGACTTCGTGACTCAGGAGACCGGACCGGCGACGCTCCCGGATCTCGGCCACGAGGTTCTTCGGGTCCTCGTGGAGCCCGACGAGGTCTCCGTTCACGTAGACCCGCGTGAGCTGGGTCTGCTGGCCCTTCACCTGCTTTGTCCCGAGGTCCGCGAGGAGGAGCTTGACCTCCTCTTCCGGGAAACCCTCAGAGACGTCAATCACCAATGCGAGATTCTTGACCAACCCGCAATTCTGGCCTTCTGGCGTCTCGTTCGGACAGAGGCGGCCCCACTGGGTCGGATGGAGGTCGCGGGCTTCGAAATGGGGCTGGGACCGCGTGAGCGGGGACGTGACGCGCCGAAGATGGCTTAGCGCGCTCATGTTCGACGTGCGGTCGAGGAGCTGGCTGACGCCGGCGCGCCCGCCGACCCAGTTGCCCGTCGCGAGCGCGTGGAGCAGCCGTTGCGTGAGGAGGTCCGGCCGGATCGCCGAGGAGATCTTCAGCTCCCGGCGCCGCGCGTACGATCGCTCCAGCTGGTATTTGAGATCCTTCACGAGGTTCGCGAAGGCGACCCGGAACAGGTCCTCCTTGAGGTCCCCCGCGAGTTTGAGACGCTTGTTCGCGTAGTGGTCCTTGTCGTCTTCCCGGCGCATGCCGAGGGACAGCTCGAGGACCGTGCGGGCGACGCGTCCGAGGAAGATCGCCTTCTTGATCCGGTCCTCGCGGGTGTCGCCGAGGTGTGGGAGGAGCGACCGGTCCAAGATCGACTCGACTTTCTTGATCCGGTATTCCTTCGCTTGCCCCGTCGCGAACTTCTTCTCGAGGTAGTTGATCGCGTCGTCCCGCGTGAAGATCCCGTTCGGCGGGTAGATCTTCTTGTTCTGGCACTCCTCGATGTTCGCGTAAACGATGTTCGCCATCTCGGGCGTCGAGACGACCGCGTTGTAGATGTCCTCGTCCTTCTCCATGCCGAGGGCTTTCATGAGGATGATCAGCGGGATCTGTCCGGACGCGGTCGGCACGCTGACGATCAGCTGCCCGTCCTTCTTCTTCTCCATCAAGGTGAGGGCGCGGTACCCCTCTTTCTGGGAGAAGACCTTCGCGACCTCGACCTTGCGGCCGTACCGTTCGTTGAACTCGACGAGGACGCGATTCGGCGCGAGATCCTCGAGCGAAATCAGGGCCCGCTCCGTCCCGCCGATGATGAAGTACCCACCGGGATCGTAGGGGTCCTCGCCCATCTCGATGAGCTTGCGCTTGTACTCGTCGGACGTGAGCTCCCCTTCCGTCTCCATGTTCTCCTTGTAGAGGAGGCACCGCTTCGACTTGACCATGATCGGGAAGTTCCCGATGTGCACCCGCTCCGGCTCCCGCTCGATGCCGTTCTCGATGACGGTGAAGTCGAGGTAGATCGGCGCCGTGTAGTTCAGGTTCCGCAGCCGCGCCTCCATCGGGTTCAGCGGATGGGTGGCTCCGTTGGCCTCCTTCACGACAGGCAGGCCCAGCGTAATCGTCGGCTTCGCTTCGAGGTCGATCCGCCCGCGATCGTCCCGCTTTCGGCCGATCCGGATCTCGATCACGTCGCCTTCCGTCCGGTCTTCGTCGAGCTTGATGATGCCGCGGCGCTCGTCTTCGGGCGACGACCGCAGGTTGTCCACAATCCGCTGCATCCGCGAGTTCGGGTTGTCGATCGTGGGAAGGAAATCGTTGAACGAGGCGATGTGATGATTTACGATAGAGCGTTCTCGAAAGAACGCGTCGATGAGTTCCCGCATGCTCTACCTCCCGATGACGAGCCGATATGCCTCCGACACGCCGGCGGTGCCGCTGACCCGCGTCACGCGGATGATCCGGCCTTCCTCGATCGGCCCCTCGATCTTCTCGAGGACCTGGATCACGGGATCGCTCTTTCGGATCTTCGGGAGCTGGTCTCTCGTGATATTCAATGCCTTCAAAACCCGCTCCGCCTCTTCCTCCGGCACGAGCCGATGCTCTGGAACTAGCTGATGCTCCAACACGTTAAACCTCAAGGGGAGGTCCTCCCTGGGCGCCCGTTTTCCACCTGGCATGCCACGCGCGCGCGAGCCGTACGGGCCCGCGGGGACTTTCGGGGCCTCCGCGCGGTCCGCAGGGCCCGTTCGAACCCCGGACCACCCGGTTTCTTTCCGCTCTCCGGTGAAGGATGGCGGCTAAAAGCCGGATGCTCTTTCTAGGGACGGTGTTTGTTCGCCATCCTACCTAGCTGAGCTACGGGCCCTCCGGCTAGCGGCGGCGACATGCGACCGTTTGCCAAAACGGGCCTTTGTAATAAAGTTTGCGGTGTTTGCCAACCGCCTCCGACGGATCGAGTCGGAGCGACAATAATTATCCACTTCTCATGATATAAGTCGTCCGGAGCACAACAATTTATAGACCCACTCCATCCCACGGCCGTGATTCGCGCGGAGAGCCGCTGCACGTCGTGTGGCGCCGTCCTCTCGGGGAAAGGCACGACCCTGTTCCCATGCCCGAGTTGCGGTCAGGCGAAGATTGGCCGATGTGCGCGGTGCCGCGACCAGTCCGTATCGTATCGCTGCCCCACCTGTTCGTTCACCGGGCCGTGAGGTGCACGATGGGATCCGTGGCCGTGACGTTCCGGATTATGCCCGAGGACGCCGACACGGACCTCGATTCAATCCGAGCCCGCGTTCGTTCGACCCTCGGGAGCACCCTTCGTGATCTGCGTGAACAGCCCGTAGCGTTCGGTTTGAAGGCGATCCTTGCGGTGGCGATCGTGGGCGATGCCTCCGGCGGCTCCGACCTGCTCGAGCAGTCCTTGGCCGCAATCCCTGGAGTGGGGAGCGTTGAGACCGTCGACGTGACGCTCGTGTAAGATGTCCGGACCGCACCGGCCGTCCTCGTCCTTATCCGGGGTTTCGTATTGCCGCGAACGAATGATGGAGGAGTCACGCGGGTGATGGCCCTCTCGAAGGCGCGAACAATCTCCCGGGACGATCTGATCGCCGGGATCGCGGCGTTGCCGATTGGCGTCGTCGCCGGCGTGACGGGCGTCGGGGGAGGAGAATACCGGGCACCCGTTCTCCTCAGCTTGCTGCGGAACGTCCGCTACACAATCGCGGGGAATTTGTTGGCGGGCGTCCTCGTCGGCATTTCGACGGCCCTCCTCCGTGGTGCGTTCGTGCAACCGCTCGACACGATGCTCCTGGCCGCGACGATGGTGGTTGGCTCCCTGCCCGGAGCCTACGGCGGAGCGATCCTCGCACGCCGCACGCCATCCAAGTGGCTCAAGGGGCTCCTGGCGGGAATCCTTGCAATCACGGCATTGCGCCTCCTGCTGTTCGAGTCTCCGACCCCCGGCTCTTTCGCATTCGGACCCGAGCAGGCGCTGCTCGGCCTGGGGGTCGGACTTGGAATCGGCCTCATCTCCGGCCTCCTCGGAGTCGCGGGCGGCGAATACCGCATCCCGGCCCTCATCCTGATCTTCGGGCTTCCCTCGATCGTGGCCGGCACGATCAGCTCGCTCGTTTCCTTGCCGCAGCAACTCGTTGGCTTCTGGAAACACCGCCAGATGGGACAGGCCACCCGCAAGACGCTGCGACTCGCGGTCATCATGGGAGTCGTCGGCATCGCGGGAGTGGGACTCGGGGTCGCGCTCTTGCAACGGACGACGAATGCAACCGTCACGAAAATCCTCGCATCCTTGATGCTGCTCGCGGCCGCTCAGATCGCCTGGGAAATCCGGAGCCCCGATGTCGCGGAAGAGTCGGGGACGCGCCCGGGCTCGAGCTCCCGGGACCCCGAACCCTAGGCCCCCTTCCGCAGGATGAGCACGGGACACTTCGCCAGCTTGACGATCCGGTCTTCGACCGGGCCGAGGGCGAACTTCCGCAGTCCTCCGGGGGAGGTCGCGCGGATCATGAGCAAGGAAGCCTCCGCGCTCTCGCGGAGCGCCTCCGACTCCCACTGGGTCGAGTAGATGACCTTCGGCTCGACCCTCACCCCCCGTTCGTGTGCGCGGCCCTCGAACCGCGTACTCTCCTGCTTCAGCCGCTCCGCCTCGGATGGGTCGCTCGCGAGCGCGACGACTTCGACGATCGGATGGTCTTCGGAGGCGAGTATCAGCGCGAGGTCGTCGATCCCCTCGAGACTCCAAATCGGACTCGTGAGGACCACAATCCGGCGGAGCGGCCGTCGGAACCCCTGGGTCTTGAACACGATCACGTCGCACGGCGCGTTCTCGATCAGATAGTCGATGTTGCTCCCGAGGACGCGGCGGTCTCCTTCGATCCGCTCGCCCCTCCAGCCCATGACGAGGAGGTTCACCGCCTCCTCGCGGATCGTGTCCAGGATGATCTCGTAGACTTTGTGCCCGATCTTGACGACCGGGCGCGTGTCGACGCCCATGCGTTCGCCGATCCGGGTCAGTCGCTGCAGCCCCCGAATCCGGTCGTCCACGTACCGGAACCGAATCGCCTTCGGTGGGAGGTTTCGAGGAATCTCGACCACGTGCAAGAGGCTGAGTTCCGCATTCTTCGCTCGTGCGATGCGCGCGCCGAGTTCCACGAGCGCCTCGTCTTCGAACTCCCGGAGCGGGAGGAAGACGCGGTACCGTTCGAGCTCGACGTGGTCTTCCGACGTCGCCAGGATGTCGCGTACCTCTGCGCCCGAGGCGGCGGGAGCCAGACCCCCGGCGGTCCGGCGGCCTCCGACCCAGTGATAGGCGAGCCCAATCGCGAGCCAAGCGCCGCCGAGCAGCGTGGCGAACATCCCCGGCGGAAGCGGTGCGTCGCTCCCCGCCGAGTAGCTCCACAGGAGCGCCCCGAGGGCGAGGTTCAATGCGATCGCGACCATGGGTACCGCGGGCACCAGCGGCACGCGAAATCCCGGGGCGCTGCGTCGCTCCCCTCGGCGGAGGGCGACGACGGATGCGTGCACGAACGCGAACAGACCGAGGAACGCCAAGCTCGCGAGGATCGCGATCGTCTCGATCGTCAGGAAGACGAGGAAGCCCGCGCCGACGAGCGTGAGCGCGACCGCGGCGGGCGGCACTTCGCGTCCCCCGATGTGAGCGAAGCTCGCCGGGAGGAGTCGGTCCCGCGCCATGCTGAAGGAGGTCTTGATCGCCGCGGTCAGGTTCGAGTTCAGCGCGCCGTACATGGAGACGATCCCGATGATCAACACCGCCGCCCGTACGTACGGCTGCCCGAGGAAATACCGGCTGCCCAAGAGGACCATGTCTTCCGATCCGCCGAAGCAGCCCGCGCACGCGGGCCATCCCGACAGTTTGTCGTTCGGCACGTTCCCGAGCACTGCGAGGAACAACCCCGCGTACATCCCGAACGCGAGCAAGAGAGCGAGGAACACGCCGCGGGGCACGCTGCTCTCCGGGTGTTTCACCTGGTCCGACAGCTGGGCCACGACTTCGAAGCCCTGGAACGCGATGAAGAGGACCCCGGCCCCGAGCATCAGGTCGAGAGACGTGACCGGGGCTCCAACCGCGAATCCCCGAGCCGGACCCGGTTGGAAGACGGAGACGACCCCGAGGACCGCGACGAAGACAATCAAGAGGATTTTCGCGAAGGTCAACCGGCCGAGGGCGCGGACGGGGAGATGGACCCGCGCGAAGTGAGCGACCGCGGAGAGGGCCAAGACCGCGAGGCCGACGAGGCTGACCTCGGGCGGGTTCGGCCCGAAGAACGACGCCGGGTCGGAGGGCCGGACGAGTTCGAGGAGGAAGATGCCGAGGCCGAGGGCGCTGAGCGCCGCGGCCGCCATGTGGCCGCCCCAAGACAGCCAGCCGCTCAGAAACCCGCTCGGCGCGGGCAACGCGCTCCTCACCCAGATGTAGGCGCCCCCCGAGGCATCGGGGCGACCCGACGCGAGCTCGGCGTACGCCATTCCGGCCAGGGCCGCGACGAGCGCGGCGACGGCGAGGCTCATCAAGACGAGCGGTCCGGCGACCGCGTACGCGGCGCCGACCAAGAGGAAAATCGCGGCGCCGACCATCGCTCCGAGGGCCGCCATCGTGATGTCGAACAGGCCGAGATCCCGGGTGACCCGCACGCGAACGGAAGTCGATCGGGGTCCGGCACCGGACACGGAGGGGCGGAGACTGGGCCGGCTACTTGAGCCTATGGCGGTGAGCCGATACGAGAGGCCGCGCGCACCCGCCACGGCAATCGAGGGGAAAGGTCTGCTACGCCGACGCGGACTTCGCTGCGGTCTTCGCGATCGTTTCGCCGAGCGTTCGGAACACGAGCTCGACGTTCTCGCCCGTCTTTGCGGAGCTGAAGAAATACGGAGCCTCAAACGCTTCCGTGGCTTGCTTCACCTGATCCTCACCGAACGCGGCTTGGTCCTTCAGGTCCATCTTGTTGATCGCGAACGCGACCGGGATCTCGCCCACGGTCCGGAACACGGACTCGACCCACGAGTCGAGATCCTCGAGCGTGTCGTACCGCGTGATGTCGGCGACGGCGAGGATCCCCTGCGCGCCGTGGAAGTACGCCTCGCGCAGCAGCTCGCGGAATCCTTTCGAGCCCATGATGTCCCAGATCGTCATGTCCATCTGGATCGCGTCCCCGCCTTTCGGATTCAGGGCCAGTTCCTTCTTCGAGACCTTTGCGCCGAGCGTCACGATGTAGCGATCGTCGTACTCGTTCAGGACGTAGCGCTTGATCAGGGAAGTCTTACCCACGGCGTGCTCGCCGACGAGGCAGACTTTCACCTTCATTCGCCGCGGTTCCATCATGACGGTCCTCGGAGAGATTCGAGAAAATCCTCCGACGATTTTCGCTATTCGCTAGGGTCTATTTAGTCGTTACCGAGAAAAACGCACGTCTTGCGACCCATGTCGCGACGCACGCAACCCTTGAAATAACGAGGCCGGGATGCGGCGGCGTGGACGCGTTCGCCGCGACGCGGCTCGCGGCCGGCACCGCGTTTCTGGTCATCGCGGCGGCATCCGACATCCGGACGCGACGCGTCCGCAACCCCTTGTGGATCGGTTTGGGAACGGTCGGACTGATCATCCTCGCCGTCGAACTATTCGTCGAATCGGCGCCGTGGCCGACGTGGTCGCTAGCGGGTTCCGCGGCCTTGCTGTTCTACGGGGTCTTCTTCGGCCGACCGCTCTTCGATGAAGACGGTTTCCACCTCCGACCGGGTCGGATTGGATTGTTCCTCGCGGCCGCCGCGATGTGGATCACCCCGCTCGGATTCGCGGGAATCGTTTCCAGTTCCGTACCCATCGTCGAGCTGGCGTCGATGCCCGTGATGGTCGTCCTGTACGAGGTCATGCTCCGAGCTCGGCTCCTCACCGGAGGGGCCGACGCGAAGGGCCTCATGGCGCTCACCTTGCTTGTTCCCACGTATCCCAACGCATCGCCATTCCCGGTCTACACCGCGGATCCGAGAGTCCAACCCGCGTTCCAGGCGCTTTTTCCGTCTTCGTTCGTCGTCCTGGTGGATGCCGCCGTCCTCCAGCTGGCCGTCCCCGTCGGTCTCTTCCTCTACAATCTCACCCGCGGCGACGTTGGGATCCAATCGTTCCTCGGCTATCGGGCACCCCTGGATCCTCTTCCGAAGCACGTGAGGCTGATGGAACGGATCACCGACCGAGGCGAGCACGTTGTCGTCCTGCGTCCGAAGCGCGATCTGGATCCCACACCGGAGATCCTCAAGCTGCGCTCGGCGGGAATCCGGCGAGCATGGGTCACGCCGTGGGTCCCGTTCATGGTCCCCCTCCTCGGGGGCTTCCTTCTTGCCTTCTTCGCGGGGAACCTGCTCGTCGCGGTCCTGGGCGTGGGCCGCTAGGTGTCGGAACATCGAAATCCTGATATATCGCGCATCCTCTCGGCCGTCTCAGCAGTGGTTTGACGGCCAAAGCGGCGGGGATACACCCGGTCCCATCCCGAACCCGGAAGTTAAGCCCGCCCACGTTCCCTGCGGTAGTGCAGTGCGCGAGCCTGCGCGAAGCCTGCCTTCCTTTGAGGAGGGCTTGGGCCGACGACCCAGGTACGCTAGCCGTCCATCCTTGTGGTGGACGACGAACCGTGCCGCTATAACGGCCGTTGGTCCTTGGAACGCTGTCAGCCACTCTCTATTCCTTCTCGCGGCGCTTGGCTCGGGCTTTCAACCCGAGGATGACTAGCGGGACGGCGACGACGAATAGCATGTCGGACAGCTCCGGGATCGCGACGGTGACCGAGGACGTGCTCCCGACGAGCGGATAGCCGCCGACGGTCGTGTAGTTCAGGAACGCCCAGTTCACGAGCTGCGTCCCACTGAAGGTCGCGTTCACTCGGGCGCTCATCGTGAGACTGTGCGCGCCCGGTGCAACGTTCGTGAAGTTCCAGTAGAACGTCCGTCCGTTCGTCCACGTCGGCACGGGACTTGCGCCGACATAATCGAAGCCCTGGGGCAAGCTGTCCTTGATCGTGACCGTGCCCGCCGCGACGGAACCCGAGTTGTTGTAGTAGATCGTGAAGGTCACGAGATCCCCGGCTTTCGCGTTCGCAGGGCTCGCGGTCTTCACGACCGTGATGGTCGGTCGCGACACGGTCGTGTTCGCCCACCCGCGACTCCGGGGCAGGGATCGAGACAGCTGGTCGGTGTAGTCCAGGGTGACCGTGTTCCGGAGGACTTGCCCATCCGTCGTGGTGGCGCTCACCTGGACCGTGACCGTCAAGGAGTGGGCTCCGGGCATGACGTTCGTGAAGAGCCAGCCGTACATCGGCCCAATCACGTAAGTGTACGGGACACTGGAAGAAGAGAAGACGGCGCCGGAAGGCAGCGTATCGTTGATCCAGGTCGTCTTCGCCATCCCGGTGTCCGTATTGTTGTAGTATAACGTGTAGGTGATCAACTGGCCCGGCGCCGCGACGACCCGGCTCCCCGTCTTGACCACGGAGATCGTCGGGCGGTGGCGATCGTTTCCTCGAGCCGGAGACGGGGCGAGCGAGACGTAGAAATCCACCGCGTCGTTGTTCGTGTCCATCGGCCGTCCGGTGATCGGATCCTTGAACCGGGCCCACGTCTGGCCGCTTCCGACGCTCGAAGAATACGTCGTCTGGTCGATGATCGTTGCGCCTTGCTGCAGGAAGAGCTGAGCGTTCCCGTTCGGGAGCGAGTTGCCAGGGAGGGGCACCGAAAGGTACTCCTGGCCCGATCCCCACGCACCCAGGGTCTGCGTCGTGAATGCGAAGATGACGGTGAGCTTGTTCCCGCGGAGCAGCGCGAGGTTCCAGCCGTTCAAGGAAATCGGAGTCCCGGTGGGGTTCGCAAGCTCCACCCATTCGGGGTTCGGTTGCGGCGAGATTTCGTTGATCACCGCGTTCGTGGCCGCCTGGGCGCCAATCGGGAAGAGGGCGACGGCGGCATCCGGCAACGCGACATCGTAGCCGAGACGCCAGTCGGACGCGAAGTAGACTACCCGGTAGCCCGCCGTCAAGCCAAGGGCGCTCGCATTGACCGAGAACTCCATCCGGTGCGCGTCGAGGCCCACGGTGATCGGCGCGACCAAGTTCCATGGGTTCGCGCGCGCGGGGACGAACGCATACAGCCCGCTCGAGTTCACGGCGCCGTTTCGTCCGATCACGGCGATCGCATAATCGAATCCGTACGTCCGCCCCTGGACATCGGACCAGAGGCCGGTCGCGCTCGAGTTGTCCGCGTCGATGTAGGCGTACACGACGTCCACCCCTTCCTCGGGCGGCAACCCGATCGGACAGATGTAGCGAGTCACGACCCGGCCTGCATAGGGAGGTGGGTACCAGGAGGGAATCGTCGTGTTGAGCCAGCAGTCCGGGCCAGCCGGGTAGTCCACGATTCCGTCGGCGTCGACGTCGCCACCGGTGCGGTCGTCCGTGATGTTGTCGTTGTTGAAGTCCCGCGTCAGGTTCGGGCCGAGCTGGTTTTCGACGGCGTCCGGCACCGTGTCGAGGTCCGTGTCAATGGGGACCGGGTACGTCCGGGTGCGAGTCGTCGGGATGTCCTGTCCGCCGAGCAACCGGCCGTCCACGCGCACATAACCGGTGAGGTTGGTCCCGAGGTCAACCGCCGTCGCGACGAGATCGACGTTCGCGTCGTACTCGGGGGCGCCCGTCCGGTTCGTCACGTCCCCGAGGTTGTCCTGGCCATACGGCCGGCCGCGCCAGTCGCCGAAGGCCCCGTCGACGCGAAGGTTCGCCGGCGCGGCCCCGAGATAGACCAGGCCCGTCTCCGGCGGCCGGAAGCTCGCGGTCCCGTTCGACCCGATGCCGGCGACGGAGAGCCCGAACGTGGATGTCGGCGTGAGGTTCGCCCATCGAGCTTCGACCCAGAGGACTTCGGGCGCCGCGACGAGCTCGTTCATCGGAAGGCTTGCGACGTTCCCGACCATCGAGACGTTCGAGAGGAATGCATCCGCCGCATCGAGGGCGCCGCTGCCATCGTCCCGGTACAACGCGAGTTCGACGGCGTCGGTGGAGCTGCCCAGGCGGCTCACGTTCAGCGCAGCCAGGTGCGGCACCCCGCCCATCGGAGCCAGGGTGACTCGAAGGAACGCGACGCTCGGGCCTACGACCACATCGGGCGCCACGGTCTGCTGGCCCAACACGACCGTCGGCCGGCCCGGCATCACGGAGCCGTCCGCCGGGTCGAGGTCCCCGACGTTGTCGGCCGCGTACACGAGGATTCGCGTCTTCGAGGGATCCAAGACGGTCGCACGAAGTTCGAGCTGTTGGCCGCTCACCGCCGCGTCGGCGGAACCGCCCGAGACAAACCGCGCCCAGTCGTTGGACCGGGGCGTGCCGGATTCGTTGAAGCGGTAGCTGTCGACCCCGTATTGCAGGCCGCGATAGTCCTGCCATCCGTAGACCTCGACCAGCGCGTCCGCGCCGAGGTCGCCGATCGGATAGCCGGTCTTCCGGTTGTTATCCTCGTCCAGGAACACGAAGACGCTGCCCGTCTCGTTCGTCCCGGGGCTCTGGAACAGGAGTCCTTGCACCCGCGCGTTGACGAACAGATCCTGATTCTGGCTCGCCACTTTCACGGCCAGCAGGTTCACGTCGGGATTCTGCACCTGGTCCGTGGCGGAGTCGGCGTACGCCGGGAACTTCGCCCAGTCGCTGAAGTCGCCGTCGATCCGAATGATCGCGGACGGGCCGTTCGGAGACGGCGAAAGCATGCTTGCGAGGATCGGGACGATGACCATGAGGGCAACAACGGCCGCGATTCCGACGACGGAGCGGGACCAATGCGGCTGCGCGGGAATCCGCGGGGGGCCGTAGCGCCCGCGACGGCCGTTCGTGAATCCGTTTCCGTTGACCAGACCGTTCGTCGCGCCCTTGCCGAACGTGAGACCGTTGACGGCCCCGGTCGTCAGGCCGTTCACCCGGCCCTCGGCGAGACCGTTCACGCGGCCGTTTGTCTGGCCATTCGTTCGGCCGTTCGTCCGACCCGAGCGGGTCCCGTTCACGCGGCCGTTCACCCGGCCGTTCACATGGCCCGCGCCGGCGGGGCCGGAGCTCGCCAGGCCGCGGGACCGTAGGCCCGAGACCGCCGCCTGGAGGGATCGGCCCTCGGCGTGCTCGAGCCGGTCCGCCCGCTCGAAGCTCTGGCGGGCCTCGTCGATCCGGCCGAGTCGGTCGAGGATCTCACCCTTCGTGCGCCAGGCCACGATCAAGGACGGGTCCGCACGGAGCAAGGAGTCGTAGTGGCTGAGCGCCTCGACGAGTCGCGCGTCGACGGCCTTCGGTGCGGCCGTGGCGGCCGGCTGCCGCCATCGAGCGGGCAGGGCCGATGCATCGGCCGTGGAGCGAAGGATGTTCTGGACCTCCAGACGGTACTCTTCGTCTTTCGCTGGGTTCAGGTCCGCGGCTTTCGCGAGGGAATCCGCGGCTTCGGCGGATCGGCCCAGCTTCTCGAGGATCTTCGAGCGGTTCACCCAGGCGCGCTCCAACGTCGAGTCGGCGTCGAGGAGGCGGTCGTAGTGCTCGAGCTCTTCCTGGAGGCGGTCCGCCTCCGAGAGGGCCGAGACGGCCGGAGCCATCCGTTGCCAGCGCGTCAGGAAGTCTTTCACGACGCCTTTCGCATTCGCGGTCGGAGGGGCCGGCTTGGCCGAGGCGACGGCCGTCCCGCAGATCGCGCATTCTGTTTCATCGGAGAAGAGGTATCCGCCGCACCGCGGACAAAACGGCGAGCTCTCGTCGAGGCTCGGCTGGAACCCGGGGAGGAGTGCGAGTTCTTCGGGTGTGTATTGACGACCGCACATCCCGCACTTCGTCGCCTCCCTGCCCATCCCGGCGCCACAGGTCAGACAGATCCGGGCCGGGGCATCTTCCTCGACGACGAACTCTTCGATCTGATCCGACAGCCCCGAGTCGGTCGAGGCTTCGAATTCCACGCCGCAGAACGGACACGATTCCGCCGCGGTCCCGGCGAACGACCCGCAGTTCGGGCAAAGGAAGAGCTGACCCGAGGCGTCCCGTCCTGACCCTTCCGAGAGCAACCCGAGGAGCGTGTCGACATCTACGGGCGTCACTCCCTCGACCGCGGACAGTTCCTCGCGGGTTGCGGCGCGAAGCTGTCCCAGCGAAGGGAATCGCTCGGCGAGCCGGCGGGCCTTCGCCTCGCCGAGTCCCGGAAGTCCGATCAGCCACTCGAGATAGCTCTCGTCCATCGTCGAGTGCGGGTCCGTCTGCTACTTAAAGGGCGTATTATCGTCCGTATCACGCCGTCTATCCAATCGGTTAACATGGCCGATCAGGCCGTCGCCTTCCACGCGGTCGCGTACGGGTCCAAGGGAACCTCCAAGAGGACCCGCTTGGCGCCCGTGCCGAACCGGAGGAGCAACCTCGTCTCCTCCCGTCGCACGAGCTCCGGCGCGAGACCTTCGTCGGTGAGGCGGCGAAGCAGCGCCTCCTCGAAGGCGACGGCGCGGTCCCGGTTCGCCTCCCGCTTGCGAGCGAGCAGGTCCGTCGCATACAGGCGGCGGAAACGGCCGTCGTCAACGAGCCGCACGAGACCGAATTCCGCGAGTTCCGACGCGACCTTGCTCACCGACTGGCGGGTCAGCCCCACCCGCGGGGCGACGTCTTGAAACGAAATCCCGGGGACGTCGAACGCGGCCGCGAGGACGGCGGCGCGGCCCGTCGTTGCGAGCGCACCGAACAGCGACACGTCGCCGGGATCGATGAGCCCCGCCGGGAAGATGCTCACGCCTTCTGAGATGAGGTACCGGTTCTCGGTTAAGTCCCACGCGTGCCAACGAACCGTGGCCTGGGACATCTTCAACGCTCGACTGATGTCGCCGATGCGTGCGCACGGTCGAAGGCAGAAGTACCGGAACACCTGCCGCCGTCGCGCGTTCGCGAGGCTGCGGCCCTCCCCTTCGAGATCGACATCGGCGCCTTCGCGGGACACGGCCCGTTGCAGGGCACGTCCCAGCCCGCGGGCCACCTCATGCCCCCTGATACTCCTGGATAATCAGCTCGAGAACTTGTTCCGGCTTCAAGCTCCGGAAGTCCTCGTCCGTGAGCCCGTCGAGGGATTTCTCGAGCGCGTCTCGCACGTTCTTCGGCATCGAACGCGTGAGCAGGAGTTGACGGAGTTGGGACGGAGCTTTCGCCGACACCGCTTTCCGGCCGTCGACCCCTTCGACCACGATCCCGAGGCCCCGAACAATCTGGAAAGGGTGCGCCGACGGACTGTGGCGGCTGTTGCGGCACTTGACGATGTTCAACAGCCGCGATGGGTTCGCGGGGTCGCTGTTGAACTTCAGGTGGACGACGCAGTCCGCCAAGTACATCGGGATCACGGTCTCCGGACCTGCGAGATCGCCCTGGCCGTGTTCTTCGAGCGTACACAGGACGGTCCCGACCTTCCGGGTCTGCTTGAACATGTAGCCGATCAAGTCGCGTTGCTCGTACAGGTCTTTCGTGGACCACAGGACCGGGGTGAGCGGGTCCACGACGATCCGGGCATTGCTGCCTTTCCAGTCCGCCACGAACGCCGGCAGTTCCTTGCGGATGAAGTTCGAGAACTCTCGGCCGGAGGCATCGATGAAGACGAGGAGCTCGTTGTCGAGATAGTCGAGGATGTCGGACCAGCCCATCTCGACGGCCTCGCGGATGATCTGCTCCTTGTTCTCGTCGAGCGAGACGAAGACGCCTTCCTGGCCGTCCTGCAAGCCGCGGCGGATGAACTGTGTGGCCAGCGTCGTCTTGCCGGCGCCGGATCGGCCGATCACCACGGTCGTGCTGTTCTCGTTCACCCCTCCGTCCAAGAGGGGGTTGAGTCCGTAGATTCCGCTTCGAATCTTACGCACGCGATTTCATCCCGACGGGAGCCCGATAAACGTGCCGACCTGAGAATCAGGCACGAAATCGAATCACTCAGGCGAGCCCGGTGGGAGACGACGGACGAAGTCCTCGACCATCTTTCGGTCGATCCCGTAGCCGAGGATTCCATCGAGCCGATCCACGAGCTTGCCGCCGCGAAACAGGGCGAGGGTTGGGACGACCTCGACCGCATAGTCCTCCCAGAGCGGATTGTCCTCGTCGTCGAGATACACGGCCGCGAAGCGCCCGGGCCGTGATGACGCGAGCTTCTCGAACTCCTGTTTGAACCGCCGACAAAAAGGACACCAGGTCGCCCAAAACATGACGACCGTCGGCTCCTGCGCTCGCACGACCGACTCCTGGAATGCCTCGGGATCTTTGACCTGCAACATCGCCGCGGCGTTCACGACATTCGAGGGCGATAAAGCTTCACACGTGAAGATTCGCGGGTTCGCGTGCGATGCCACACAAAGGCATATACGAGGTACGCCGGATACGGCCCGCCGCTCTCGTTCTCGAAGGGATGGAATGGGTACGCCTGTCGTTTCAGAGGAGATTCGCGCCTACTTCGCAGGACTCCTGAAACAAGTCGAGGCCACGTACGCGGTCGCTCGGGCCGCGCGCACCCGCGGTTTCGATCCGGAACTGGATGTGGAAATCCCGCTGACGGACGACCTCGCTTCGCGCGTGGAGCGGCTGCTCGAGCACTATGAGGTCGAGGGTGTCGCGCGTCGGATCCGCGAACTCGCCAAAACCCACGATCGCGAGGAGCTTGCGATCCTCGTGGCGAAGGAGATGGCGGTGCGGCCCGCGACGAGCAAGGAGAAGGCGGTGGAGCGGGCCGTGCGGGTGGGCCTCGCGATCCTGACGGAGGGGATTCTCGTCGCGCCGCTCGAGGGCCTCGCCGGCGTGAAGATCAAGCGGAACCGGGACGGTAGCTCCTACGTCGACCTCTCCTACGCCGGTCCGATTCGCTCGGCGGGCGGGACCGGGCAAGCCCTCAGCGTCCTGATCGCGGACATCGTGCGACGCGAACTCGGCCTCGGTCGATACCTCCCGACGCGAGAAGAGGTCGAGCGTTTCAAAGAAGAAATCCCGCTGTACCGCCAGGCTCAACATCTCCAGTACACCCCTTCGGACGAGGAAATCTCGCTCATCGTGTCCCACTGCCCCGTGGCGATCAATGGGGAGGGCACCGAGGACGCGGAGATCAGCGGGCATCGCGACCTTCCCCGGATCGAGACGAACCGAATCCGCGGTGGCGCGTGCCTCGTCATTGCGGACGGGATGTGCCTGAAAGCGCCGAAGATCCAGAAGCACGTCAAGAAACTCCGGATCGATGGGTGGGAGTTCATCGACGAATACCTCGCCCAGAAAGAGTCACGGCCCGAGGACATGAAGGACGAACTGGGTGTCGAGCCGAGCGAGGTGTTCATTCAGAACATCGTCGCGGGCCGGCCGGTCCTCTGCCACCCGAGTCGGCCGGGCGGGCTGCGCCTGCGATACGGCCGCACCCGGGCCACGGGCCTCGCTGCGCTCGCCCTTCATCCGGCGACGATGCACATCCTCGACGACTTCATCGCGGTCGGCACGCAGATCAAGACGGAACGCCCGGGGAAGGCCGGGGCGGTCACGCCGTGCGACCGGATCGAAGGGCCGCTGGTCGTGCTCGATTCGGGCGACTTCGTCGAAGTCGCGGACGCCGAAGCCGCGAAACGTCTCACGCCTCGGGTTCGCGTCATCGCGGACCTCGGAGAAATCCTGGTACCTTTCGGAGAATTCCTCGAGAACAACCATGTGCTGATGCCGGGCGCGTTCTCCCTGGAATGGTACGGCGCGCTCCTCCACGCGAAGCTCGGCCACCTGCCGGACGGATGGCAGGACGTCGATGGCCCTCAAGCGGTCGCCTGGTCTCGGGACCTCGGGATTCCCCTCCACCCCCGGCACAACTTGTTCTTCCACGATTTCAGCGTAGAGGAATTGACCCGCCTCCGCGAACTCATCGCGGCCCAGGGACGGATCGAGGACGGACACCTCGTCGTGCCGGGCGACGAGGAGCCGCGGGAGTGGCTCGTGCGTCTCGGGGCGCCGTACCGGGTCCAGGGCGATGACGTCGTCGTGGACCGGCACACCGCGGCCCTCCTCGTGGCGCTGGGCATCGAGCCGGGACCGGCGATGCGACTCGCCCCCGCTCCGGCGAGCACGGATCCCCTGACCTTCGTATCGGAGCTGGCCGGTTTCCCCGTGAAAGCCCGCGGCCCCACGCGAATCGGTGCCCGCATGGCGCGCCCGGAGAAGTCGGCCCCGCGAAAGATGCAGCCCGCGCCCCACTCCCTCTTCCCGATTGGCCACGAGGGAGGCGCCCAGCGTCTCTTGCTCGAGGCGGCCACGAAGGAGACGATCGAAGTCGAGGTCGGCCTGCGGATCTGCGCCTCGTGCGGGAAGCGGTGGTTCCTCCCCAAGTGCTCGTGCGGGGGACATACGGTGTCTCGAAACGGGCCGACGCGGCAGCGGATCCCCTTGGCCGAGGTCCTTCGAACCGCGCTCGACCGAACGGGCGAGTCGAAGCCGGCGGACATCAAGGCCGTCCAGGGAATGATCTCGAGGACGAAGACTCCAGAGCCGATCGAGAAAGGCGTCCTCCGGGCGAAACACGACGTCTACGTGTTTAAGGACGGCACGACGCGCTTCGACATGACGAACCTGCCGCTCACGCACTTCACACCGCAAGAAGTGGGGATTTCCGTCGAGACCGCCCGACGCCTCGGATACATGCGGGACCGCGGCGGCGGTCCCCTCGAGCGGGAGGACCAGACCGTCGAGCTGCGGCCGCAGGACATCGTGGTCGCGCGGTCGTGCGGCGAGTACCTTGTCCGCGTGGCAGGGTTCATCGATGACCTCTTGGAGCGGCTCTACGGCCTCGGCCGGTTCTATGAGGCGAAGGCGCCCGAGGACCTGTTGGGCCATCTCGTGGTGACGCTCGCCCCGCACACGAGCGGCGGCGTCCTCGCGCGGATCGTCGGATTCACCGATGCGAACGCATGCTTTGCCCATCCGTACCTCATCGCCGCGAGGCGACGGAACTGCGACGGCGATGAGGATTCGGTCATCCTGCTCCTGGATTGCCTGGTCAACTTCTCGCGGGCGTTCCTCCCGGACAAACGCGGAGGGCTCATGGACGCGCCGCTCGTCCTCACGACGCGCATCGACCCGAACGAGATCGACAAGGAGGCCCACAATCTCGACGTCATGCCGGCGTATCCGACCTCGCTCTACGAGGCCGCGGAGCGGTTCGCTCACCCAAGAGAAATCGAGCCGCAGATCGACACGGTGAGCAAGCGGATCGGGAGCGTCTTACAGTACGAAGGATTCGCGTACACCGACGAAACGTCCGACGTCGCGCTCGGTCCCCTCGCTTCGGCATACGGCGAAGGCTCCATGGCCGAGAAGATCGACAAGCAGCTCGAGCTCGCGCTCCGCATCCGCGCGGTCGACCCGAACGACGTCGTCGCGCGCATCGTCGTCCACCACTTCCTGCCGGACCTCATCGGCAACCTGAAGGCGTTCTCGAGTCAGCAGGTCCGCTGCACGAAGTGCGGGGAGAAGTACCGCCGGATTCCGCTCCGCGGGAAGTGCCTTGCCTGCGGCGGGAACCTGACGCTAACGGTCCACGAAAGTTCGGTCAAAAAGTACCTCGAGATCTCGAAGCGGATCAGCCAGCAGTTCGAGGTGTCGAACTATCTGCGTCAGAGGATCGATCTGATCGAGGACGCGATCACGTCGTTGTTCACGAACGACAAGACGCAGGACCTGAAGCTCGACGATTTCTTCTAGGCGGCCGCGACCCGCGCCTGCTCGGATCGGATTTTCAGGGCAGCGGTCGCGACGAGGAACGCGCCGATCCCGAACGCGCCGAGGACCAGGAGCGGGAAGTTCGCGATCGTGAGGTTGGCGAGGTCCGTCGGCACGAGACCCGACCTCAGACCGATCTGATCCGGACCATACACGAATGCGCCCAGGAGCGCCAAGCCGAGGACCATGAACACGATGCCCGCCTTCGCGGTGGCGGGAGTCCGAAGCGTGTACTTGCACGTCGGGCACACCCATACCGCGTCCTCGGGAAGTTCTGCGTAACACTCGGGGCAGCGGCGCGCCATCGCGCGGGACAGAAAGGCGGCGGAGAAATAGTTTGCGTCAATGTTTTCCGGACGCGCAACGAACAGGCGGATAACGCTTTATTAGCGGGGGCCGGTTCGCGAGCGAATGAGGAAGTCGACCGTTGTGGCGTTGGCCGCGGTCGCGCTCGTCTCAATCGCGGTGCGACTCTCGCCGCTCTGGTCTTTCCTCTACTGGGGATCCGACACCGGCGAGTACTTTTCGATCCTGCGAGCGCTCGTCCGCGGCGATCATCTCTCGACGACGTACTACGGATGGGGCGTCACCTATCCGTATTTCCCGGGCATGTTTTTCGCGCAGGCCGGAGTCGTGGACCTTGGCGGGCTCGATGTGCCGACGACAATCAACCTGCTCGTCCCGATCCTGGGCGCCCTCGCCGTCCTCCCCACATTCCTGGTCGCGCATCGGATGGCCGGCGACGACCGTTTCGCCCTGTTCGCGGCCGCGTTCCTCGCCGGTGCGATCCCGGTCGCCTACACGACGGCACACACAGCGCCCGCGACCGTCGGGGAGCTCCTCGCCCTCGTCGGTCTCCTGTGTTTCGTCCGCCTCCGGACGGACCGTCGCGCGATGATCCCGCTCCTCCTGGTGACGGCGACCCTCATCGCGACCCATCACCTCTCCCTGTACTTTTTCCTCGTCATGGTCCTCGGGACGATCGTCCTCGAGGGCCTCGCCCGTCCATGGCGGTGGACGCCGGGCGCGAAGCGAGAGGTGACGTTCGCGAGCGTCCTCCTCGCCGGCACGTTTGCGTATTGGCTCGGGTACGCCGCAACGTTTCGGGAGTCGATCCTGCCGGATGTGAACATCCAACCGTGGTGGGCGTTGCTCGCCTTGTTTCCGGCGGGCCTGGTTCTCCTTGGAGGAATCATCTTCGTGCGAAGCCGATTCTCGTGGCGGTATCGGCCGAGGTATCCGGCGCTCCGCCGGCCCGCGATCGCATACACGGCGGCCTTCGGGACGATCTTCGTGATCGGCGTGGTCTCGGTCGCTATCGGGGTCCCGGGGACGACGTTTCGGGTGCCCGCGATCGGCCTCCTCTACTTCGTCCCGCTGGTCCTCCTCTTGTCGTTCTCGGCCTCGGGCCGGCCATTCGGCGATTTCCTCGCGGACGGGCTTCAGGTGAATGGCTGGCTCGTCGCGCTCCTCGGATCCGCCGCTGTCGGAATCGCCGCCGCCCCTCGCGTCCTGATTCCGTATCGGCACTCGGAGTACCTGATGGTCCCCCTCGCGATCTTCGCGGGAATCGGGTTCTTCCGCCTGTTGGACCTCGCCGGCCTTCGCGGCGGGAAGCGGACCTTCGCCGTCGGGATGTGCGGCGTCCTCCTCGCCGCCAACGCGGTCGCTGGCATCCCGCCCCCGTCGACCCTCGCGGGCTGGCGGGAGGGGACAATCCCCGCGGCCCTGGACCCGGCGTATTGGGCGAGGGACTACGCGAGCGGCCTCGTCGTGTCGGATCACCAGGGGTCGACTACGGTCTTCGGATTCGGCGGATTGAACGCCACCTGGGACCGGACCCGGGCTCCGTTTCTCCCCGACTCCCTCGCGGATCCGTATGCGGGACTCGTCGGGATCGAGTCGCCGTCCGGCCGGAAGAACGGCACGTACATCTGGATCGACCGCGACATGGAGGCCGGCGTCCGTCTCACGCCGTGGGAAACCGCCGCACCCATGAACGCGACGGTCATCGAGAGATTCGACGCGTCCCCGTTCGTCAAGGTCTTCGACAACGGATACGCTCGACTCTACTGGATCGCCTGGGGCTGCACGCCGTCGACGTGTTGAGCCGCACGCTTTTATCCGGGTCCATCGCATCCGCGGCGGCGATGCGCGTCGCCGTCCTCCACGACCACCTTCGCTTCATCGGCGGCGGAGAGCGCGTCGCACTCACCCTTGCCGCGGCATTCGACGCCGACCTGTACGTCACCGACCTCGATCCAACGTTACCTGGGCGCGCCGGCATGCCGAAGGTCCGCGTGACGGAAATCGCGCGGGTCCCGCGGATGCCTCCGATGCGTCAAGACCGCCAGGCGCGCGCATTTCGAGAGTACGCGATCCCTGATCACGACGTCTACCTTCTCTCGGGGAACTGGGCGGTGTTCGCCGCTCCGAGGCTGCGCCCGAACCTGTGGTATTGCCACACCCCTGTACGGGTGTTCTACGATCTCCACGACTCGTTCTTGTCCTCGCTCCCGCGAGTTCGGCGCTGGGCCGCGCAGCGGTGGATCGAACGGAGACGACCCGAGTACGAGGCCGCCGTGGCGGCCGTCCAGACAATCGTCGCGAACAGCCGCAATGTGGAGGCGAGAATCGAGCGCTTCCTTCACCGGACAGCCGAAGTGGTGTATCCACCCGTCGACACGTCGCGCTATCGGTTCGGGCGGATCGGCGTCGAGTGGCTTGCGGTGAGCCGGCTGTCTCATGAGAAGCGCGTGAGGCTCCTCGTCGAAACGTTCCGCCGGCTGCCTCGGGAGCGACTGGTCGTCGTCGGAGGAGCCCAGTTGGGCATCGATGCGGACCGGATGGTTCGTTCCCTCGACCCGCCCGAGAACGTGGAATTCCTCGGGGAAATCCCGGAGGCCAGACTGGTGGATCTGTACGCAACATGCCGCGGCCTTGTCGCAGTATCGGAGGGCGAAGACTTCGGGCTCACCCCCGTCGAAGCAATGGCTGCGGGCAAGGCGGTCGTCGCCGTGGACGAAGGAGGGTACCGCGAAACAGTCGTACCCGGGGAAACGGGGTGGCTTGTCCCGTCGACCGCGGTGGCCCTTGCGGCGGCGATTTCGTCGACGACTGCAGAGGGTCTAGAGCAGATGCGCGGTTCATGCCAGCGGCGCGCGGCTGCGTTCGCCGCACGTGTTTTCGTCGACAGGATGCAATCGATCGTGCGGGCGACTGTCGAGGGAGCCGATGCGAGGAAATAGCGGTTCGCGTCATCGCGGACGAATGCCGCGAATGACTGGGGGTCTGGGATGAGTCGTCTCCCTAATCCGCCGGAGTTCGCTTGGCCAGCTCGTTTCGCGTATACGTACGGTTGGCGAGTGCTCGGCTGGCTCCTCGAAGGCCACGCCAAGCTCCGCGAGACGTTGACCCGGGTGTGGCCCCGCGGGGTCCGACGCGCGCTTCATCTCACGGAACGGATTGCAGAAATTCCGTTCGTCATTGGCGGCTTGCGGCTGCCCCCCGGGAGTCGGATCCTCGATGTCGGCTCGCGATGGTCTCCGTTGCCGCTCTTCCTCGCCGCGATGGGGTACCGGGTCGCGGCCGTGGACCTCACACCGTTCCCGATCCGTGGGAGCGGCCCGGATTTCGTCCTCGCGGACATGAGACGGCCGCCGTTCAAGCAAGGGTCCTTTGACGCCGCAACGATCGTGAGCACCCTGGAGCACGTGGGCCTTGGCTGGTACGATCCACACCGGGCCGCCGACGACGACTTTCGGTTGATGGCCGCACTCCGCTCCCTGATCCGTCCGAACGGCATCCTCGTCCTCACCGTCCCCTACGGCATTCCGGAGGAAGATCGCCACCAGCGCGCATACGATCGCGAGCGGTTGGGACGCGCCACCGCAGGATGGACGCGGGAAACGGAACGATACTCGGTTCGCCAAGGGTCCACGTGGCGAGAAGGGACCGAGGCGGAGGCCTCCATCGCCCGATCAATTCCCGAGACGCAAGCGGTCGCGATGCTCGTCTTGCGAAGGCCCGGGTGACCGCGTGAAGGTTGCCATCTTCCACGACTACTTGGAAACGATCGGAGGCGCAGAGCGCCTGGTATTGACTCTTGCACGACATTTTCAAGCAGACCTCATCACGACCTCGTACGACCCCGCACTGCCCGCCCGGGCTGGGTTCGGCGACGTCAACGTCATCTCGCTCGGCACTCTCCACCCCGGTCCGCCGTTCAAGCAGATTGACGCGAGCCGGAAGTTCTCGCGGGCGCGGTTCCCGGGCTATGCGAAATACGTGCTCTCCGGGAACTGGGCTCACTACGCCGCGCGTCACCACCATCCGAACCTCTACTACTGCCACACGCCGACCCGGATGTTCTACGACCAGCGCGATGCGGTGCAGGCACGTCTCCCGCTGGGCCGCCGGCTCGTTGCGAGCACGTGGACCACCGTCCACGGAACATGGGACCGTCGTGCGGTGCGGTCCTGCGACCGCATCATCGTGAACAGCGAGAACGTCAAGGCACGCGTTCGACGATATTACCATCGCGAGGCAGACGTCATCCATCCTCCCGTCGACACGTCACGCTTTCGATTCAATGGCCTCGGCCACCAATGGCTCTCCGTGAATCGACTCTATCCGGAGAAGCGCATCGAGCTCCAACTCGAGATCTTTCGACGTCTTCCGAGAGAGGGGCTGACGATCGTTGGCGGATTCTCGAAGGGGGATCGCGCCGAACGATACGTGGCGTCGCTGAATCCTCCGGCGAACGTGACGATGGGCGGCGAGGTGCCGGAGGCGACTTTGCGGGACCTGTATGCATGTTGCCGGGGCGTCATCAGTACGGCGGTGGACGAGGACTTCGGCATGACTCCCGTCGAAGCGATGGCCTCCGGGAAGTGCGTCCTCGCGACGGATGAAGGCGGTCATCGCGAAACGATCGTCGACGGGAGGACCGGTTTCCTACTCCCGCCGACCGCGGACGCGTTCGCATCCCGCATCGCCTCCCTGGACGATACGGCCTTGCAGTCCATGCGGGATGCGTGCATCGACCGCGCCCGACAGTTCGACGTTGCCACTTTCCTGGCGAAGATGGAAACCGCAGTCGGGATGTAGGGCCACGACCTCCGCGTTGGCGGAGGTTCGAAGACGACAGCGTGGCTCGGGCCCGCCTCGTCGATGCTCGGATAGGTCTCGCAGCACTCTCATGTGGTCGCATCAAAACGATAAAGAGCGGGAGATGGGTTCGCCGCGCGATGGCAAAGTCCGCTCTTGTCACCGGCGCGACGGGGCAAGACGGTTCGTTCCTTATGGAACTCCTCCTGAAGAAGGGCTACGAAGTCCACGGACTCGTCCGCCGCTTGAGCATCCCCAATATCGGAAACATCCAGCACCTCGTGGACCGCGTCTCGTTGTTGGATGGCGATCTCATCGACCAATCGTCTTTGAACGCCGCGGTGAAAGAGAGTGAGCCGGACGAGGTGTACAATCTCGCCGCACAGTCGTTTGTTGCGACGTCCTTCGTGCAACCGGTCCTCACGGGCGAGATCACCGGCATCGGCGCGGTACGCGTGCTCGAGGCGGTTCGCGCCTATGCGCCGGATGCCAAGGTGTACCAAGCCTCGTCGAGCGAGATGTTCGGCAAGGTGGACCGCGAGCCGCAGGACGAGAGCACGCCCTTTTACCCTCGGAGCCCCTACGGGGTCGCGAAGGTCTACGCGTACTGGGCATGCGTGAACTACCGGGAAGCCCACGGCCTGTTCGTTTCCAACGGCATCCTGTTCAATCACGAATCCGAGAGACGCGGTCTCGAGTTCCTCACGCGAAAGGTGAGCCACGGCGTGGCGAAGATCCACCATGGTCTCGCGAAGACGATCACCCTCGGAAACCTGGATGCGAAGCGGGACTGGGGCTACGCGCCGGAATTCGTCGACTTGATGTGGCGGATCCTGCAGCGAAAGGACCCGGATGACTTCGTGGGCGCGACGGGCGAGGCCCATTCCGTTCGTGAGTTTGTGGAGGAGGCGTTCCGGGTCGCGGGCATCTCGGATTGGGAGGGGCACGTGAAGATCGACGAGAAGCACTTTCGCCCCTCGGAGATTTACAACCTCCGCGGCGACGCAAGGAAGGCAAAACGCATTCTCGGATGGCGGGCGAAGACAAACTTCAAGGACCTCGCAAAAATCATGGTCGAGGCGGACATCGAGGCCCTCGACGGGTCCCGCGGGCCGAAATGACCCGCTACGGTCTGGGGGGAGAAGGGAAACAAGCCGTGCAGTGGGGATCAATGTCCCCCATGCTCTTGTGATACTCACAGAATCGGGCCGTGAGCATCAGGCCGGAACAGAACTCGTTCACGCTCGCAATCTGGTCCGAGAGCGTCATCCCATGGGCGATCTGTTCGGAGAGCTCATGCACATAAGGTTTGATCTCCGGGAAGAGCCGGAGCATTTCCTGGTCCACGCCGCGGCTCTGCGTATTGTAGTGGCTCACCGCCGCTTGCGTGATGCCCATCGACCGTGCGACGTCCACTTGCTTCATTTTGTACGTGTGCAGCAACTCCCGGGCCAACCGCGCGCGGATTGTGGGAAGCAGCCTAGCGACTACGAGCTCTTGGGGTTGAAGCATCCGGCGCGCCTGGTCCGTCTGGGACCGGACTGAATACTGTATAACACGGTATTTAACCGTGTCCCTTTTCCTCCTCCCCGCGAGAATTCGCGGTTTGCGTCGGTTTGCATTTTCTATGGAGGGAACGGACTCGAATTGAAGACCCGAATCACATGACGCAGCAACGCGGACTCTCCCAATAGTCGAGGCCGAGCTGGACCAACGTCGGG
>VBLR01000111.1 GCA_005878665.1 Methanobacteriota archaeon | reverse complement strand
CTCCTGACCGAGGCGATGGACTCGCCCGATCCGCTGCTCGATCCGAAGCGGATTCCAGGGAAGATCGTAGTTCACCACGGTCCGTGCGAATTGGAGGTTCCGGCCCTCGCCTCCCGCCTCGGTGCTCAGGAAGATCGAGCGGTCCTCGCGGAAGGTGCGCACCGCCGCGTCCTTCGCCGCGGATGAAAGGCCGCCGTGATACGCCGCGACGCGATACCCGTCCGCCTCGAGGACTTCCAGGAGGTGCAACAGGGTCCTCCGATACTGGGTGAAAACGAGCACCTTTTCGTCGACGGATTTGAGAAACGCGCGCAGGCGGTCCGCTTTCACATTCGAGGAAATCGCCGCCGCATCTTGCCGCAGTGCCTCCAAACGCTCCCGTTCATCCGCCCGGAAGAGCGGGCTCTGAGCGAGGCGCCTCAAGGTCTCGGACACGGCGAACGTGCTGCTCCCGATTTCACGCTGCAAGACCATCAGGGTCAGCCGCGCGGTCCAAGGCAAGCGACCCGAGGCGGACCAGTACGCATCCCGCACGAATTCCGTGACGTCGTCGTAGAGGCGACGCTCCGCGGGGCTCAGGCGAACGGCGAGGCTGTGCACGCGGCGCGGGGGCAAGGTGAACGCGATGCCCCGGCGGTTGCGAACCATGACGTCTCGGAGGAGCCCGCGCAACTCCGCGACCCGCATCGGCACCCGTCGGTCCGGGCTCGCGACGTACCGTTCGAGGAATCGATCGTACGTGTGCAGCTGGCCGGGCTTCAACAAGGTCACGAGGTTGAAGAGCTCGTCCATGTCGTTCTGGACCGGCGTCGCCGTGAGGAGCAGCATGTATTTCTTCGAGAGGCCGGCGACGAACCGCCAGTTCAGGCTGAAACGGTTCTTGAGTCGATGGGCCTCGTCGACGATGATGAGATCCCAGGGCCGCGCCTGCGCCGAACGACGATGGGGCTCCCGCTTCGCGGTGTCCATCGAGGCGATGAGGAACGGCTTCTCGTCCCAATCTCGGACGGACCGGAGGACCGAGAACGGCAAGGAAAACTTCGTCTCCATCTCCTCTCGCCATTGGTCCGTCAGGGCCGCGGGCGTCAGGACGAGCGCACGCTGCACGAGCCCGCGCACCGCGTACTCCTTGAGGATGAGTCCCGCCTCGATCGTCTTGCCGAGGCCGACCTCGTCGGCCAGGATCCCTCGACCCCGCATCTCCCGCAGGACGCGAAGGGCCGTCCGCTCCTGGTGATCGTATCGAGTGACGCCCCGCAGGACGGGCCATGCGAGCAGCCGGTCGAATCCGTCCACGAGCGAGATCCGATGGGCCTCGCCGTTCAAGCGCCACGCGCGGGGTCCGTCGCCGGGGGTCCGGAAGGCCCGGGCGAGGAGGTCGCGATCCGAGTCGTCAAAGCGCAGGGTGAGGGAGGCGTCCGCCGAGGGAGGGGGCTCCCTAGCCGGGAGGGACATGGAGGGGGGATCCCTTCACCTGCCACCGCAGGCGACGCGAAAACGGTCCTCGGTGTAATAATCGTTTGGTCGCGCGTCGGGAGCTGTGCCTGTCTAGTCGTCGACGGCCGCCATCGCCGATTGGACCTGGCGATTGGCCCGGCGGCCCCGGAGGAGCGAGGGCAGGATCGCGAGGGTGTTGATGCCCGCCAGCCAGAGGTAGGTCGACTTGATGCCTTGGGCGAAGAGGACGCGCTCGGAATCGGAAATGCCGGCCGTGGTCCCGGAGGTGATAATCTGCGAGACGAGCGCGTACGGCACCGTGAAGGTCGTGATGAGGATCGCGAGGTTCAGGCTGATCGTGTATCCGACGTTGAAAAAGGTCGCGCGGAACCCCGACGCAACGCCGCGCCGCTGCGGGGGGACGGACCCCATGATCGAGCTGATGTTGGGCGATGCGAAGAACCCGAGGCCGGCGCCGAAAAGCAACATGTACCCGACGAGGTGCGAGTACGGAGTCGATTCGTCCGTCGTCGAGAAGAGGAACAGGGAGAGGCTGATGATCGCCAAGCCCGAGGTCGTGAACGGCAGGTGGCCATACTTGTCCGACAGGCGCCCGCTGAGCGGGCCCGCCGCGAGGGTTGAGATGTCGAGCGGAATCATGAGGAGGCCGGTCGTCAGCGGGCTCTGTCGCAACACGAGCTGGAAGTAGAGGCTGAGCAGGAGCAGGACCGCGCCGAACGCGATGGCGTTCAGGAGCTGCGCGACGACGCCGCCGGTGAATTCGCGGATCCGGAGGAGCTTGAGGTCGAGCAGGGGGTGGGGGTGCCCGCGCTCGAGCACCACGAAGACGGCGAGACCGACGAAAGACGCTGCCAGAAGTCCGATCACGGTCCCCGTCTCGGCGACCCCGTACGCCGCCAAGGTCAGGGCGAGCAGGAGGCTCATGATAAATACGGTGAAGGCCCCGAAACCGCCCCAGTCGATCGGCGCCCCTTGCTCGAGCTTCCCGACTTCGCGCAACCGGAAGCGGGCCCACGCGGTGCCGAAGATCCCAATCGGCACGTTCACGTAGAACAGCGCGCGCCAATCGAGGAACGAGAGGATGATACCGCTGAGCGTCAGGCCCGCCATGGAACCCATGCGAAACGCCACCTGGTTGATCCCGAGGGACAAGCCGAGCTCCTGAGACGGGGTCGCGTCGACGATCATCGCCGCGCTGTTCGTGAACAAAATCGCGGAGCCGAGACCCTGGATCGCCCGGAAGGCGATCACCTGGGCCGGGTTGACCGCCAAGCTCGTCAGGAGGGAGCCGATCGTGAACACCGCGAATCCGCTCGTGTACAGCTTGACGCGGCCCACGATGTCCGAGATCCGCCCGATGAGGAGGAGCGCGACCGTGCTCCCGAGGACGTACGCCTGGGTGATCCAGATCGCTTGTTCCGCGTCGGCCCCGAGGCTCGAGGCGACCTGCGGGAGGCCGACGATCACGATCCGGGAGTCGATCCCGGCCATGAGGACGCCCACCGTCGTGACCGTCAAGACCGTCCACTTGTACTGGATCCGGCTCGCCTCCGCCGGGGACAGGCGGGACGCTCACCCGCGGGCCACCGATTTGGCGCGCGACGAAGCGGCCGGAATACGTTAAGGTTCCTACTCACGCGTGGTGACGAGCGAGCCCACGGTCACGCGACGCTCACGCTTTGAATCGGATGATGGCGCGCGATGAGGTCCCGGGAGACGCGCAGATTTCTTCCATCCTTCCCGATTGCACGGCCCTTTTTCGTCGACTCGACCGTGACGGTCGCGTGGACGACGTCGCCCCGCTGTTCGATCTGAACGGACTTGACGTCGAAATTCCGGAAGACATTCGCGACGAACTTGTCGGGCTGTTCCGAATACTCGACGACGTGGATGTCCTTGTTCATCAGGCGTTTCAGCTTCGCGATGTTCTCGCCTTTCTTGCCGATCGCCTTCCCGATGTCGCCTTCCTTGACGACGAAGATGAGCTTGTCGCCCGCGTCGACGCAGTCCACGACCGTCGTCCGCGTGAGATCTTGAAAGAGCGCGACGTACCTGATCGTCTGCTCGTCGAAAACGATCTCGGCCATGCGAATCCTAGACGGTCAGGATATTCGATTCCCCGGGGCTGATGACCGCGACGGCGGCGACGGAGAACCGCACGCCACAGGCGGCGCCCAGATCCACGTTCGTGCCACCGAAGCGGAACAGGCGGACGTCCCCCAGATTCCGCGTCGCTTCCTCCGGGCAGTTCGATGCGAGGACCACGAGCTTCGCCTTCTTCGACTTCGCCGCCCGGCGGACCTCGCGCAGGCCGAAGCGGACCTCGCCGGTCTCCGACGCGACGCGAAGGGCACGGGGGACGTCGATCACGGGACGACCTCTTCTAGGGGCTCCTCGGGGGCCGGCACGGGAGGCGGCGGGGTCACGGCGGGTTTCGGCTTCGCCACGGCGGTCGGTTTCGGGAGCCCGGGAGGCGGCTTGTAGATCAGGTTCACGGCGCCCGTGCCGAGGGTGACGGGCTGGCCCACGATCACGTTCTCCGCGACCCCGTCGAGGTAGTCGACCTCGCCCGTGATCGCCGCCCGGAGCAGGTGATGGGCCGTAATCTCGAACGCCGCGCGTGCGAGGACGGACGACTTGCGGCCGGAGATGCCATGGCGGCCGATCGCCTTCACATCGCCGTCGTTCGTCATCATGTCGGAGACGAGCATGATGTGGCGGATGTCCACCGTCAGGCCTTGCTCCTGAAGGGTGTTATACGCTTCGTTCACGATCGCGTTGCGCGCGGCCTCGATCCCGAGGACCTCGTAGATCTCCTGGACCGAGTTCGTGCTGGTCCTCGCGGCGTCGACGTACGGGAGCTCGAGGATTTTCGAGAGGTTCGATCCCTCCGTGTAGATGACGTATCCGTCGCCGCGCTTCCGGATGATCGCGCGTGAAATCCCGTCGATGCCCTTGATCTTCATCACGCGGACCTGTTCGACCAGGCGCTGGAGCTTCTTGAACGACGGCTCACCCGCCTCGACGACGAGGGCCCTCGCCTTCTTCTCCGCGTTCCCGACCTGGCGTCGGACCTCTTGGATCTCCCCGAGCTTCTTCAGCTTCTCTTCGAGCTCCTGCCACGTGACGCCTCGCGATTTCATCCGGTGATCGTCCGGATACGCGAGGACCCGCATGTTCACGAGGTCCGTCTCGATCGAGGCGATGTCTTCGAGGGAGGTCATCTCGATCTCAGTCGCGATCTTTCGCATTCGCTCCAGATCCGTGTGCCCGGACTTCACGTACAACTCCATGATCGGCGTCGAAGGCACGCGCCGCGCGTCGACGATCTCGATGAGCCGCGGGAGACCGAGCGTGACGTTCATCTCGGCGACGCCCGCGTAGTGGAACGTCCTCATGGTGTTGTGAGTCACGACGCCCTCGGAGGTCGTGAATGTCTCAAGGCCGGGAACGGACAAGTCATAGACCGGTCTAGAGGGAACCGGGCCGACCTCAAGGTCAATGATTTCGTCCCAGAGGACGTCCTCATCCACCAGACTGCGGAGCTTCCGCAGCTCGAGGTCCACGTTGATCCCCAGCTGTTTCGCCCGAGCCTCGAACCGCAGGATGTATCGAGACAGAGTCCTTCGTCCGACTCGCTGTCGACGGGCAAAGTTGTTCACGTTACGCGTCGGGAGTCGGAGCTTGCGAGACACGTCCCGCAAGATGGTCCCGTATCCGCTGATCATGTCTAGCCCGTCGTAAGTGAATCCGCGACTGGGCTTCGCGCAGAGCCGGTCCAGCGAGGCTCGCTTTTCCTTCGACTCGAAACCGATGGCGGTCCGAAACGCCGCAGCGTATCGCTGCGGAATCCAGAGCGTGTACTGCGTCCCGGTCTGTCCCTTGCGAGCGACGATTCCAAACCGACCCAGGAGGAGCGCAACCCCGTCAGTCAGCTCGGCGGAGTTCGAGCTGACTCGAATCGCACCGCGATCCACCGATACGTTCCCGTCGCCTTCGAAATATGCCCGCAAGAGCGCTGCCACGCATGAGTCGCCCGCCCCGAAGGCGAATTCCGGAATCCGCTTCTGAGCGGATCCGCGGCCGCACGCCGCGCGGAGGAATTCCGAGAGGACCACCGAGCGGAGGTGGAGGTCGTGTCCCTTCGCAAAGCCCCGGTCGTTATCATACTCGCCGTAGCCGATTCCGAATGACTCGGCGACTCCGCGGGTCTTCCGGAGGAACCTCTCATCCGTGTTCGAGATGTTGACGTAAGAGTGGGCAGCCCAGCCTTCCGAAAGGTAGGCGCCCACGAGCCAGCCAATCGATGCGTCCAAGGGAACTCTCTCCGGAACCCGGGCTCGGCCGTGGTTTTGAATTGGGTACACGAACCCATCGTCAATCCCGAAATGCGCTCGGCCAGCAAGGTGTCGGGCGAGCGCATCGACGCCGACCGGAACGACAAAGTCCCGGCCGTATCCTTTGCGCCACCGCGCACCCAGGGCCCTCGCCTTTGCCACCTCGGTCCCATGCCAATACCGGTCTCTCGGGAGGAACTCTCCGAGATCGAGCTCTCGGGCCTGCGAGGGGACCGACCACCGCCGAAGTACGGGAATCCGGTCGCCGCGGCGCAATTCCGAGCCGAGGACCGGTATGATGTGACCGTTGTGACGGGTGACGAAGGAGTGGTTCGCAGTCGCCATGATCGTCCGGCCTAGACGAGTTCGGATCCGGAGAAGCGGATTCCGATGGAGGTGACGACTGGCCGATTGGACGGGCTTCCAGATGACCTTTCCATTGTCGGACAGGCTGGGGACCTCAATGGAGTGACCCGGCGGGACGTCGCACCACTCGGTCGAACCATTTCGCTCAATCGGGTGGTGAGACATGAGCGAATCCACGAGCGCTCCAATCGAGACGACTCGGACGCGGCCGTCATCGCGGACTATTACCTTTTCCTCGTACGGAAGGCTCATCTGCGTGCCCGGCTCACCGATCGACTGCGCGGACACGATCCCCGCGGATTCGTTTGCGTCGATCACGTGGAGGTCGAACTTCTCGCAGATTTTCTGGAGGACCTCCTGGAGCCGCTTCTTGCTGAGCTTGAGGCCGTGGATCTTCTTCGAAAGCTCCGTGACGACGAACCGCGGGAGCCAACGTCCGATCTCCTTCAGGCCGTCCATGATCTCTTGCTCCCCCGCGGCCAGGGGAGGTGCCTTCACGGGGATCGTCAGGGGCGCTTCCGGCTCCGCCTCCGCCGCCTTCGCGGTGGGTCTCCTCGCGCGGGCCGCCGGTTTCGCCTTCTCGCGCTTCGGCGCGGGTTTCGGCTCCACGGGGGCGGTGCCGAGTTTCTTGAGGACCTTCTCGGCCTCCTTCTTCGGGATGAACTTCGCGAGGCGCTCCGGCTTGGAGGCCGTCAGCTTGTCCAGCGTGAAACCGGCGTCCGTCAAGATCTCGGCGGTCTTCTTCGAGATCCCTCGGTTGCGCAGCGCCTGAATCGTCGTCGCTCGGGCCATTTCGTCACTCCTCCGACGGAGGCTCTTCCTCCTCGACCTCGACCTCTTCTTCGGAGATCTCCACGTACATGTCCTTCTCCGTGAGGCCGTACGAGGCCATCTCCTGCTCGCGGAGCCGCTCCTTCCACGAGGGCTCCTCGCCGAGGACCTCTTGCAAGATGTCGTCGATGTCGACCGCGCGTCCCTGGACGCTGCGGGAGGGATCCACGCCGTCCTCCCCGAACTTGAACTGGATGATCGTGTCCGCCGTGTTCCGGACGGTCCCGTCCTCCTTCACCTTGAGGTCCTCCAGGGCGTTGATCAAACGGCGCTGCATGTACCCCGACCGCGAGGTACGGACGGCGGTATCGACGAGGCCTTCGCGTCCGCCCATCGCGTGGAAGAAGTACTCCGTCGGATGGAGCCCGCTCTTGTACGACGACTTGACGAAGCCTTTCGCCTCCGCCCCGAGGTCACCCTTCTTGAAGTGCGGCAGCGTCCGGTTCCAGTAGCCGCGACTCAAGCGCTCGCCACGGACCGCCTGCTGCCCGATCGATCCGGCCATCTGGGAAAGATTCAGCATCGAGCCGCGGGCCCCGGAACGGGCCATGATGACCGCGCTGTTCTCGATGCCCAAGTGCTTGCCCGCGATCTGGCCGGCCTGGTCCCGCGCGCGGCCGAGGATCTTCATGGCCTCGACCTCGAGCGTCTCTTCGAGGGACCGACCGGGCATCTGCTCGAGCTCGCCCCGCTTGTACGACTCCACGAGGCCCTCGACCTTCTCGATCGCGGCCTTGAGGACGTCCGTGATCTGCTTCTTCGCTTCCTCCGGGATGTCTTCGTCGTCGATGCCGGTCGTGAAGCCGCGGATCATGATCGCGCCGATCGCCATCTTCGTCGCCCGGTCGATGAACTCCCGCGCGGCATCCGGGCCGTAGTCCCGGGCCAGCTTGTCCACGATCTTGCCCTTGAAGGCGCCAATCGCGTTCTCGTCGATCGTGCCGGACGCGATGACGCCGTTCTTGATCACGACGAGCGAGTCTTCCTCCTTCAGCTCCTTCAAGCCGATGTCGCCTTTCGGCGCGATCGAGGACTTGAACGTCATGCTGAGGTTCTTCGGCAGGATCGCGGAGAACAGCGCCTTGCCGGACCAGAACTCCTTCCCGCCTTTCTTGATGTCCGGCTGCGGAAGGTCCCGCATGTCGATCTTGCTCAGGATGAACGTGACCTCCTCCCGCGTGAACTTGCTCTCCTTGTGCGTCAGGAGGAACGAGCCCGAGATGTGATCGTGGATGCCGCCGATGACCGGGCCGCCGAACCGCGGGGAGAGGATGTGCTCCTGCACACGCATGAGGACCCGGGCCTCCGCGCGCGCTTCTTCGCTCTGCAGGACGTGCAAGTTCATCTCGTCGCCGTCGAAGTCCGCGTTATACGGAGGACACACCGCGAGGTTGAAGCGGAACGTCTTGTGGGGCATCACGCGGACCTCGTGCGCCATCATCGACATCCGATGCAGCGAGGGCTGCCGGTTGAACAGCACGATGTCGCCGTCCACGAGTTGCCGCTCGACGGTGTATCCGATCTCGACGGCCTCGGCGACGACTTCCGCGTTCTTTTCCGTCACCCGAATCCGCCGGCCGTCCGGCCGGATCACGTAGTTCACACCGGGCGCGTACTCGCCGAGGGGACCGAGCGGCGTGGGCCCTCGCTTGACCCACTGCTTGACGATCTCCAGGTTGTACGCCTGCACGTGGACGGGGACCGTCAGCTCGCGGGCCGCCTCGACCGGGACGCCGACCTCGTTGATCGACAGGATCGGATCCGGGGATATCACGGTCCGGGCACTGAAGTTCACGCGTTTGCCGGAGAGGTTTGACCGGAAGCGACCTTCCTTGCCTTTCAACCGCTGGACGAGCGTCTTCAGCGGACGTCCGGACCGGTGCCTCGCCGGCGGGATGCCCGACGTCTGATTGTCGAAGTACGTCGTCACGTGATATTGGAGGAGCTCCCACAGGTCCTCGACGATGAGCTGGGGCGCACCGGCATCCCGATTCTCCCGGAGACGTTGGTTGATCCGCAGGACGTCGACGAGCTTGTGCGTGAGGTCGTCCTCCGAACGGTCCCCGCTTTCGAGGGTGATCGACGGGCGCACGGTCACGGGCGGGACGAGCAAGGCGGTCAACACCATCCACTCGGGCCGCGCGACCTCCGGATTCATCCCGAGCACGCGGAGGTCTTCGTTCGGGATGCGCTCGAGGCGCTCGCGCACCTCTTTCGGCGTGAGCTTATGGCCATCCTCCCGGAACGTCGTCGGCTTGTCGAGGGTGACCTTGCCCTGTTCCTCGCCGCAATGGGGGCAGCGTTGGCGCTTCTGCGCCTCCCGCGCGGTCTCCTTCGTGACGAAGCCGACCTCCGTCACGTCGCCGCCCAGCTCCTCGACTTGTTCCATCTCCGCCATGTACTCTTGCGCCTGTTGGCGCGTGAGCAGGAGGCGGCCGCACTTTCGGCAGGTCGCCTGAAGGAGTTTCTTGATGTCCTTCACGTAGCCGACGTGGATCACGGGCATCGCGAGGTCGATGTGCCCGAAGTGGCCCGGGCAATCGTCGACCTTACCGCCGCACGTCTTGCATCGGAGGCCCGGCTCGATGACCCCGAGGTGGGAATCCATCAGGCCCATGTCGATCGGGAATCCGTCGTCGTCGTACGTGTCGGCGGTGATGATCTTCGTGGCCGACATCCGGCGGATTTCGTCGGGGCTCAACAGGGCGAACTTGATCGCCTGGATTCGTTTCGTGACCCCCCTCAGGGAAGACATCATCGCATGTCCTCCAGCTGGAGGCGCATGACGACTCCCAGCGAGAGGAGTTCGTCAAGCAGGAGCTTGAACGCGTACGATGTTTGCACGGGATAGATCTTCGACGTGTTCTCGCAGACAGGACACCGAAGGTTCCCTTTCCGATCTTTGATCGCAAAGTGTCCGCAGTCCGGGTTCCCGCAGACATATTGGATTGTCCCGTCCGATTCGTCGAGGAGGCGATCCTTGATCACCATCGCGGCGCCGTGGCCAATCAGACAATCCCGCTCCATCTCGCCGAATCGCAGCCCGCCCTGGCGGGACCGCCCTTCGGTTGGCTGCCGCGTGAGGATCTGGACCGGTCCGCGGGAACGGACGTGCAGCTTGCCCGAGACCATGTGGTGCAGCTTCTGGTAGTAGATCACCCCGACGAAGATCTCGGCCGGGATCATGCGGCCCGTGCGGCCGTCGTACAGGATCTCCTTCCCGTTCGACCGGAAGCCGTTTTCCTCGAGGGCCTTCCGCATGGCGTCCTCCCTCTCACCGGAGAACGGCGTGCCATCGATGAAC
>VBLR01000110.1:508-7943 GCA_005878665.1 Methanobacteriota archaeon | reverse complement strand
CCGCAATCGCGTACTCGTGGATCACGGGATTCGCCAAGAGTCGGCGGCACATCTCCTCGACTTCCTTGTGCGCCGCTCGAACGTCTTTCGTCTGGAGGTCGATCAGGAACAGTTTCGAACTTCGGACGCCCTGGACGCCCTCGAATCCAAGGAGTCTGAGGGCTTTGTGGACGTTGTCGCCCTCGGGGTCCGTGACGCCTTTCTTGAGTCGGATCTCGACCCGGACTCGGACCATGGCGACGTCCTCGCGTCGGCAAGGGCTCCGCCCTCTTAGGCCTTTTTGGGAACTTCCCGAAGGTGGTCGCGGAACAGGGCGAACCTCGGGGACGGTCGGACCAGCACGCCGCCGGCTTCTCCCTCGAGTTCGATCAAGCCCTTCGCGGCTAGCGAATGCACCGCCCCGAGGACGGTCCGACGCGCGAACCCTTGGTCGCGGATGACCGCCAAGAGACGGTCATGCCGGATCGGGGAGTGGAGCGCCCGCGCGATCGCTCGTTCCGCCGCGGAGAACGCCGCGCCAATCCGCACTCCGCAAAGGACGGGCAATCGGACCGGTTCCGGATCGCAATACCAAGTCTCGACTCCTTCTTGGAACGCCGCGAGGATCGCTGCGTTCGTCAGGATCTTCGTCCCCCCGCTCGCGCTGATCCGGACCGGGCCTTCCGCCGCCGCGCGACGAACCGCCTCCCGGATCGACTCGAGGGCGTCCGTCAGATCGAACGGGTCGACCCGGACCGTGCGGAGCTCCGGTTCGAGGGCCTTGAGCCGGCGGAAGCCGGCGGACCGGAACGTGTCTCGTCCCGCCACCAGGATGAGCCGGTCGTACGGCATGAGCCGCAACGACGGGAGCACGTGCCGCTCGTCGAAGCCCATCGTGGCGATGAGGGTGCGGAGGGCCACGGCCTCACCCGATGAGGAGGTCCATGCCCGGTGCGACTTTCACGATGAGCCGCCGGGCGTCGTGCGGATCAGAGAGGCGCGCAACGGCCCCCTTCGACTCGAGCTCGCGCACGTGATGGTTCATCGTGGCCTTGTGGACGTCGAGCGCCTTCGCCAAGGCGGTCTCCGTGAAGTCCTTGTCGCGGTTGCGGACCAGAAAGGAGAGGACTTCCCGTTGCTTCGGCGTGAGTCCCTCGCCGTAACTGATTCGCAAGAGCGGCAGGGGGATCTCCTGGTACGTCTCGTCGTGGACGTACGTCGCCGGGATGCCCTCCAGGATGCAGACGAGCAGGGCTGCGCTGCTCATCAGTCGCGTCCCGCCCGCGATGTTGAATCGAAGGTCGGCCCCCGCGGCGCGTTCCTTTCGAATGTCCCCGCGGATCTGGCCGGCGACGTGCAACAGGTCGTACGCGTCGCTCACCTCGACCGCGGTCGCGGTGACGCCGAGGGAGCGGCAGAAGTCCATCACCTTCGAACGGGCGTCCCGGCTCTTCGCGTGGTCGCTGTGGTAGAACACGACCCGCTCGAGATTCTCGGTCGAGCGAATCGACGGCAGGAGACTCTGGGGCCTCCACCCGAGCGTTCCGAAGAGAATCGTCATGACGGCCGATGCGGTCAGAGAACCCTGACGATAAGAAGTTTCTTCTTTCGAACCGCATCCTCCCGGAGATCGCCTGGGACGTCCGGTCGAAACTGTTTTATCGACCTCTCCGGATGGACGCCGCGGACGGCCAGACCATGTCCTATGCGGGCGAACAGACCCTGCTGGTGACGCGACCGACGCGGCTCATCGCCCTCCGATGGTGGAGCGCCATGGTCCTCGCCCTGATCTTAGCCGGCGTCCTGTTCGTCCAGCTCCCGTGGCGGTTCTCCTCGACCCTCGGGAATCCGACCTTGGGCAGCTTGCCGGCGAGTACGATCCTCGCCGCCTTGTTCATGTTCCTCGCCCTCATCGCGTTCCTCGTCGCCGAGCTGAAACGCAAGACGACGCGCTACGTGATCACGGACAACAAGATCATCCGCGAAGACGGGATCCTCAACAAGAATACGGTGATGATTCCCTACACCCAGCTCGAGCGGGTCGACCTGAAGCAGACGTTCGGGCAGCGGATTCTTCGGATCGGGACGATCGTCGTCGACACGGGGGACGACACGATGAACCTCGACATGATCTCCCGTCCGGCTCAGGTGCAGGAACTCCTCAGCAGCCGCCTCGGCCGCCGCGGGTGGTCCGGTCCTCCGCCGGGTGGGCAGCAACCGCCCGCGACCCGGTAGTTGACCGACGTCACTGGTTCCAGGGGAGCAGCAATCGGACCTCGCTCGTGCCGACGACGTCCCACCGACCCGGTTCGCCGTCCGGTTCGCCTTCGACCCAGAAGCCGCCGATCGTCATGTCATAGCCGTGCGTCGGGTCGAGGGCCACCGTGCAGCCGAGCTTCCTCCGGTACGCCCGCGTCGTCCAGCCGGGTTCATGGTTCCGCGACCATTCCCGGCGCTTCAGCGCCAGGACGACCTCGAGCCACTTGACGCGCTCGGCGGGCCGACCCCGAGAGATTCGCCGCAGCTCGTCGGCCACATAATCGAGGTCCGTCCGAGAGAGGCTCGCGGCGCCGTCGTCGCCCGTATGGGAGTGGAAGCCGCCGAGGACCGCATAGCCCACGTCGAGGTTCTCGATCGCCCCTCGGGCCCTTTTGAACGCCTTCTCGTTCCCGTGGCTCACCCAGTTCGGTTTGCGGTCCTCTGTCTGCAGCGGATACGCGGCGCGAAGGACGGTCACCTCGCGGGGGCGCTGCCTCATGATCCGGGTACCCCGGTTCCCGACCAGGAATCCGTTCGTCTCTCGATTGTACGCCTCGACCGCGGAGGTGACGAGGCCTACGAACGCGGGCCGTTCGACGATGAGATTGTCCATGGCGGGAGCCTCCGATAAGGGGGCGACGCAACGCCGCCCGCCGTATAAGAAAGTGACGTCGTGAGTTCCGAAACTTCGTTTGGTCTAGGTTCAGACGGTTTCGCATCGACGTCACACCGCCGCAAGCCAGAAAGGAAAAATAAGCATCGGAGGATACGCGCCGCGGCGGGAATGAAGGTTTTCGCGACCGAGCTCCGAGGTAAGACGGTCATGACGGAGGACGGGCAAATCCTCGGGGTCTTGGCGGACTTCCTCGTCGAGACGAAGACCGGTCGGATCCCGTCGCTCCTCGTGACGCCGGCCGAAACGGTCGAGACGCGCCTCTTCAAGACGGATCCCGAAGGACGACTCATCCTCGGCTTCCGGTCGATGAAATCGGTTCGGGACGTGATCGTGGTGCAGCTCGCGGAGTGAGCAGCGGCCGGTGGGTGCCGTGGCGAAACTCACATTCTACGGCGGCGTCGGTGAGATCGGCGGGAACAAGATCCTCGTCGAGGACCGCGACGCTCGGGTCTGGCTCGACATGGGTGCGCCGTTCGACCTCGGCGAGGAGTACTTCGTCGAGTTCCTGCAACCGCGGGACCGGTTCGGCCTGCGAGACTACTTCGCCCTAGATCTGATGCGGCGGATCCCCGGCCTCTACTCCTCGGAAGCGCTGGACCCGGCCGACATGGCCTGGGAACCGCCGGCTTTTTCGGCGATTTTCATCACCCACGTCCACTACGACCACACGCAGCAACTTCGGTTCGTCGACCCGAACATCCCGGTCCACCTCGGGGAAGGCGCGCGGACCATCCTCGAGTCGCTCGACACGACTGCGCGAGCGCCCTTTCTGAAGCTCGGCACCCACGCGTATCAGACCTTCCGCTCGGGCCAGGGCACGACCGTCGACGGCCTCGAGGTCGAGCCGATCCACGTCGACCACAGCGCCCCGGCGGCGTACGGCTACCTGGTGCACACGAGCGAGGGCACGATCGCGTACACGGGGGACCTCCGCCATCACGGGCCGAAGAAGGCCTTGACGGAGGACTTCATCACCGCCGCGGCCGCGGCGAAACCGATCGTCCTGATCACGGAAGGCACCCGGGTCACGCCGGACGATCCGCGGGGGACTCTCACCGAGGCCGACGTCAAGGCGGACGCGATCCGGCTCCTCACACCGCTCAAAGAAAAGCTGGCGATCGTCACGTTTCCGGGACGCGACGTGGACCGAATCCGCACCTTCTTCGAGGCCGCGCAAGCGGTCGGTCGCAAGTTCGTCGTGAACGCGAAGACCGCGCATCTTCTCCTGACGCTCCAAAAGGACACCCACATTGCGGTGCCCGACGTGACTCGAGAGAATGACCTCATCCTATTCGACCGCCTCATGCGGAAGACGGATCCGTGGGAGAAAGAGCTGCAGGCGAAGCTCAAAGACCGGGTCGTGACGGCGGAACAGATCGCGGCTCGGCCGTCGGACTACCTCGTCCAGCTCGATTTCTGGCACTTGCCGGAGCTCGTCGACTTGCGGCCGCCGCCTGGCTCTCCGTTCATCCATTCGAAGAGCGAGCCGTTCGAGGAGGACGACGTCAACGATGCGGTGCTGCAGCACTGGCTCGATCGATTCGGCTTGCAGCGACACCAGCTGCATGCCTCGGGACACCTCAGCGAACGCGAGGTCGGCGAGATGATCCGCACAATCGACGCGAAGGCTGTGATGCCGGTCCATACGCAACACGGGGAGCGGTTTACCCAGCTGGCCCGCCGAGTTGTCCAGCCGATTCGGTTCGAACCGATGACGGTCGGATGAGCTAGTTGATCCCTTCGTAAAGCGCTTAGACCTCAGAGCTTCTCGAGGACATGGCGCGCGAAGGTCAGGTACCCCGTGTGGCCGAGCGGGGCGAACGACGGATGTGTCCCGGACTCGGAAGCCTCGATTTCTCGCTCAATGATCTCTACGGTGCGAATTTCCACGAACGTCCCAGCACGCAGCGCGGCAACCGTGCGGTTCACCTGCTCAACGTTCGGTGAGTTGGAAGCGAAGTGGCCACAAGGCCGAAGGGCATTCGCCGCGGTCCCAACGGCCTCCCAGGGATCCGGGATGTCGAGCACGAATGCGTCCACGCCGGTTTCGGGGATCGCCATCCGAGCATCGCCAAGCTTGAACTCGACGCGTCCGGCGAGTCCTGCGTCCGAAACGTTTGCGCGCGCGACCTCCAGAAAGTCGGGACGGAGGTCATAGGTCACCACGTGGCCATCCGGACCAACCGCCTGAGCCAGGACCAAGGTCAAGGCACCGGAGCCGGCTCCGACCTCCACCACGAAGTCGCCCGCCTTCACGTCACAATTCCATACCAACGATGGCGCATCTTTCGGGCCAATGATTTGTGCCTGACGTCGCACAGCGCCAACCGTGTCTCGGATTGAAGGCGTAAGCACAAGGAAGGCCCGCCCACCGACTGACCATCGCCGGCCGACGGCTGCGCGGAGGATATCCGTCCGGACCACGCCCACGCCAGGCACGTTCGCAATGTCCCGATCCAAAATGACGACGTGCTTTGCCCCGGAGAGCTCGAGAAGCACGACCCGTTCGGGGTGCACGACACGACAAGCGCCTCCGGCCGTAAGACTTTCCTCTCATGCTGCAAAAGGTTAATGGGGTTCCCGACCTTCCTCGCATGTCAGACCGAACCATGGCCCAAGTCTCCGGGTCGCAGCCATCCAGACCGAACCGCCGGCGGCCGCGATGGACGGCGTTGCGCCCGACGCCTCGGTTCCGTCGACAACTCATCCAAGCCGGCGTCGTCGCGGTGATCGCCGTCGCGGTCGTCGCTGGCCTCGCATTCGTCTTTGGCATCATCATCCTCCAGTACGCCATGGGGGGATTGGTCGTCAGCAGCATCGTCATTGTCGCCGCGATCGGCCTGACGGTGCTCTACGGCATCCGAGGCTTCGCGAACTTCGCGTACGGAGATCTGATGACCCTCGGGGCGTATTTGGCGCTGCTGCTGAGCCTCAACGGACTCTCCCTCGTCTGGGGAGCCATCGTTTCATTTCTCGTCCTCGCAATCGTCGGTATCCTGCTCGAAGTCGTGATCTTCGCCCGCCTCGAAGGCCGCGGTCCGGTCCCTCCGATCGTCGCCTCCGTCGGCGTCGCCCTGATCATCCAGAACGGAATCCGGGCCGTCGCGGGGACGACCGAACGGATTTATCCCGTCCCGGCCACCGAGAATGTCGTAATCGTCCCAGGCCTCGGCATCCACCCGATAAGCGGAATCCTCACGCTTGTCGTCGGAATTTCGTTCGTGCTGTCCGCCCATGTGCTCCTGAAGTACACGAACCTCGGCAAAGCGATGCGAGCCACGGCGGACAACCTGGAGCTCGCGAAGGCGACGGGCATTGACACGAAACGGGTGACCTATGCGGCCTGGGTCGTGAGCTCCTCCTTCGCCTCCACTGCGGGCATCCTGCTCGGCCTCGGGACGGCAGTCAAGCCGACGATGGGCTTCGATGTCCTCCTGCTTATCTTCGCGGCCGTCATCGTCGGAGGAATTGGCTCACCCTACGGGGCGATGCTGGGCGGGCTCATGGTCGGACTTTCCCAGGAGATGTCGGTGCCGTTTCTGGTCTGGCTCGAGCGTCCCGATGTCATCGGCCTGCAGTTCGGGAGCGCGTACAAGGTGGCAATTCCGTTCATCATCCTCATCATCGTCTTGATCTTCCGGCCTTGGGGCATCGCCGGTCGGAGGCCTGCGTTCGCCCGGCGGTCGTATTTCATTGAGCGGATCACCCGAACACTCGCCGGCGAGCGCGGCGCGATCGACACCTCGCCCGGCGAAGCCAATGGGGGCCGGTGAGCAGTGGCATCCACACCGTCGAGCGAGGTCGCGAAGCAGCCGGCCGCGCACAAGCTACCATGGAGCGAGATCATTGCATTCGCCGCCATCGCAGCGATCGTCGTCGCGGGCGTCCTCGCAGGCGTCTTGGCGGGAGCTTCGCCGCAAGGAATCTTGACGAACGTCGGATTCTACGCGAGCATCGCGATCATCTTCGCCATCCTTGCCCTGGGTTTCAACCTTCAATGGGGTTATACCGGGCTGTTCAACGCGGGGATCGCCGGCTTCTACCTCATCGGGGCGTATACGATGGCAATCGCCATCACCGCGCCGTCCCCCCCAATCGTCATTGGGGGCATTCCTGTGTACCCGGGGCACCTCGGCGGGTACTCGCTCCCCCTGGCCGTGGGGGTAGTCCTCGCCATGCTTGCATCGGGGATTGCGGCCGCCGTGATTGCCCTTCCCGCCCTGCGGCTACGCGCCGACTACCTGGCAATCGCGACGCTGGCATTTGCATCGATCCTGCAAATCTTCGCAAACAACCTGCAGTCCGTTACCGGTGGCAGCATTGGAATCACAGGGATCCCGAAGCCGGTTGAGTTTCAGAGCGCCGACGCGCCATTCCTAAACGCGGCCACAATCGTCGGAATCGGGTCTCTGGTTCTCCTGTTCTTGCTGCTCCTCCTCCAATTCATGGCGGAATCGCCGTGGGGTCGGGTCTTGAGAGCGGTCCGAGAAGATGAGGAGGCCACCATGGCCCTCGGGAAAA
>VBLR01000110.1:0-367 GCA_005878665.1 Methanobacteriota archaeon | reverse complement strand
ACGTTCTCCGTTTGGGTGATGGTCATCGTCGGGGGTTCCGGCAACAACCGAGGGGCAATCGTTGGCGGATTCCTCATCTACGGATTGGAATGGCTGTCCGTCCAACTGAAGGACTATGTGCCCATCGCGCTCGCGGCTGGCTTCGTAACCATACGTGGGTTGTTGATCGTCGTCGGCTTCATCGCTTCGATCAGTGCCGTGGTGCTCGTTCTCCTCAGCCGATACCGGCCGACGTCAGCTTGGCACCGAGTCATGCAGAGAATCCAGGAACGCGGGTTGGCGCGAAACGGCGTGATCGGCGCAATCGCGCTCTACGGACTGGGGTGGGTCTTCGTCCTCCTCGAGCAGTACGCACCGGGAGCGATCG
>VBLR01000109.1 GCA_005878665.1 Methanobacteriota archaeon | reverse complement strand
CCCTGGACCAAGTCGAGACCGATCACGTCCGCGGGCGTGTCGACCAGCTGCTCGAAGATGTTCGAGACCTCCCCGAAGTATGTGAAGAGGGTCAGGGCCGCGGCCCCCTTGCGGGCTCGAATTCGCTCCAAGCCTTCGACGGCGACCGGGAGGTCCTCCGGATGCCGGGTGAGAATCGGCTCATCCACCTGGATGTGGGCCGCGCCCGCGCGGACCAGAGCGGAGACTTCCTCCCCGAGCGCGTTCGCCAGGTCCAAGGTCAGGGCCTTCTTCCCGCGGTAGTGCTTGTCAAGCGCGAGGGACCCCAGGGTCAGCGGTCCCGTGAGGACGGCTTTCACCGCCGCCTTCGAGTTCGTCTGCGCGAACTTCCATTCGTCCACGAGGATCGGTTCTTTCCACGCGACCGCGCCGCGGACCACCGGCTGGCGGTAATACGTGTTCGTGTCGAAGTACCGCGCGAGCCCGTCGATCTCGACGGATGCGAGCCGTCGCGCGATATGACTCTGGCTGTCGTACCAGGAAATCTGGCCATCCGTGACGAGCTCCACTCCGGCATCGTTCTGTTCCCGCAGGACCGCTTTGACGACATCTCGCTCGGCCTCTTGCAGGTCCTCGGCGCTAATCTCTCCTTTATCGAATCGGGCGATCGCCCGGCGCAGGGATTGTTCGTCAGGGGTGTCCCCAATCCGCGGGTAGTTCCCGACCACGGTGGTGTGGACCAACTGGAGCCTCCGGACCGCCCGGACGAGTGCGGATACGGGGAATAGTATAAAAGGTCTGCAATTCCGATACGAATAATTGCGAATGGCACCGACGCGTTACTTTTCGACCTGCTCCTCGAGCAACTTGACTTCGCCCTGGAGGTTGATGTGGTAGAATCCTTCCAGATCTTTGTATCCGATCTCCTCCATGTGGAGGCAGTCGACGGGGCACACGTCGACACACTGCTGGCAGCCGATGCACTTCGTGTAGTCGAACTCCGGGATGACGATCGGCTTGCCTTTCCGATCGTTCGGACCGTCGAGCATGTCGATGCATCGGGTCGGACACTCACGCTCGCACTTGCGGCAGCCGATGCAGACGTCCACCTCAAGGATCGGGTGCTCGCCGATGCGGTTGATCAACACGATCTCCTTGTCCGAGTTCTCCTTCGGCATCCGGAGCTCGTCCGCGCGGTAGTACAGGTCCTCTCGCGCATAGTCGGCGAGTTCGAATTCCTGGGTGAAGTTCCACGCATCCGTCGGGCAGTATTCCATACAGTTCCCACAGAACAGGCAGTGCCCGACATCGACCGCGGGCCTCCGGATGATCTTCTTCATCTCATCGAGCTGGGCTCGGCTCGGATGGAGATACTCGGAAGTCGGCTCGACCTCGTAGAACTCGAAGTAGATGCATTCGTTCGGACAGACCTTCGCGCACAGCTCACAGCCGATGCACTTGAACCAGTCGATGCTGTGCTGCCCACGAAACGCCAGGGGGAGTTCGACCTTCTGATAGGGGTAGAGGTGCGTGACCGGCTTCCGTCCTCCGGGGATGAGGCGGTTGATCCCCGGCATCGTGACCAACGCCTGCTTGATCGTCGCGAGGAGCGGGCGGACGGTCCCCCCGACCGTTCCGACTTTCGGGCCGGCCTTAGCTTCGGACTTGGGGGACTTCATAGGTGTACTCGCCTTTCTGCATGTCCATCAGCTGGCCCTCACGCGCGCTGACGAGGCGGCCCTTCTTCGTCCGCACCCAACCCGTCCGTTCTGCCTTGATCTTCGCGCTGAGTTTCAGGAAGCCGTCGATCAGCGCTTCCGGCCGCACGGGACAGCCGGGGATGAAGATGTCCGTCGGGACGAACGTGTAGGACCCCTTGACGACCGAGTAGGAGTCGTAGTACGGACCGCCGCAGATCGTGCACTCGCCCATCGCGATGACCCATTTCGGTTCCGCCATCTGCTCGTAAAGCCGGCGGACCGCGGGCCGGAGCTTGAGCGAAATCGGGCCGTTCAGGAGGAGCACGTCGCATTGCCGCGGCGAAGAGCGGTAGATGACCCCGAACCGCTCGATATCGTAGCGCGGATCGGAGGTCGCGGCCATCTCGATCGCGCAGCACATGATGCCGAAGTGCAACGGCCACGTGGAGTTCCGTTTCGCCCAGTTGAAGAATTCGCCGACGAGGCCCGCCTTGAGCCGTTCGAGGATGGCGCCGCCGGGTCCGCGTTTCATCGGGGCGTCGATGTTCTCCTCGACCCACTGGACGAAATCCTTCGAGCGGAGGCCGACGATGTTCGCCTGCTCCGCGCGCTGAATCATCTGTTCAGGACCCCTGAGCTGTGGCCCGAGACTCGCTCCCGGATGGCTCGAATATCCGGGTCGCTCTTAACCCTTCGTTCGCAGGTTTGCATCCCCGATAGCCTCCGGGCAACGGTCCGCGTTCGCAGCTCGATGGAACGCACTCCCCCGGTCGGCTTAAAGGTTGGGCACGCATCACATCGGGACGCGAGATTCGAGTCCGCCCCAGGTGGTCCACCACGGGTCCGGCGAGAACATGACGCCGGGATTCAAGAGACCGCGCGGATCGAGCGCCTCCTTGATCCGTCGCATCACACCGTAGACTTCGGCGCCCCAGACCCGGGGCAACGTCTCCGCGCGGATCCGTCCGATTCCGTGTTCACCGGACGGCGCGCCCTGAAACCGCTCGAGCAGCGCGCGATCGAATTCTTCTCGCAAGGCCTGCATCCGCTCGAAGTCTTGTGGATCCGTCGGATCGAAGAACGGGCGATAGTGCGTGTTCCCGTCTCCGATGTGGCCGTAGATCCCCGCGACGGTCCCGTGACGCCGCGCGAGGTCGACCAGGAATTCCATGAACTCCGGCACCCGGTCGCGCGGGACGATCGGGTCTTCCACGAAGCCCCATGCTTTGCGCGGACCCGGACGCTGAATGATCGTCGGGAATAGGGATCGGCGAACTCTCCAGAGCGCCGATTGACGAACCGGATCGAACGCGATCTCGGCGGCCCGACTCAACGGATAGGCCGTTGCGACCCGCTTCACCACCGCGTCCGCAATCGCTTCGATATCGCCCGCATCGAACTCGACGAGGAGCATCGCCTTCGCCTCGCGGGGAACCCCAAGCGCCTCTCGGTCGAGCAGGGCGAGCGAATCCCCGTCAACGGCCTCTATGGCACTCGGACCCCACGTCATGATGTCCGCGACGGCCGGGCCGAGATCCGGGAACCGGTCGAGGTAGAGGAGCAGCGTGACGCGACTAGCCGGGATCGGCAGGACCTTCAACGTGACTTCGGTCACGAGCCCAAGGGTGCCTTCGCTGCCGACGAACAACGCGGCGAGCGGAAAGACGCCGCGGGCGAGCGATTCCATGAGGCCGACGAGCTCGTACCCGGACGAATGCTTCCGAATCGGGCGGCGACTCGAGAGAATCGCGTCCCGGTGGGCATCCATCTCACGTCGGACCCGCTCGAGTCCTTCCGCGCGACCGACGAGCTCCCGCCATTCCGCGCCGTCCAACGGGACGTCATGGGCGTCGAGGGATGTGCCGTCGGCCAGGAGGACTTTGAGACCCTGGACATGATCCCGCGTCTGACCGTACTTCACGCTGCGGTATCCCGAGGCGTTGTGGCCGACCATGCCTCCGATCCGGCACAGGTCTTGGCTCCCCGGATCGGGAGCGAATCGCATCCCGTGGTCCGCAAGAAAGACATTCAACTCGGTGAGGAGAATCCCGGGCTCGACACGGATCAGAGCGCGCCCGGCGTCGAACTCAAGAATGCGGTGAAATCGAGTGGTGTCCAGCACGACACCCGGACCGATCGCGGCGCCGGAGAGGGACGTCCCCGATGCCCGCGGCGTGATGGGGACCTCGAGCGTGCGACACACCCGGAGGACCGCACGGATGTCGTCCTCGGATTCCGCGAACGCCACCGCCCGTGGCTCGACGGCACACGGGCTCGCGTCGGTCGAGTAGGTTCGACGGCTGGCATCATCGGTGCGGACTTTCTCCGGTCCAATCGCGTCCTCCAAGGATCGTCGGAGGGTCGAATCATCCGTCGAGCCTGTCATCCGAACGACGCACGAACGCGAGCGACTCACTTGCCCTTTTCGCCGCCGCGTGTCACCGAAGGCGGGAACAACGTTTATGGCGCGCAGCGCCTTCGATGATTGGCGTGCCCATCAATCAGGATCGCCTCCGAAAGATGACGGAGCACGGGCTGACCGAGTACCAGGCTCGGGTGTACCTCACGCTGTTGGACCTCGGCTCGGCGACCGCGAGCCAAATCTCGCCGATCTCCAAGGTCCCGCGGACGCGGATCTATGCGACGATGCAGCAGCTCCACGAGAAAGGGCTCGTGCAGATCCTTCCCGAGACCCCGCTCCGATACAAGGCCGTGCCGTTCGCGACGTACCTGCAGGCCCTCGCGGACGACCTGCGCTCGCGGGCGAAGCAAATCGACTCGGGATTGGAAACGCTCGCACGCGAGTTCGCGATCAGCGCCGAGCGGGAACCGGAATCACGAGGCCGGTTCGAAGCGATCTACGGACGGAAGAACGTGCGGGAGCGACTCCTCCATATGTACGACGGAGCGACGCGGGAGGTGATCGGCATCGGGACGACGAAGAGCCCGGGACGGATCCTCGGCGCCTTCATGCCAGACCTCGTCGACAAAGCGAAACAAGGAGTTCGCCTGAAGTACGCCTTCTGCTTCACGCCGGACAATCGGGACGACGTGCGGGTGCTCCTGAAACACGCGGAGGTGCGCCACATCGACTTCATGATGCCCGTCTACATGCACGTGTTCGACGGAAAGGAATTCCTGATGAGCCATCCGATCCCGGATGACGACTCGTCGTACCGGGGCGACGACATCGCCATCTGGACCGACGACCCGGCGATCGCCGACGCGATGTCCGAGATGGCCGAGCGGATCTGGGAGATGGGGAAGCCCGCGGTCGATCTCCTCGAAGAGGACCGTGCGGCGAAGCGCGTGGCCGTCACTCGGCCTTGAACATCAGGCGCTGCATGAGCGGGGTCAGGTCCGTCCTCGGTTCGCCGTTCGGGCCTGCGATCGGCTGGAGGGCGGGCGGGTGCTCCATGTACGTGGGCACGCGCTGCGCGATGCGCTCCTCGAACGTCAGCACGTGCTCGTTCTTGTAGAAAACGCCGATCGGGATGCGGTCTCCCCACTCGAGGGCCTTCTCTAGCGCCTGCGTGGTCTTCTTCTCGACTTCGGACGGCTCATGGACCACCGGATCGAAGCCTTCATCCTCGAGCTTGTAGACGCGCGGCAACGCTCGCCCCGTCGTGGCGTCTTTGCGATCCTCGCCCCCGTACCACTCTTTCGTATTGAGATCGTTGTACGTCGGGCACGGCTGGAGGACATCGAGGAACGCGTAGCCTTTGTGCTCAATCCCTTGTTTGATCGTCGCGACGAGATGTTTGATGTCGTACGAGTAGCCGCGGCCGACCCATGTCGCGCCCGCGGCGAGGGCGAGCCAGATCGGGTTGACGGCCTCGTTGATGTTCGGATGGGCGAGGGACTTCGTCTGGACGCCGAGCTTGAGGGTCGGCGAGGCTTGGCCCTTCGTCAGCCCGTAGACGCCGTTGTCGTGGATGATGTACAACATGTCCAGGTTCCGACGGCCCGCATTCACGAAGTGCCCGCCGCCGATCCCGAGGCCGTCTCCGTCCCCGCTCAGGCAGAGGACCTTCAACTGCGGATTCGCCAGCTTGACGCCGGTGGCGTACGGAAGCGCACGGCCGTGCAAGGTGTGAATCCCGTACGTCTTCACGTAGTGGACCGTCTTCGCGGAACACCCGATCCCCGAGACGATCGTGACGCGGTGGGGCTCCATCTTGAGCTCGGCCAGGGCCATCTGGATCGTCCGCAGGATGCCGAAGTCCCCACACCCTGGACACCAGTCATTGTGGACTTCGGTCGCAAAGTCCGAAGGCTTCAGGATCTGTTCAAGAGCCACGGGTCAACACCGTCCTTCGCTCCGCTTTCCCGCGGAGGACCGTCTTGATGGCGTCGTACAGCTCCGTGTTCGACATCGGGCGGCCGTTGTACTTCACGATGAAGTGAGTCATCTCGACGCCCGTATGCTCCCGGACGATTCCGGCGAGCTGCGCCCCGAAATTCATCTCGATCCCGATTCGCCGTTTCGCTTTCGCGAGGTACGGGAGGATCTCCGCCGCCGGGAACGGATTGATCAGCCGAACATGGAGGTAGCCGACTTTCACGCCCTCCGCCCAGAGCCGGTCCAGCGCATCGAGCAGCGCGCCCTTCGTCGATCCCCAGCTCACGATGACCGTCGCGGCGTCCTTCGGACCGAAGTACCGCAGCTTGACGTCGCGCGGAATCTCCTTCGCGGCGAGGTCGAGCTTGGCGAAGCGCTTCTCCATCATCGCATTCCGAACCGCCGGGTCCTCCGTGATGTGTCCCCGTTCCTCGTGTTCGTCGCCGGTGTTCCAGAAGATCGTCCCTTCCTGACCCAAGAATGCCCGAGGGGACAAAGGCCCATTGCCGAGGTCGAACCGCTTGTATGGATTGTCTTTGGAGTAGCCGTTGCTCCCGTCGGCGAGGATTCCCCGGTCGATCCGAAGATCGGAGAGGTCCGGGACCGGTGTCGTGGCGTAGCTGTTCGCGAGCGCCTTATCGACGAGATGGATCACCGGCATCTGGTACCGGTCCGCGTAGTTGAAGGCCAGGAGGCCGTCTCGGATGCACTCGTCGAAGTCGCCCGAGGCGAGGAGGATCCGCGGGCTCTCGCCGTGGCCTGCATGGAGTGCGAACCGCAGGTCGCCTTGCTCGTGGCGAGTCGGCATTCCGGTGCTCGGGCCGGCACGCTGGTAGAGCGTGATCACGACCGGCACCTCGTTGATCGAGGCCCATCCGATGCCCTCCATCATCAGGGAGAAGCCGGGACCGGATGTCGCCGTCGCGGAGCGAGCGCCCGTCAGCGCGGCCCCCGTCGCCATCGTGATTGCAGCAATCTCGTCTTCCGTCTGGACGACCAAGATGGAGGCCCCCCCTTTCTTGGCCGCCGATGCCTCGGAGGCCTCAGGACTCAGGCCGTGTCCATTCAGTTCGAGCACCTCGTTCTCCTCGAGGAACTCACTCTCATCGGACGCGGGGGTGATTGGATAGTACGTCTGGAATCGCATCCCGCCGTACAGCTTCCCGAGGGCGGTCGCCTGGCTCCCGGTGAGGAAGAGCCGCGAC
>VBLR01000108.1 GCA_005878665.1 Methanobacteriota archaeon | reverse complement strand
TTCCTTCGAGGCCTCGGCCTCCGCCTGGGCCCCGTGGTCGAGGGCTTCCTCGAACTGTCCCATCTTGTATGCCCGGTCGGCCCGCTCGAGCAACCCGGTCGTCGTGGTCAAGGGCAGGTTCATCGCCTCGGCGTCGGCCACGATTTCGTGCAGCCGCCGGAGGGCCGTCGAGGCTTCCTCGCCTTGCCGCTTCAGCACGTCCAGCTGCTCCCGGAGCCGGAGGGTGAGGTCCGCCGCTTGCTCCAGTTCGCCTGCGTCGAAGTGCTGCCGCGCCCGCACGATCGCGTCGCTCGATTGCGCGAGATTCACGCCTTCCACGGAGCCGAGGATCGCCTCGGCGGCGCTCAGGGACGACGTGAGCTTCTCCTGGATCAAGGAGGTGAACTCGTCCTCGGCGCGCTGCGCCAACGCGAGCGCCTTCTCGTAGTCTTTCGATTTCATCGCCTCTTTCGCCGCTCCGAACACGTCCCGAAGGTGGGGCGCATCGATTCCGATTTTGCCCGCGAGCTCGAGGCGGCCGCGCGACGACAGGATCTTCTGGGCGGAGGAATAGAGGACCGTGAGCTTGTCGGTCTCCGCGCGGGCCGACGAGGCCATCTGGAGGGCCTGCTCATAGTCGAGGCGTTCGAACGCCTTCTTCGCATCGACGAGCATCTCGACGACCTTCGACACGTCGACGTTGCGTTTCTTCGCCTCGGCGACGAACGCGGCGCCGCTCGCGATCGCGTTGTACGCTTGGCGGTGCAGCGCGGTCGTCTTGCTGGCCCGGTCGTTCGCCTCGTTCAGCAGGCGAAGTCCCTCGTGGTAGTTCTGGACCCCGAAGGCGAGGCGCGACCGGCGAACGAGATCCGACATCTCGTCGACATCGATCTTGAGTCCCTGCGCCGTCGTGATCCGCGCCCGGACGAACGCGCCCAGCTCGTCGGTGGCGCTGGCGAGCGCGGCCGTCGCTTTCTCGCGTGCGGCGACGATGTCTCCGGCCCGGCCCCGGCTGAGGAACCCGTTCAGTTCCCGGTGGATGGCTTCGAGAGGGGCCACATCCGCCCCGAGGTCGACCCCCATGCGCACCGCGAGCGCGAGGTCTCCGACGATCTCTTCCGCGTGGGTGTGAATTTGCACGTCGACGAACTTCTCCCCGTCGTCCAGGGCCCGGAACGTGTCCTCGAAATCGCGCGACATGATCGACGCATCCGCGCGATTCAGGAGGGCCTTGAGGCCCCCGGCGTCGTCCCCGAGGTGGGGCAGGGCCCCGCGGAGCGCGGCGATCTTTTCCGCGGCGCGGTCGGTCAGGACGCGCTCCGCCTTCGATTGCGCATCGCCGGCAAATTGCAACGCCTTCCGGTGCTCGTCCGCCTTCGTCGCGACGATCGCCTCCTGGAGCAGCCGCGACGGCTCGGACAGATTCACGCCGGCCTGTTCTCCGAGCGTGAGGACGAACTCCGCGCGTTCGATCGATTGCATGACCCGTTCGCGCTCGGCCCTCCGCAGCTCCTCGGCGGCGGCGTCGACCGCTTTCGCGACCTCCGCCAGATTGCGCTCCTGGTACGCCTGGCGCGCGGCTTCCGCAAGCTTCCGCGCCCGGACCGTTTGCACCCCGAACGACTCGGCTTCGGCGAAGGCCCGGTGCATCTCTTTGAGTCGCCCTTCCACGGTGCGGTATCCTTGGATGATCGCGTCGACCGCCCCGTCCGCGCGTTTCGCGGAATCGAGGGCGTCGCGGAACGCGCCTCGTTTGAGCAGGTCCCGAGCGCTCGTCAAGTCGGCCATCGGTCCGTGGAGGTCGATTCCCATGTTCGCGGCGGCGGTGAACTTCTCCCGGGAAGTCGCGATGACCCCGACGACCCGCTGGAACTCGGCTTGCTGGATCGCCTGGAACCCTTGCTTCGCGAGTTGCGCCCCATCCCGGTAGTTGCCTTTCTTGATCGCGGCCTCGGCTTTGTCGAACGATGCCTGGCCGGCGGCGGGGTCCGCGCCGATGGCGCGGGCTTCCTGCACGAACCGGGAGAAATCGCCCGTTCGGCCGTCGAGCGACCGCTGGAGCGCCTTCTCGGACTCCGCGCGGCTCTGTCGGATGGCGTTGTTGGCCTTCTCGAAATCGAGGTTCCCGATGTCGCCGCGGGCCCGTTCGACGAGGGTCGTGGCCTTCGTCGTGTCGGCCCCGAGCTCCGCCGCGGTCCGGACGAGATCTTCGACGTCGCGGACTTCTTTGGTCACCGCGGACGTCAGGTCGTCCGTGATCGTTTCGAGCGCTTCCTTCGTGAAGTCAAGCGCGCTCTGGAAATCGTTGTTCTCCATCGCGGTCCGCGCCCGGGAGAGGAGGTCTTCGACCGGGGCGACGTCCCGGCTGAGGTTCTTGGCCGCGAGGATCAGGGACTGCGCCTTCGAGAACGAGGAGGACAGGTGCTCCTGCAGGACCTTCTCGCTCCTCTTCCACGCCTTCTTCGCGAGGTCAATCGCCGTCCCGAGCTCCTCGGAGGCGAGGGCGCCTTCCGCCTTCGCGAGCGCCGACTCCGTCTCCGCCAGTTCCCCTCCGACCCCTTTCGCGAGCCGGCCGAGCGCCGCGCTCGAATCGACGATCGCGCGCGCCCGTTCTCGGTAGATGCGTCTCCCGCGTTCAAGCGCCTCGGCCGCCTTGTCGGCCGCGACCTTGTAATCTTTCGACGCCATCGCCGCGTTCGCCTCGGCGAGGGCCTTCTCCGCTTCGACGACATTGGCATCCGTCCGGCGGGCTTGATCGATCAGGTCGTGCGCCGCCTTGATGCCATCCTCGGCGGCTTGTCGGGTCCGCGTGGCCTCTTTGACCTTCTCCTCGAGCTGCTTGCGCAGCTGGCTGTCCCGCAGGTACCCGCTCACGGTTCGTCGGCTCCGGTGCCTCGGGGGGACGGCATTGGCTCTCCCCCGAAGAATGGCGAAGTTACGACGAAGTCGAGCTTATAAACGGCTTAGCCCGTGATTATCATGAGTGATTCACCCGAGCGGGCCGAGGCCCCGAACCGCCCCGGTCGAGCCGATGTCGTGTCGGTCTCACTCGTCCGCGGCGGCCGCGGGTGGCGCGGCCGTCTGGGTCTCCGCCGGCTCCCCGGGCGGCGTCGCGACGGGGGCCTCCGGGGCGGGCTCGTCCGCCGGCGTCGCCTCGGACCGTTCCGTGTACGGCACGCCCGCCTTCTGGGCCATGATCTTTCGGATCCCTTCGCGGTCCGTCGACTTGAGCCCGAAGAACTCCGCGAAGTACCGCGTCGTCGCGAGCGCGAACGACCGCCCCGACGGTTTGCGGGAGATGAGTCCGAGCTCCTCCAGGCCTTTCGTATGCTCGTACACCTTCGACCCGATCATATCGAACAGATTACTCTGCAGGATGGGCTGGTGATATGCGATCAGCGCGACGGTCTTCAGGAGGTCGCGATCGATCTCCGGGGGCGCGAACGCCCGGGCCCGTTCCGTGTACTCCGACCGGATCTGCATCGTCCACTTCGTGCCGATCTGGGCGACCTCGAGCGCGCTCTCCCGCTTCGTGTATTCGCCGGCGAGGGCCCGCAGGTGGCCCTTGATCGCCTCCGGGTCGAGGCGCGTGGTCCGGGCCAGCTCGTCGATCGTGAGCGCGCGCCCCGCGCTGTACAAGGCCGCTTCCACGAGGGCGCGCTCTTTCAATGGCTCGCCTCCTGCGGCACCTCGGGTTTCGGACCGAGCGCGGGGATCGCGAGGAGTTCCTCCATCGGCAGTTCCGCGGTCATCGACAATCGTTTCACGTAGATCTCGCCGTAGGGGAAGTCTTTCTGCCACAGCTTCACCTTCTCCAGATGAGCCAAGAAGAGGAGCGACATGAACACGGTCACCTCGTCCCATGCGCCGCCCGCCGTCAACTGTCGGAGCGCGATCGGCTCCCCGTTGAACTGCGCGAGCCGGTGCCACGTCAGCGCGATGTCGTCGGTGAGGTCCTCCCCGTGCACCTTCTGGTGCAAGTTCGGGGCGAACTTTCGGATCGCTTGCTCGCGCAACGCGTTGAGCTGGAGCTGGATCTCCGATTCTCGGCGGGCCTCGTCGAAGGCATCCATCAGCTCCATCAACGTGACGGCCCGACGTCCCTCCCGACGGATCGCCTCCGTGAGCGGCGTCGCGGTGCCCGCCAGGACGAGCTGGTTGTAATCGAGGTCCGCGGGATCCCGGAACATGTCGAGATCCCATCCCTCGACGTCGGTCTGGGGTTCCGGCGGCATCGCGTCGAGGAGGACCTTGTCGCTCTGCATCTTGAGGATGGACCACGCCAGGAAGACGAGCTTTCCGGCGGTCACGAAGTTCACCGCGCCGTCTTTCTTCACCTTGTCCAAGAACAGTTTCGTGAACGGCACGAGGTTAATCTCCCACGGGTCGAGGCGCCGTTCCAGCGCGAGTTCGAACGCCGCGACCACCGACTTCTCGAACGGGTCTCGGACGGCGACGTGCATTCCCTGGTCGATCTCGTTGAGCATCGCGAGGTACCGGTTGATCCGCTGGCCGCCCTCCGTCTCGCTGATCAGGGCCTTGTGAAAGAGCAGGTGATTCAGGATCGCCTGATAGTTCTCGCTCATGCCGGGATCACCTCCGTGGGTTTCTCGTCCTCGATGTCGGCCAGGTTCACACGCATGATGACTTCCGAAACCGACTCCGGCGTCATCGTCACCCCGACCAGATGGTCGGCCTCTTTCAGGCTCACCTTGCGGAGGGAGATCTGCACGAACTGCGCGGTCGAGCTGTTCCGCCGGATCATCCGGGCGACCTTCTCCGCGTTGATCGCGTCCAAGTTCTGGTCGATCTCGTCGAGCAGGTAGAACGGCGACGGGTCGTACTCTTGGATCGCGAAGATGAGGGCCATCGAGGCGAGGGAACGCTCGCCGCCGGACAGCGCCTCGAGGCGGAGGGCCTTCTTGTGCGCGGGTTTCACTTTCAGGATGAGGCCGGCTTCGAAGGGCTTCTCCGGATTCTCGAGGACGAGTTCCGCCTCGCCGCCCTCGGTCAGCTCCGCGTACACGCGACCGAAGTTCTCATTGATCGAGGCGAAGATCTTCGCGAGCCCCTCTTTCTTCTTGTCCGTGAGCTCGTCCACGAGGTGGATCAGCTCCTCGCGCTGTCCCTCGAGCCGTTTGAACTCGTCCTTCAGCTCGACCGAGCGCGCCTGCTGCGCATCGTAGTCCTCGAGGGCCCGCAGGTTGATGGGCCCGAGGGCGTTGATGGCCGCCTCGCACTCCGCGATCGTCGCCTTCAGTTCCTCGAGGCTCGGGAGGCGTCCCTCCTGCAACCCGACCGCCATCTCCTTCATGACGTGTTCGGCCTCGGCGAGTTGCTCCTCCTGGACCCTCAGCTCCGTCTGCATCTTCAGGAGGAAGTCCTCTTTCGTCTCGATCTTGTGCGTGGCCTTGTCGAGGTCCGCCTCGCGGTCCGTCTTGTCCTTGTAGGCGGCGTCCCGCGCGTCCTGGAGGTCCTTGATCTGCTTCCCCATCTGGGCCTCCGTCTTCTCGAGGCCGCGGATCTCCGTTTCGAGACGGCCCAGGGACTCCTCGAATGATTCGATTCGCTTCTCGTGATCCTTCCGCTGCCCGTCCAGCGCGGTGAGGCGCGACCCGACCTCGGTCCGGCGTTCTTCGAGGAAGGTCGTCTGGGTCGCCATCGCCTCGAGCTTGGACCGCAGGCCGCTCAACTCCTCGGCGAGCGTCGCCCGCCGGCTCATGAGCTCCTTCATGCGGGAGGAAATCTGCTGCGGCGTCGCGGCGATGACGGCCTTCTTCCGCTCGTCCCGCTTCGCTTTCAACGCCTCGAGCGCCTTCGTGAACTTCGCGAGGTCCTCCTCGACCCGGGCCGCGGTCTTCTGCGCGTCCTCGAACCGCGCCTTCCGGTCCTGGAGGTCCTTGTCCGCGGTCGCAATCTTGGCGGCGAACTCCTTTCGTTTCGCCTCCAGGGTGCTCGTCTTCACCTCGACGGCACCGCTCCGGCCGCCGGACTCCTTGATTTCTCCCTCGAGTTCGAGGATTTCCTTTCGCAGCTCGTCCAGCCGGTTCGCGACGGCCTCGCCCTGCGCTTGCGCCTCTCGAAGTTTTTCTGCGATCTTCTCCATCTCGCTGGCCACGCTCGGCCCGAACTTGACCGTGGATCGCTCCATGTCGCCCCCGATCATCGCCCCGGAGGCCTCGATCAGTTCGCCCTCGATCGTCACGAGTCGCACGCCGCCCATCCACTTGCGGGCCTCGTCCAGCGTCTGGACGACGAGCGTGTCGCCGAACACGTAGAAGAACGCGTCCCGGTACTTCTCGTCGAAATGGCAGAGATCGATCGCGAAGCCGAGGCATTCCTTGGCCACGAGGATCGCTTTGCCCCGCGGCTTTCCGACGAGCATTTTGGTCAGAGGCAGGAACGTCGCGCGTCCGATCTTCCGCTTCTTCAGGTAGTCGATGCATTGCGCGGCGACCGTGTCGTCGTCGACGATGAGCGCCTGCATCCGCGCGCCCGCCGCGGTGACGATCGCCGTTTCGTACTGCGCCTCGACGTGGGCGAGCTGCGCCACGGTGCCGTGGATTCCCTTGATCGAGCCCGTTTCACGGCACTCGAGGATCGCGGAGACCGCGGACGTGTAGCCCCGCTTCATGTTCTCCGCGACATCGGCCTCGGCCTTGAGTTGCGCATACTGTCGGGTGAGGCTGAGGATCGCCGTCTGGAGGTCCGCCTGTTCTCTCGCGAGCTTCGCCTCTTCGGCCCTCTTCTCGTGAAATTCTTCCTGGAGTTTCTGGAGGCTCTTGCCCGACTCCTTCGTGGAGTTCCGGAGCTCTTTCAGCTGCCAGTCCGCGTCGTCGTGTTCGACCTGATACGCCTTTCGCGATTCCTCGAGTTGCGCGATTTCCGACTCGAGGCGGGACATCGATTCCTTGGTGCGGTCCCCCTCCAGGACGATTCCTTTGACCCGCTCCTCCACCTGATCGATCTCATTGTTGAGGGCGATGATCTCCTTCTGGATTCCGAGGACCTTCGCGTCGCTCTTCGAGGCTAGCTCGTCGACGTCGTGAAGGTCTTTGTCCGCGGCCTTGATCTGTTCGTCGAGTTCGGCTACGCGCGCGTCGACCTTTTCGCGCTCGCGCGCCAGGCC
>VBLR01000107.1 GCA_005878665.1 Methanobacteriota archaeon | reverse complement strand
CTCAGGTTCGCCGGAACGCACAGCGTGACGCGATATCCTTCGGAGGCCCCGAGCATCGCGAGCGCGATCCCGGTGTTCCCGGACGTCGCGTCGAGGAGGATCTCGTCTCGGCTCAGGCCCGACCGTTCCGCGGCCCGCAACATTCCGAGCGCGGCGCGGTCCTTCACGCTGCCGCTCGGATTGCGCCCTTCGACCTTAGCGTACAGGCGGACGCCGCGAGATAAGTGATCCGCCAATCGTCCAATCGGGAGGAGCGGTGTGTCCCCGATGAGGTCGGCAATGCGCGAGGCCTTCGGCGACTTCGCAGCCGAACGCATGAGATCGAACGCCTCAGGTCCCGACGTCCGTCTTTTGGCCCAAGGCGAGCTTGAGCACGTGAAGCGACAGGAGGGCGCATTTCAGGCGCACGGCGCTGAGGGGGATGCCGAGTTTCTTCAGGACCGCGTCGCGGCCGAGACCCTCGGCATCGGAGAGCGGCATCCCCTTCACCATCGTCGTGAGCATCGAGGCGCTCGCCTGACTGATCGCACACCCTTGGCCCTCGAACTTCACCTCCGCGATCCGCTCGGAGCCGTCGAGCTTCACGTGGAGGACGACTTCGTCCCCGCACAGGGGGTTCGAGTCCCGCGCGTTCTTCGTGGCGCCGGCGAGTGGGCCCTTGTTCCTCGGGTGCTTGTAGTGGTCCAGGATCTGCTCCTGATACATGTCGTACGAGATGGACATCAGGCGAAGACCTCTTGGACTCTCTTGATGCCGGCGACGAGCGCATCGACGTCGTCGACGTCGTTGTAGATGTAGAAGGAGGCCCTCGCCGTGGCGGGGAGGCTGAAGCGCTCCATCAGCGGCTGGGCGCAGTGGTGGCCCGAACGGACACAAATGCCTTCGACGTCGAGGATCGAGGCGATGTCGTGCGGATGGGCGCCGTCGATCGTGAAGGACACGACACCGGCCCGCTTGTTCACGTCCTTCGGGCCATACGTCTGGACCCCTTTCAGGCGGGCGAGTTTCTCCAGCGCGTACTCGGTCATCTCCATTTCATGACCGCGGACTGCATCCATGCCGATCTTCGTGAGATAGTCCACCGCGGCCCCAAGCCCAATCGCCCCGGCGATGTTCGGAGTGCCGCCCTCGAACTTGTACGGGACGTCGTTCCACTTCGCCCACCCGAGGTGCACCTCTCGGATCATCTCCCCGCCGCCGAGGAGCGGCTCCGTCGCCTCGAAGAGCTCCTGCTTCCCGTACAAGACGCCGATCCCGGTCGGGCCGAGCATCTTGTGCCCGCTGAACGCGAGGAAGTCGGCATCGAGGCTTTGCACGTCAATGGGCATGTGCGGCGCCGCCTGGGCCGCGTCGACGACACAGATGGCGCCGACCTCGTGCGCCCTCTTCGCGATCTCTTTGACTGGGTTAATCGTCCCCAGGACGTTCGAGCACAGGGTCACCGTCACGATCTTCGTGCGGTTTGTCAGGAGCTCATCGTACTGTTCCATTTTCAGCGTGCCGTCGTCGTTCACGTCGACATACTTCAGCACCGCGCCTTTGTGATCCTTCACGAAGTGCCACGGCACGTGGTTGGAGTGGTGCTCCATGACGGTGCCGACGATCTCGTCACCTTTCTGAATCTTCCCCTTGACGCCGTAGCCGTAGGCCACGAGGTTGATCGATTCCGTCGTAGACTTGGTGAAGGCAATCTCGCTCGGCGATTTCGCTTGGATGAACGCGGCGACCTTCTCGCGAGCGCCTTCGTACTCGCGGGTGGCCTCCTCTCCGAGCTCGTAGATCGCCCGGTGGACGTTCGCGTTGTACCGCGAATAGAAGTCCGACGTCGCGTCGATGACCTGCTTCGGCTTCTGGGATGTCGCAGCGCTGTCCAGGTAGACGAGTCGCTTGTCCCGGACCGTGCGCTGCAGGATCGGGAAGTCCGCCTTGATGGCAGGCACGTTCAACAGGATCTTCGCGGGTTTCGCCATGTCGTACCCCCTTGCCATGACCGCCTCAATACTTGAGTCTTCTTGCGAAGGAGCGTCACCCGACGCCGCCTCCGAGTTCCAGCTCGATGAGGCGGTCCACTTCGACCGCGTATTCGACGGGGATTCGTTTCGTGACCACCTCGGCCGTCCCGAGGACGACCATCCGTAGGGCCTCCTCCTTCGTCACCCCGCGGGACGCCATGTAGAAGAGCATCTCGTCGCTCACTTTGCGGACGCTCCCCTCCTGGATGATCTCCGCGTCCGCCTCGTCGAGTTCGATGGCCGGAACGGTCTCGGCGCGCGACTCGGCATCGAGCATCAGCGAGGACCATTCGACCTTCGATCCGACGCCCGTCGCTCCCGGCGTCACCCGCACCGCGGATCGCAAGGTGGCCCGGCCGCCGCCCTGGACGATGCCGCGGTTGACGATGGTCGATCGCGTCCGTGGGGCAATGTGGACCATTTCGGCACCGACGTCTTCGTGCTGCCCCTTACCGGCAAGCGCAACCCCGACGAATTCCGCTGAGGCTCCGGGCCCGAGGAGATCCGCCCGGGGAATCTTCCAAGTGCGGCGGGAACCCAGGTTCGCATCGATCCATTCCACGGTCGCGGCCTCATGGACGAGGGCGCGCTTCGTCACGAGGTTGTCCACCTCCCGCGAGAAATTCTGGAGCGCAATGTACCGCACGTAGGAGCCTGGCATCGCGATGACTTCGATGGCGGACACGTGCAGCTGGTCCGGGGTGTAGACGGGCGCGGTGCATCCCTCGATGTAAGTGACGTCGGAGGCCCGGTCGGCCACGATGACGTTCCGCTCGAACGGCTGGACCTTCGCGTAGTCCTCTCGAATCTCCGCCTGGAGGGGGATCTCCACGCGGACGCCCGGCGGTACGTAAAGAAACGAGCCGCCGGACCAAAGGGCCGCGTTGAGCGCGGCGATCGGATGATCATCGACCGCGACCGCGGTTGCGAAGTGTGATTTCACGAGGTTCGGGTTTTCTTCGAGGGCGGAGGCCAGTCCGCGAAAGAAGACGCCCTGCGATTCGAGATCGCTCCGGACCGCCCGATACGCGGCTTCGGATTCCTCGAGCGCCCCGAGGCCAGGAGAGAGGCCCGGCTCACGCGCCTCGACGATGGAGGCGCGTGGGGTGCCCTCGGCTTGGACCATCCCATCGAACTCGACGTCCCGCAGGAACGAGGCCCACGCCGGGACTCCTTCGGAGCGCATCCGGTCCAAGGCGCGAAGCCTGAGGCGCAGCATCCAGTCCGGCTCCCCGCGCGATTTCGAGAAGTCGCGAACCAGATCGATGCTCGGCCCGGGACCCAGGGCCACGAGGCCGCCCGGCTCCTCTGAGGGAGTCCGAGGCACGTCCGCGGACACGATCGTCACTCCAGGGAAACCGTTTCCTGCTTCCGTTCCAAGGCGGCCTCGAGGGTGTGCCAGGCCAGGCTCGCGCACTTGACGCGCACCGGGAACTCGCAGACGCCGGAGAGGACGGCGAGCTTCCCGAGGGACGCATCGACGGGGTCCCCTGGCCGGGCCGTGACCATCTTGTGGAATCTCTCGAACAGGCCGTGGGCGTCCGCCTTCGACTTGCCCTTCACCGCGTCGGTCATCAGGGACGCAGACGCCTTCGAGATCGCACACCCTTGGCCAACGAACGAGACGTCGGCGATCGTCCCGTTGTCGAGGCGCACGTACACGGTCACCCGATCCCCACACAGCGGGTTGTGCCCGACGGCCTTTGAGTTGGCATCGGCGATCTCCCGGAAGTTGCGGGGCCTCTTGCTGTGGTCGAGGATCGTGTCCTGGTACAGCTCTCGGAGATCCGGCATCAGGCGGCCTCCCGCGCGGTTCCGCGGTCCCCGCGGGATAGAATCGGATCGCGCTTCATAAGGTCTCCCCGAGGCCCGCACCTCTCGGCAGGCGCGAGACGATCAGCTGATCGAGTTTAATCCGGACCGGGGCGACCTTTACCTGGTTTACGACGTCCGCCGCGAACGCGTAGGTGAGGATGTTCCGAGCCGCTTCCTCGTCGATGCCCCGGGATCGGAGATAGAACACCGCGTTCTCGTCGAGTTGTCCAATCGTGGAGGAGTGGTTACACTTCACGTCGTCGGCGAGGATCTCCAGGCCCGGCGTGCTGTCGACGAACGCCTCCTTCGACAGGAGGAGGTTCTTGTTCGTCTGTCGCGCGACCGTCTTCTGCGCATCCTTGCGGACGTAGATGTTCCCGTTGAACACGCCCCGGGACCGGCCGCCCAAGATGCCTCGGTACAGCTCGACGCTCGTACATGCCGGTGCGACGTGGTCGATTCGGGTGTAGTTGTCCGCCTGCTGATTCCCGGCGGTCATGTACAGACCGTTCAGCGTGAGGCTTCCGCCCGGGGCCCGAAAGAGGGTATGCACGTAATTCCGAACAAGGCCGCCGCCGAGGGAAATCGAGTGTGCTGAGAAGGACGAATCGCGATCCTGGTGGACCGTCATCGTCGCGATGTGGAATGCGGTCTCCGCCTCCCGCTGAATCTTGTAATGGTCGAGGACCGCTCCAGGCCCTGGGGCGACCTCGGTGACGGCATTCGTGAAGGTCACGTCGGGAGCCCATCCCGCGTACGACTCGATCACGGTCGCCTGGCTGCCCGCCCCCATGAGGATCAGGTTCCGCGGATGGGCGACGATCGGGAGGTCCCGGGACGTCGACACGAACAGGAGATGGATCGGCTCTCCCACGACGGTGCCCTTCGGCACCTCGACGTAGGCGCCGTCCTGGAAGAACGCGGTGTTCAAGGCGACGAACGGGTCATCCTCGAATTGCGCGTACCGGGTGAGATGCTTCTCGAGGGTCTCGGGCTCCGCTCGGAGCATCTCGGCGAGCGGTGCGACGCGGACGCCTTCCGGGAGGGACCGCAGGTAGGAGAGGCGCGGCGCATACCGACCGTTCACGAAGACGAGTTGACTCGTCTTCAGGACCCCGAACGTGAAAGGGTCGAGGTTCTCGGCGACCACGCCGCCGGGCCGGCCGAGGATCGCGGGCTTGAATGGGATTCGGAGCAGGGTCGCGAGGTTCGTGAACTTCCACTGCTCGTGCTTCTGGGTCGGAAATCCGAGGGCCTCGAAGTGCCCGATTGCCTTCTTTCGGACGGCGCGCAGCCATTCGGGCCCGCCGAGCTCTCTCTCCGAGGATGCGAAGTCCGCGACGTATGTTTGCTTCGTGTCGACGGACGCCGCCACGGTCGTCACCGGCCTCATGCGCGTGCGGCCTGCGGGGGCCTTGGAGTCTCCTCGAGGATCCAGCCGTACCCGTGTTTTTCCAGGTTTCGCGCGAGGTCGGCATCGCCGCTCTTCACGATCTTCCCGTCGACGAGGACGTGGACGAAATCCGGGATGACGTAGTCCAGGAGGCGCTGGTAATGGGTCACGACGAGCATCGCCCGGGTCGGGCTGCGCATCGCGTTGATTCCGTTCGCGACGACGCGCAACGCGTCGATGTCGAGGCCGGAGTCCGTTTCATCGAGGACGCAAAGCTTCGGCTCGAGGACCGCCATCTGGAACACCTCGTTCTTCTTCTTCTCACCGCCGGAGAAACCCTCGTTGAGCCCGCGCTTCATGAACGTCTCGTCGAGCCCGAGCAGCTTCGCTTTGTCCTGGACCAGGCTCACGAAGTCCATGGCGTCGATCTCCTCCCGGCCGTGGTACTTCCGAATCGCGTTCAACGCCGCCTTCAGAAAATACGCGTTGCTGACGCCCGGAATCTCGACCGGGTACTGGAACGCCATGAAGACGCCTTCGCGGGCGCGGTCTTCCGGTTTCATGGCGAGGAGGTCTTTGCCCTCGAAACGGGCTCGGCCCCCGGTGACTTCGTAGGTCACGCGACCCGCGAGGACCTGGGCGAGCGTCGTCTTGCCGCTCCCGTTCGGCCCCATCACCGCGTGGACTTCCCCCGCATTGATCGAGAGGTCGATTCCCTTCAGGATTTCCTTGCCGGCGACCTTGACGTGTAGGTCCTTGATTTCGAGCATCGTCGTCCCCTCCGTTGCGCGCGGCGCGCTCACCCGACCGTGCCCTCGAGGTTCAGGCTCACGCCGATCAGCTTCTGGGCCTCCACCGCGAACTCCATCGGGAGCTTCAGGAAGACCTGCTTGCAGAAACCATTCACGATCATGTTCGTGGCGTCTTCCGGCGTGATGCCGCGCGCCTGGCAATAGAAGAGCTGTTCCTCCCCGATCTTCGAGGTCGACGCCTCGTGCTCCATCTGCGCGGTCGGCTCCTGGACCTGGATGTCCGGGAACGTGAACGCGGCGCACGTCGAACCGATCAGGAGGGAGTCGCACTGGCTGTAATTGCGCGAGTTCGTCGCACCCTTGTGGATCTGCACCCGGCCGCGGTACGTGTTCCGGCCGTATCCGGCGGAGATGCCTTTGGAGATGATCGTGCTGCGGGTGTTCTTCCCGATGTGGAGCATCTTCGTGCCCGTGTCGGCCTGCTGGTAGTTGTTCACGAGCGCGACGGAGTAGAACTCGCCCACGGAGTTGTCGCCCTGGAGGATGCAGCTCGGGTACTTCCACGTGATCGCGGAGCCGGTCTCGACCTGTGTCCACGAGACTTTCGAGTTCGCTCCGAGCGCCTTCCCACGCTTCGTGACGAAGTTGTAGATCCCGCCTTTGCCGTTCTTGTCCCCGGGATACCAGTTCTGGATCGTGGAGTACTTGATCTCCGCGTTGTCGAGGGCGATCAGCTCGACGACGGCGGCATGGAGCTGGTTCGTGTCGCGAATCGGGGCGGTGCAGCCTTCGAGGTAGCTGACGTACGCGCCCTCGTCGGCGATGATGAGGGTGCGCTCGAACTGGCCCGTGTCCTGTGCGTTGATCCGGAAATACGTGGACAGTTCCATCGGGCACCGAACACCCGGCGGCACGTAGGCGAACGAACCGTCGCTGAAGACGGCGCTGTTCAGGCCCGCGAAGAAGTTGTCATTGAAGGGCACGACGGTGCCCAGGTACTTCCGCACGAGGTCCGGGTGCTCCTGGACCGCCTCGGAGAACGAGCAGAAGATGATCCCGAGCTCCGCGAGCCGGTCCTTGAACGTCGTCGCGACGGACACGCTGTCGAGGACCGCATCGACCGCGACGCCGGCGAGGCGCTCCTGCTCTTGCAGGGGGATTCCGAGCTTCGCGTACAGATTCCGAATCTCCGGATCGACGTCCTCGAGGCTGTTCACCGGCTTCTTCGGCTTGGGCGCGGCGTAGTAGATGATGTCCTGGTAATTGATCGGCGGATAGGTGACGTTCGACCACTTCGGCTCCTTCATCGTGAGCCAGTGCCGGTACGCCCGGAGGCGCCACTCGAGGAACCACTCGGGCTCATTCTTCTTGCGCGAAATGAGCCGGACGATGTCCTCGTTGAGGCCCTTCGGCGCCGTGTCCTCGTCGAGGTCGGAAACGAAGCCGTACTTGTACTCCTGCTTCGCCATTTGCTCTTGGAGTACGCTCTTGGAAACCATGGGTCGGGCCTCCCGTTTTCGAGAAGCGGATTGGAGACTATAACGTTGTTATATATATCTTTGGTCGTAGCTGCGGCGAATGACGTGCACTCGACGTCCACCGCGCGAATCGCGGCGCAAGACTTAAGTCGAGGGCCCGCGTTCGAACGGATCGGGACGCGATTCGTTTGATGGCCCCCCAGCAACTGCCGCTCACCGTCACCGAAAGCGCGGTCCGACGGATCCGCGTGCTGCGGCAGAAGGAGAACAAGCCGGCCGCCTCGCTCCGCCTTCGGATCATCGCGGGCGGGTGCAGCGGGATGCAGTACCGGATGGATCTCGCAGAGGCCGCGCGGCCGACGGACATCGTCGTCGCCGAGGAGGACGTGAGCGTGTTCGTCGACCCGAAGAGCCTGACGTACCTCCAAGGGTCGAAGCTCGAATGGGAGGAAGACCTGTTCGGTGGGCAATTCAAGATCACGAACCCGAACGCGAAGCACTCCTGTTCTTGCGGCCTGAGCTTCACGATCTAGATTGGTAGGATCGATCACCCGGAAGTCCGTGGTTGCTCCGTCCGGGACGGATAGCTGGGCGGCGGCATCCTTTTCTAGTGAACTCCGCAATGGATACGCCTGGACGACTCCATGACGGAGGACTGACGTATGGCCGAGATCAGAACCGCAATTCCGGAAGAGGTCGACGCGTATCTAGACGCGCTGGTGCAGAAGGGCGTTTTCTCGAACAAAGCTGAATTGGTGCGGGCGGCACTTGTCAGTTACGTGAACGCGACGGGTACGTTCTTCCAAGGGTTCGACGCGGAGAATGTCTTCGCGCCCGATGGTCGACTGTATCAGGTCGAGTACGCACGCGAATCCGCCGCGCGGGGCGGCACGGCGGCGGGCATCGTCTGCGAGGACGGAGTTCTGCTCACAGCCGAAATCCCCGGAAAGTCGAAGCTGACCGCCGGCGGAAAGAAAATTCAGTCGCTTGGCGAGCACTTGGCGGTCGTGTTTTCCGGTCTTGTCGGCGACGCAGCGCTAGTCGTTGACGAACTCCGCTCGGCCGGGCCGAAGACGACGGACGAGGCGGTCAGAACCACACGGAGCACGCTTCACCGATTTACACTCAGCCGGACTCAAAGGCCTCTCGGAGTGGCCTTCCTGATCGCGAGCCTCCTCGATCGGAAGCCGAAACTCATCTACATGGACCCGAGCGGCGCCGCCGTTGAGACCTTCGGAACCGCGATGGGGCGGGGCGCCCCCGCCGCACGCGAAATCCTGGAGTCTCGATATCGGAAGATGCGTCTCTCGGACGCCGAGCGGCTCCTCGCTGATCTGTTTGGACGTGAGACGCCAATTGAATCCCTGCGCGTGACCACCTGATGCTGGGCAGCGGATCTCACAGCGCGTTCGCGAGCATCTCGGCGAGGTCAACGATGCTCAGCGCCATGTTTCGCTGACGTGCCACGCCTTCGAAGTGCATTTCCGCATGCGGACAGGTCGTGACGAGCGTCGTCGCGCCGGTGTCCTCCGCCGCATCGAGCCGCCTTTGTGCCACGCCCGCGGCTTGCTCCGGAAACACCGCGGGGAAGCCTCCGCCCGCCCCGGAGCACAGCGAGTCCTCGTGGTGGGGCAGGATCTCGAGGACCTTCAGGTCCCGGATGAACTTGAGGGCCTGTCTCGGAGGTTCGTACACCTTCGTCACGCGGGACATGTGGCACGCGTCGTGAAACGCGATCTTCTGCGGGAGCGGCTTCGTGAACGTGATCCGCTTCTCCCGGATCAGCTTCTCGATGTAGTGGGAGATGTGGAAGACGCTGTACGGCGGATTGCCACCCCACTGCTTGTAATCCCGAGCGAACGCCCGGTAGCACTCGGCACAGGCCGTGATGAGGACCTTGGCGCCGGTCTCTTCTACCGCGTTCACGTTGTGGGGCATGAGCTCTTTCTTCGTCGTCTCCTGGTAGCCCATCCGCGCGAGCGGCGCGCCCGAGCACCACTCCTCCTTTCCGAGGATCCGGTACGGCACCCTTGCGGCGTTCAGGATCTTGACGACCGCTCGGGCGATCTGTTGCCGTTTGTAGCTCGCGACGCAGCCGACCCAGTACAACACCTCCGGGTTCGCGGACTGCACCGCCTCCGGCGGGATCCATGCCCCCCGCGCCTCGGCCGGTTCGCCGAACAGGTTGTGGGTCTCCCGGACGTTCGCCAGGTACGGCTCGAGCTCCGTCCGCTCATAGCCCGACTTCACCATCCATTCCTTCACGTCGTCCCAGAGCCCGTCGAACGGGATGTCGACCGGACAGACTTCCTCGCACGCCCCACAACCGGTGCACTCCCACGTGTTCCGCGCGAACTCCTCTCCGGGCTTCACCTGACGCCGAAGGAGGAGATCCAACGGTCCGCGCATCTCGTACTGGCGGAGCGCGAAGACCCGGCCGCGAGGCGACGCGCCCTCCCAGCCCGCCTCCTGATACGCCGGGCACACGGGGACACAGTAGCCGCACATCGTACACGCGTGGATATCTTCCTGAATGGGAGGCATCTTCGCAAGGCGCGGCATTCGATCCCACCGGTCAGGTCCGAAGTTCGTCGAGCTGTCGGGCGGCCTGGACCGCCTGTCCCTCTTCGTCCCGTGCCAGCTCTTCCAAGACGGCCTTGGTGCGGCCTCCCGAATGGGCCGCGGACTCCCCGAAGAGGATCGCCAATTTGCGGCCCGCCTCCGCGGCGATCTCCCATGCCTTCGTCAGGGCAATTTCCTTCTCAAACGCATACCGGGCGGCCCCGCAGTTCGGACAGGTGTTCGGCATCGCCTTCGTGTCCGCGGCGAAGCCGCACACGTAGCATTCGACCTTCGACACGACGTTGATCGGATAGATGCCGGGCATCACGGCGGCGGCCTTGGCGCCGGACCCGGCGACCCCCTCCAACCGCCCGAGCTGTTCTTTCTTGCGGCGGCCGAGTTCTTCGAATGCCACCTTCACGCGCATCTCCGCGACCGCCACGTTGGCCAGGTCGTAGAACGTCAACCCCTCAACGAGGGCGCCGAAGGCCCGTGCGAGGGCGTCCGATTCCTTCCCACCTTTGGAGGTCAAGTGCCCGGCCACCCCCGGAAATGCTGCAGACCGCTGGATACGGGGGAGAGAATATCAAGATTTGGTACTGGTGAGTCGGGGACGGCAGGCGCGGTCAGATGCCCCAGCCGAACTGTTTCTTCGCGGTCTCGGACATCATCTCCGGCGTCCACGGCGGATCCCACACGATGTTCACCGTCGCCTCTTTGACGCCCTGGAGCTGCTCGAGTTTCCGCTTCACGTCTTGATGGATGTAGGCGGACGCCGGGCAACCCGGAGCCGTGAGCGTCATGCGGACGTCGACCTTGCCCTCCTCCGGCTTGAGCTCGATGTGGTACACGAGGCCGAGGTCGTAGATGTTGATCGGGATCTCGGGGTCGTAGCACTTTCGGAGGACGCTGATCACGTCATCTTTCGTCGCCATGTTCCGAATCCTCGGAGTTCCTACGAGGGCCGTCCGATATTAACGTTCCGCTTCTGGGGCAAGCGCCTTCCGGCCCGCGAAACCGCTGTCGAGCGTATGCCACCATCCGATCACGCGTTCGCCCCGCTGCCAGCACAGGTAGGCGACCTCGTTTCCGATCCGAGCGGGAAAATCAATCAGCCCGCGGTGGAGGTCCTTGAGCTCGCAACCGAGGGCGTGCACGTCGTCGACGTCCGCTTGGACCGAGCGTTCGAGATCCGCCTGTTCTTGGAGGGATTCCGCGTACGCCTCGCGGTCTTTCGGGGGTGCGTCGACGAGTCCTTCCCCGTAGTACGCTTCCGCGTCCTCGATCAGTTCGCGCAATTCCCGGAGGCGGGCGAGCTTCGGATCGAGTCGCAGGAAGGTCTCCTCGAGACGTGGGACCAACGTGTTCGCCTCCGTCACCGTGAACATGCGCAACAACGCGTCCGAGTGCAGGCGAAGGTCGGCCGGGGTTCCCATCGGACTCCTCGCGATATCTATCGTTTCCGGGGGGCTTTACTCTTTGCCCTAAGCGAGGCGGTGGGCTTCCCGCACGGCTCGGGCCGCGGCGACCATGTTCCGTAGCTTCGCCTGGGCCTCTCCAACGGTCCGTGTCTTGAGCCCACAATCGGGGTCGATGTAGAGCTTGTCCGGCGCGAAGATGGTCAGGGCCTTCTCGATGCGCTCGCGGATCAAGGACTCCGGCTCGATCACATGGCTGTGGACGTCGACCACGCCGAACGCGATCTCTTTCTTTAGCGGCTCGCGCCGAAAACGGTCCAGGAGGTCCAGACCCGAGTTGGACATCTCCAAGTCAAGCTGGTCCACGGGCAGCTTGTTGAAGAATTCAAAGATCTCGTTGTAGCTCCCGTAGCATGTGTGGAGGATCGTCTTCGCACGGAGACCGTTCGTCACGGTGCCGACCGCCTTGACCAGCAGCGGCAGCTCGTCAAACCGCGTCGAGAGTGCGGGCTCATCGACCTGGATGATCTTCGCGCCGGCGGCTTCCAGGCTGAGCGCCTCCTGGTGCAACAGGTTCGCGAACGCCAGGCACGCCTCGTCCCGCGACCCGTAGAACTCGTCGAACGACCAGTCCATCATGGTGTACGGTCCGGTGATCATGCCCTTGACGGGTCGCTTCGTTCGTGACTGCGCGAACTTGAACCAGTCCACGCTGATCGGACCCTTGCGGCGGAGCTCGTCGACGATGATCGGCTTCTTGTAGTACCGGTTGCCGTACGAGCGGACGAGCCCAGAGATCTCGGTCCCGCCGATGTTCTCGGCAAAGTACGTGGCCATGTCGCCCCGGTACTGTTCGCCGTCCACCGGGATGTCGATCCCGATCTCCTCCTGGAACTGGATCCACTCCGCGGTCGCCTTCTCCTCCAGGGCCCGGAGCCCTTGTCCGGATAACTCGCCCTTGGACGCCTTCGTCCGGGCCCGTGTCAGGTATTCGGGCTTCGGAAACGACCCGACGCTCGTCGTCAGGAGACCGGTCACGCCGCCACCCCCACCTTGCGGGCTGCGGCCGACAAAATCCGGAGCTTCTCCCGCGCCCGTGCGCGAGGCAGGAACTCCAGGCCGTTGGAAGGCGAGAGGAACGACGTCTTCAGATTGATCTGGCCCTTCAGATCGAGGACCTTCTTCGCGATTCCTGCCGGGTCCTCCCTCTTCGTGTTCCGCGCGTCGACGAGGCCGAGGACGAGCGGTTTCTTCGATCCGTGCTTCGCGATCGCGGCCCAGGTCGCGGCACCCTGGACCAAGTCGAGACCGATCACGTCCGCGGGCGTGTCGACCAGCTGCTCGAAGATGTTCGAGACTTCCCCGAAATACGTGAAGAGGGTCA
>VBLR01000106.1 GCA_005878665.1 Methanobacteriota archaeon | reverse complement strand
AAGCCTTCGACGCCGAGGGGAAGATCCTCCGGATGCCGGGTGAGAATCGGCTCGTCCACCTGGATGTGGGCCGCACCCGCGCGGACCAGAGCGGAGACTTCCTCGCCGAGCGCATTCGCGAGGTCCAAGGTCAGGGCCTTCTTCCCGCGGTAGTGTTTGTCAAGCGCCAGGGATCCCAGGGTCAGCGGTCCCGTGAGGACGGCTTTCACCGCCGCCTTCGAGTTGGTCTGCGCGAACTTCCATTCGTCC
>VBLR01000105.1 GCA_005878665.1 Methanobacteriota archaeon | reverse complement strand
ATCGCCTCCTCCAGGTCGGACTCATTCGTCTGTTGCGTGAAGCCGGTCCACAGGACGACGAATTTCCCCCGTTCAATGCCGAGGCTCGCCCGCGCCGCGAACCGCTCGTCATCGGTTGGCGGCTTGAACCGAGCGGTGTCGATCCCCCAGCGGATGCGGCGGATGCGTCCCGACGGGAATCCGAGTTCCAGGAGGCGGCGACGATACGCTTCCGAGAACGGCACAACCATGGCGAAGCTCGAAAAGCTGGCCAACAGCATGACGTCATACAGGGGACGATTCCGATGATACGTGGGCGCGGAAAGTGTGAGGGGGACCTTCCGGCTGATCGCCCGGAGGACCACCGTCGCGGGCCCGAAGTTGTCCGCGAAGTGAATCACGTCCGGGCGAAAGGTCCGTTGACGGCGTCGGACCTCCCGGAAAATGATGGGCACGTTCGTCGTCTTGCTGACATAGTTGTTCACGCCCCCGAACTGCGCATGTTCGGCGTTGAACCGGGCGTCGGGTCGGAAGTAGACCGGGATCTGGGGAACGTGGCGAATCGGCAGGCCGTTCCCTGGGGTCGCTTCGATGTCCACGGACAACGCCTCGACCTCGTGGCCGGCGACGAGGAGTCTGCGAATCATGTCGAGCCAGAAGTTCTTGTCCCCGGCGTGGCGGAACGGCAAGATTCGTTCGCCCACGATCATGATTCTCAGAGCGCGGTCCCCGATTCGCTTGACGGCGCCCGTGTATTTGAAATCCATGCACGCCAGGGCGCCTCCGTCTCCCCGACCGACGTCGAAATCATAATCCCGCACACAAACAATTGGTAACGGCCGGACTCGATCGTTCGTGCGGTGAGTGGCCCGGCGGAGGCGGTCGTGAACCCTGAGGGTCCAGAGATTATCCGGTTAGCGGACCTCGCGCAGCTGAGAGACCTCCGGGAGGAATGGCTGCGGCTCATGGCTCGGATTCCGAAGACATCCTACTTCCAAACCCCGGACTGGGTCTTGGCCTGGTGGGAGACGATCGGTGGAATGCCGGCCACCGAACTCGCGCTCTGGCGGAGTTCGTCCGGTTCGTTGGAAGGAATCCAGTTCCTCAGTCATATATTGCGGCGCGTTCACTCGCGTCTGCCTCCCGCCTGGCCGATCTGGACGGTCACGGGGAGCGGTGTGGGGGATGCAGATCACATCGGCTGGCCGGTCCTTCCCGAATACCAGGAGACGGCGCGCACATACGCGATGCGGCGCACGCGAGGTTCGACGTTGCTCCTGCCGGACCTCGATCCAGAGACGGGCGTGCCGTTCGTCCCTCCGGGCGCTCGAATGCTGTTCCGGAATCCATGCCCTCGCGTGGCTCTGTATCGGCCCGACGCGATCCCGGCGAGCATGCGGCGCACGCAGCATCATCTTCGGCGGTACGAAAAAAGAGCCGACGCGGCCGGGATCACGTTTCGATGGATTCCGAGCAGCCAGATGGACGACGCATTCGTGGAGCGTTTCCTCGAACTTCACAAATTGCGGATGGCGGAGAAGGGCGTGTCGAGCAGGTTCCTCTCGACCGAGGCGCTACTCCGTCGGCTCATTGCACACGGTTCCGCTGAGCGGGGTCCCATCGCGATGGTCGCCGAGCAGAATCATCACATGGTCGGTCTTCTATGCTTCCTGCGGTGGGGAGACACCCTCGCGTTCTACCAGAGCGGATGGAGTCCCGAGTTGGCATCCGTCGAAATCGGGAAGCTGTTGTTCAACGAATCGATCAAGGACGCGGGTGCAGACGGGATGCGGACGTTGGACTTGCTTCGCGGGAACGAGGAGTACAAGTATCGTCTTGGCGCCGTCGATCGTTGGGATGAAACGTGGATCCGGCCCGGAGGCATGTCGGGTCCGTTCCTCAACCTCTTCGTGCCGGCCTATCGGTTCGCGGCGCGGCGAATGTGGACGGGCGCGCCATCGAAAGCGTCGTGACGGGCCTTCGACGAGCGGCGGCCGGAACCGCTTGGCGCGGAAGATGTCGACCGCGGCTTGCGCTGCTCCGGCGCAATTGTCAGAGGCCTACTCATCTCCGGCGCGGTGGGACTTCGCGCGATCCCCCGCGGCAACGGGCCGATTGCGGATGACGTACGGGATCGCGCTCGGATCGAAGCGGTGTCGCTTGCTGTCGATCAGCGTGATCTCTCCGACGGCGGAAAGCGTGTGGATCCCATCGGGAAACGGGCCCTCGGAGAACGGCTCGACGGCCGCCGCGGGCTCCTCCTTGAACTCCGTGGGCGTCAAGCGCAGGACCCGGTTGATCACAATTCCACCGCCGTACATCCGCGAGCTATCTTGGGCCGGTCGGTACAAGGTGTCGCGGTGGACGAACGGGGTCCCCGCGGGGCGCGAGGATCGGATGTCCGCCTTCACCGGATTCAGTGCGTGCGGTTCCCACGGTCCCTCGAGGCTCCGCGCATGCCACACGAACAACGGCATGTTTTCGCCCACGTCGCGCCGGGTGCAGGCGAGCCACCACCGGCCATCGTAACGGAAGACGGTGGGGTCGAGGGCCGCGACCCCCGATATGAGCGTGCCCAGCTTCTCCCATCGAGTCGGGAAATCGATCGCGCGGTACAGGCCGATCTCCCTCGCTTCGTTCGTCTCCGGAATGCAATAGACTTCCCCGCGATCGAGGACGAGATACGGATACGAGGCATGGACCGGCAATTCGATCGCGATCTTGGGCGTCCGAGGCGTCCCGGTTGCGGTAGCCTCCACGGTCGCGATCACGCCCTTCGAGGTCGCGTACCGGAAGTCTTCGTATAGGATGTGGGTGGCCCCATCGACCTGGGCGCCGAACGGATCCGCGATGAACCGCCCGCGCTCCGGAGGATCGAGCCAACGGATCCGCTTCTCCCCGCGGGCTTGGAGGAAACTTTCGATGGGCTCCTCCGCGATTCCGATGCACCATGCTTCGTGGCGAAGGAGACCCCGCGCGGCCCTACGGATAGCGTGTCGGGTTTGCCGGCCGAGGAAGCGGATCATCTGACGGTTCGAAGGAATGGGCGACCGGGTGACCGGCGTGGCCGACGACGGGCCCTCCAGGTAGACCGTCTGGCCGAGGCGGAGGTCTTGGCACACATTGGCCGGCCATGCCGTGATCCCGAAATGCACCCCGTCGACGTTTTCTCGAAGGGAGTGAAGGGCCGTCCGGAAGTACCCATTTCGGAGTGCGATTCCGCCGCCGACAGGCCCGGCGACGCGCCGCAGCACCGCGCCCGTGACCGCGTCCCCGTTGTAGATGGGCCAGAGACACGCCGGAATCCCCCGATACGGAGGTTCGTCGTCGTGCTGAAACGACCAGACGCCGTAGCGCGCCGCGTCCAAGATTTCGCCGTCGAGGACGCCGAAGCCGCACTGAAGGAGGAAGTCCAACTCATAGGCTCGGATCCGGCGAACGTCGGATTCGTCGAATCGCCCCGTGAACGCGCCTTGGGTCGTCGCGCGGCACCGCATCGAGGGGACGCCGCGGAACGCGGCGGCCATGTCCGCAGGCCGGAGCGCCGCAGGTCGGTGCGATGCGACATACGCACGGAACAGGAGGCTCCCGGGATGCGAGCCGTCGAATGACCGTTCCGCCGGGAAGACGATGAGGGCAAGATTGGCTCCGCCGGCGCGCAGCTCCTCGATGCATCGGGCCTGCCACGTCGGGATCTTGGGCCCGTCGCAGAGGACGCCAAACCGAACCGGGCGGAGCGGAGGGCTTCTCGGAACGGGCCCCTCGGACATTCGGGTCCGCGGACGGTTCCGAGGTTATTTAGCCTATTCCGGCGAATCCTCGCCGCGCCCGCTTCGCGGGCGCGCGATTCAGAGGTGTGAGCCGGCTCTTGGAGACCCTTCGAATTGCCATCGTCACCGAGACTCTTCCGTCCGCCTCGCTGAACTTGCAGCCTTGGAGGTATCTGGGCGATCTTGCGCACGCACTCCGATCGTTGGGCCACGAGACGGTTGTCGTGACGACGGAGCGTGGCATGAAAACGTGGAACGACGTCCCCATCGAACGCCATCCCGACCCCGGCGACTACCAGGCTGCCCCCGCCCTGCGGGGCGTCTTGCAAACCGGCCGATTCGACCTCGGCGTGTGTCGCCTGACCGCCGGCCTCTTCTTCTCGATGCGTCGTCCGCCCCGCTCCCCGTTCCGAGGACGGCTGACGGGAATTTTTCTCAGGCCCCTCCATAGCGGGCCCGAGCTGGCGAGACGATTTCTCGATCCGACGATGGCGGCTGAGATTCCTCACGATCGACATCACGTCGCGATGTATGTGTCGAGGCGCTTCGGGACTTGGCCCGACGCACGTGCGTATGTGGACAATTTCGTGTTCCTTTGGGACGACGATCGACGACGGGCGACGTCCGCCGGCCTTCCCGATTCCTCCTGCGCGGTCGTGCCACATCCGTTCGATCCGTTTTTCTTGGAAAGGGCGCGCACAAACCTCGGACCGCGGCTCTCCGGGATCTTGGGGCCGGCCGTCCGACGATTCGTCTTCACGGGTCCCCCGGAAGGTTCTCGCGGGGTCGTCGATGTGATGCGCCTCGCCCGTTTCCTCCCGGGCAACCCGCCGACGCAGGTCGTCCTGTTGCTGCGCGACCGGCGGTACCCCCAGCCGACGGTCGTCCGGACCCGGATCGGTGCGCATGAGTTGCTCGTCGTCCACGGCCTCCTCTCGAGAGAAGAACTCCGAGCCGCCTACCAAGTCTCCGACCTCGCGATCTTTCCGTATCGCTTTGTGCGGACCGGCCTGCCCCTCGTCGCCTTGGAGGCCGTTGCGACGGGCTTGCCGGTGATCACCACGCGCGTCCATCCGATTCGGGAGTTGGCGGAAAACACCGGCCTCGTCTTTGCGGAGCCCCGCAATCCGCGAGGGATTGCAAGGGCCGTTCGAGAGGTCCTCGACGAAAGCGCATTCGAAGGGATTCGGGAAAAGAATCGGGAATGGATCGAGGCGACGCCGTCGTGGACGGCGGTCGCGAAGACCTTTGTCTCGATGTCCGGACGTTAGCATGCCTCCGTGACACGCGAAGGTACTTGAGTCCGCCGACTTTCTCATCGAAGGGCAGCCATGATCCCGGGCCCGAGTCCGCCGGGTGCGAGACCGCCGTTTCCATACGTCGGCATCGGGACGGCCATCCTCATGCTCCACGCCATCCTGGTGGCGATCTTCCCTCCGAACCCCTACCGCGCCGCCCTCGCTCTTGTCGCCCTGTTTTCGATGGGGTATTGCGCCCTGTCCCTGATCGTCGGACGAGAGATTCGGCTGTCGGCGCCCGAAATTCTCGCGTTCTCGACTGGACTCACGATCTTCATCACATCGCTGTCCGCGTTAGGGGTGTCGATTCTCGGGATTCCGATCACGGTGTTCGCTGTGGTCATCGTTGGGTTGCCGATCTCCATCTTCGCGTGGCTCGTGCAACGTCCTCGCGGGAATCCCTTGGCGGCCTTCACCGATTTCACGCGCCTCCTCTTTGACTTGTCCGACTACTCGAGGGTCGAGAAAGGGGTTGCAGCCGTGCTCTTCGCGGGAATCATCGCGGCCCTCGTGATCTTCATCTCCCTCGCGGTGGTCCATTATCCCGGCGAACTGTCGCCCGGACTGGCAATCCTGGCTCCGGACGGGACCACCAACATTTCAACTCGCTTCGTCCAGGGCCAACCGCAAGACATCGTCGTCTCGGCCTTAGGCGGTTCAACTGCGGGCGCCTTCTCAGTTCGAATACGGCTCATCCCTACGAATGCCGTGGGAAACGAGACGTTCCACGCGGTGTTTCAGACCTCTCCTCTACGGATGGACGCCTTTGCTGAATATGACGTGTCCATCATCCTCGGCTCCCGCGAGACGTGGATGCAGCGGTTCTCGATCTCGATCGAGCAGACCGGCGTCTTTTACCTGAACTTCGCGTTGCTCGACGCGACATCGACGGTGGTCACGGAAAACCTCCTCCGGGTCATGGTTAGCTAGGCCGTGTGTTACAGACAGGGAGGAAACGGCGACGGCAGCATGACCCGATAGATCGTGAACGTTGCATCTCGGTACACCATGGCAAAGTGTGGATCCGTCGCGAACTTCCCGACTTGCGCGGCCGACATCGGGGTCGGCCACAGACCTTCATGGAGGAAATTCGGGCGCAAGATCGTCATCAAGTAGTCGACCGCCACGTAGTCGCGCACCTTTAGAAGGCACCAGGCGGACTCATTGAGGACCGTACCACCGAAAATACGGGTCGCTCCGAACTCGACGGGCATGAATCCGAAACCCGCGAAGACGTCGTTGGCCAGCTGATCGCCCCACATCCGACCGTCGGCGAAGTGGTCCGTGGCCCAATCCGAAACCCGGATCGAATCGACCCCGAGGTACAGCGGTGAATCGGTGGCGCGGCTGTTGAACGACTCGAAATACCCGCGCAACGTGATCGGAGCGAGATTGCCGCCCATGACGATTCCCGCGGCAATCGCCACGACGACCAGCCTCGGGATCCATGGCCTCTCACGGAGGACCTGCGGCGCGCGCCGAGCGGACTTCCAGAAGTCAGATCGAGCCCAACGAATCAGGGTCGCGCCCGCGAACGGCATGACGATGAACCCTGCATATTCGTTGATCCGAAGCGGGACGTAGTTGAGCGGAGTGACGACCAAGGGGAGCGTGACGAAGACGAGGAACGACGCCACGATACCGTTCGAAAGGTCGAACGGATTGTGACGGGTCGCCCGGTGTCGCACGGCCGTGGAGAAGGCGAGGACGAACAGGCCGATGAGGGTGGCGACGAGCCATCCGATCTCGATTTGGGTGAACGTCCGACCCAAGTTTGAGCCCGATCCCGTCGCTGCGGTTTCCGGTGCGATCAAGTTCCTCAGCGCAATCGTCAAAGTTGACTCGTGGATGAGGAAGATCGCCTTGGTCAGGAAGTCGATGTACACGAGCAGGGCCACCACGAAGTACGTGAACAACACAGTCAACCGCAATACAGGCAACGTCTTCCGCGCTCGACGGGGCACCATCAGGAACCCCAGGGCCGTGACCCAGAAGGCAAATACATATGATGAAAGATGATGGGTCATCACGATTCCCGTACTCACGACGGCAAAGAGGACCATCGCCCGGCGTTGGGCCGCGAGGCCGACCGCTTGGACCAGCATGAAAAGCGCGAGCAGCGAGAGGGCGAAAAAGATCGTGCCGAACCCTTGCTGCACCGCGTCGTTGAACAGGATCGAGGGGGTCCCGAGGTAGAGCAGGACGCCGATGGCGGCGGTCCTCGGACCGAAGAGACGGCGGCCGAATGCGTACACGCTGGCTGGAATGGCGAGGA
>VBLR01000104.1 GCA_005878665.1 Methanobacteriota archaeon | reverse complement strand
GGCGTCGTACGGGCTCTCGCAGTCACCGTACGTTGGGCTGAGCCCGTTGCTGGACTTGGCGGTCCACCCCGGAATCCGTAACGAAAGCGGGACCGTTCACTATCTCGTCATCGGATGGCTCGCAGACCAACGCGGAGTCCCGCGTGCCGGCATCGGCGTGTCCGTGTACCGCCAGGGCGACTTTGGCCCTCCCACCAGTCCCTACGGGATGCTCGTCGAGAACCTCACGACCAACGCCACCGGCTTCGTCGTGTATGATTCGGGCACGACCCAGGATCAGAATGTGTCCTACGGCATGCTCTACCTGCCGTACTCCTTCGGCACGGCGGGGTTCTACCCGGGTCTTCTCAACCGGACGTTCACGGTGGGCAGGATGATGTCAAGCGGGTACTCCGGCCCCGGCGGCTCGGGCAGTTTCTTCTCCCTCCATGTCATGACGCTCGACGGCTATCCAGGCACCGGGGTGAACATCTCCGTCGATGGCAACCTCTCGGACCACCCGAACGAGAACGGGTTCTTCGTCACGCCGATCGGGGAGGGCCAGCACGTCGTCGAGGTCTCTTATCTGAACTACAGCGAGACTTACCCCGCGATTGGCGTCACGCAGGGCGGCCCGGTCTTCCAGAATGGGGCCGATTATGTCCTCATACTCCTCGCGGGCCTCTTGCAGCTCGTCGTGCCCATCATGTCGATCGCTATCTCGTTCGACGCGATTGCGCGCGAGCGGGCTCAGGGATCCCTGGAGCTGCTCCTTGCGCGGCGGGTCCGTCGGGAAGGCATCCTGGCGGGGAAGTTCCTTGGCGCGTTCGCGTCTGTCGCGATCCCGACGGTCGGCGTACTCCTCGGGGGAATCGCGCTCGTGACGGCGCTCTCCGGCCGTTCGCCGACGGGCGGCTTCGCCGCGACGACCCTCGGCGGGGTCCTCTTTCTCATCGCGGTGTACGTACTCCTGATGTTGCTCTTCTCCAGCCTAGCGAAGAGCGTCGGCACGGCCGTAGTGTTCGGGGTCGTGACCTGGCTGATCTTCAGCCTCCTGTTCTCCTTCCTTGCGTTTCTCCTTTTGTTCACACTGGGAGGCCGTGTCTTCGACCCCGGCTTCTACACGACGCTTCTGACGATTTACCTGTTCGACCCAAACACCCTGTTCCAGCTCATGCTCGGTGCAACCGTGCCGACTACGGGCGGCCAGGGGAGCGTCGGCATCGTTCCGACGGGATACATCTCCATTCCAGCAATCATCGTTGCAGCGGTCCTCTGGATCGCCGTCCCCTTGGCCCTGACAGTCCTCGTGTTCCGCAAGAAGGCAGAGGGCTGACGGACGGGAACCGGTGCAGGGGATCGCCGGCCCTCGATATGCTCCCAGGCACCCCAGTGAGTCCTGAATCCTGATTCAACGCTGAGGTGCGAACCCCGACAGAGTGATCCGCGCAGACGTCGCACCCGTTGGCACGCACCGTGTCTCCAGAAACCTTTAAAGGAAAGCCACCCTTCGGAAGTTTCTCTGCGGTGGGCCGGTGGTTTCCGACACGATCGAGAAAGGGGACATCGTCTGGATCGAGTACGACGCCTGGACGGTGACCCCGAACGGGGCCTTAACCCTCTTTGACACGACCCACGATGAGGTTGCGAAGAAGGAGGGCAAGTTCGACGAGAAGAAGGTGTACATCGAGGCCCCGGTCGTCATCGGCCGTGGGCGGCTGTTCGAAGGCCTGGAAGCCGCGCTCGTCGGGGGAAAGGTCGGGGAGACAATCGAGGTCCTCATTCCCCCGGAAAAGGGCGCAGGAGTCCGAGATCCGCGCCTCGTCGAACTCCGCACCGAGCGGGAGTTCCTGCGGCAAGAAATCAGCCCCGAAGTCGGACTCGAAGTCTCGATCAGTGGGAAACACGGCGTGGTCACGGCGGTGAGCGCAGGTCGCGTCCGGGTCGACTTCAACAACCCGCTCGCCGGGAAGACGTTGAAGTACGTCGTCAAGGCGACGCGGAAGGCCCAGACGCCCGAGGAACGCGTGCGCGCCGTGATCGATATGGACTATGGTCTCGCGGATCAGTTCAAGATCGATCTGAAAGGAGGCAGCGCGGAAATTCATCTCCCCGACGTCTGCAAGACCGATGAGAAGTGGTTCGTATCGAAGTTCCGAGTCGTGGCGGATCTCCGGGAGCTCTCGGAACTCAAGACGATCCGGTTCGTCGAGGAATACGAGAAGAAGGAGGCCAAGGCCGTCGAGCCGAAGGCGGAAGCGAAAGAGGCTGGGGCCCCGGTGGAGGCGCCGAAAGAGGAGCCGGCCCCGGAGGTCGCCGCGAAGAAACCGAGGAAGCGGGCGACGGCGACTAAGGCGAAACCCACTCCGAAACACGGCGCGGAAGAGGATCTTCCGGCCTCCGAGAAGACCCCGGAAGAACTCTGAATCGATGGCCCTGTTGGAGCGACGACGCCGCGATCGCTCTCCGTCCTGGGTTCCCGTGTGTCGAAGGATTAATGGTGACTCAGGACCTCGGCGCAATCGCTCGGGTAGCCTAGCACGGAAAGGGCACCCGCCTCCTAAGCGGGTTATCTGGGGTTCAAATCCCCACCCGAGCGTCGTCCGGCGAAGCCGCGAGGCGCGCTACCCGACCCTGGGGATTCTCCATATACGTACGTCGGGAGCCGTCCGGGCATGGTCTAATCTACAAGTAGAAGGGACGTCTAAGGACCGCGAGGCAATCGCACATGGCCGAGACGAAGACGATTTTGGTGGCGGGGGCGACGGGACAACAGGGAGGGACGGTCGCACGCAGCCTCCTCAAGCGAGGACATCGAGTGATCGGGCTCACGCGAAACTCCTCGAAGTTGAACGCTCTCGCCGCCGCGGGAATCGAAGGCGTTCAGGGTGACCTCACACAACGCGCGAGCCTCACCCCGCTCCTTCGGAACGTGGACGGATTCTTCGTCGTCACGACTCCGTTCGGGCCCGACTTCTCCGTGCATCCCGAGAAAGAGGTCCAGCAAGGCACGACGGCGATCGATGCCGCGAAGGCTGCATCGGTCGGGCACTTGGTCCTGTCGAGCGTGGCCTCGGCCGACCGGAATACCGGCATTCCTCATTTCGAGTCGAAGGCGAAGGTGGAACAATACCTGAAAGCCTCGCGGGTCCCGCACACGATCATACGACCCGTCGCCTTCATGGACAATTACGCGAGCCCCTGGATGACGGCGTCCCTCCAGCGAGGGATCATGGAGGTTCCGCTCCCTCCGGCGACGCGCCAGCAGCTCGTCGCGGTGAAGGACATCGGGGAGTTCGTTGCCCGGGCTTTCGACGACCCGAAGGCGGCGATCGGCAAGACCGTGGAACTCGCCGGCGAGGAGTTGGCCTTCGGAGACCTCCCGGCCGCGCTGTCGAAGAAACTCGGACATCCGATTCGATATGTCGAGCAGCCCGAGGAAGAGGCCCGGAAAACGATGGGTGACGACGGATTCCGGATGTTCCAATTCTTCAAGACAATCGGGTATCACGTCGACATCCCCGCCCTCGAGGCAGCCTGGGGCTACCGCATGACGCGGTTCCAAGAGTTCCTCGACGCCGTGGATTGGCAACAGCTTGGCACGGGCCAGTGGCCTAGCGCTCCGTAGCGGGACCGGACCTCAGCAGTTTCCCCGCGGCGGCATGCGGGTCGATTCGCCGAGTGGCGACATCCTCGGCAAGCTTGTCGAACGTGCGACCGGAGCGCGACCCTTCCGAGACCCGATGGACTAAGAGACGTTGCACGTTCTCGAGGATCTCGAGCCGCGCCCGAGCGAGCTCCCGCTTGTGGCGCCCTCCGCTCTGGTCCAGGTACAATGCGTGCTTGTCAATCGCGCCCGCGAGGTCGTCGATCCCGCGGCCCTCGAGGGCGGCGGTCCGGATAATCGGCGGCGTCCAGCCGTCTCGAGTCTCCAGCTGGAACTTCAGGTTCGCGACGAGCACGTCCTCGTTCCCGAGGTCGACCTTGTTCACGACGTAGACGTCGCCGATCTCCAGGATCCCGGCCTTCATCGTCTGCACGACATCGCCGGTGAGGGGCATTTCCACGACGACCGTGGTGTGCGCACGACTGGCGATCTCCACCTCACTCTGCCCTGCGCCGACCGTCTCGACGAAGACGAGGTCGGAGCCCATTGCATCGAGGACTCTTACCGCATCGAACGTCGCCAGGGCAAGACCGCCCGCATGGCCTCGGGTGGCCATCGACCGAATGAAGACCCCGGAATCCACCCCCGTATCCGCCATGCGGATTCGGTCTCCGAGGACCGCGCCGCCCGTGTACGGAGAGGTCGGGTCGACGGCGACGACCCCGACGCTCTTGCCACGAGAGCGGAATGTCCGGACCAGGCGATTGATCAAGGAACTCTTACCGACCCCAGGTGGCCCCGTGAAGCCCACGACGTGCGCACGGCCCGTGTGCGGATAGATCCGCGCGAGGGCCTCGACGGCCTCCGGTTCGTCGTCCTCGATCAACGAGATGAGCTTTCCCGCTGAACGTTTGTCTCCCTCGAGAAGAGATTCCACGAGGCCTCGGACGGAGTCGCGCGAGGCCTTCGCGGGCACGGGCTCACGCACCCTTGCCCGCCTTTTCGAAGAACGAGACGATGTCACTCAATGAAGTGCCTGGTCCGAACACGGCTTTGACCCCGGCACGCTTCAGTTTCGCTTTGTCCTCCTCCGGGATGATGCCCCCTCCAACGACGACGATGTCCCCCGACTTCCGCTTCCTGAGCAGGCGGACGACCTCGGGAAACAACGTCATGTGGGCGCCGCTCAGGGAGGACAAGCCGATCGCGTCGACGTCCTCCTGGATCGCGGCCTCGACGATGTCCTCGGGCGTCTGCCGAAGGCCCGTGTAGATCACCTCCATGCCCGCGTCCCGCAACGCCCGGGCGACGACCTTCGCCCCGCGGTCGTGTCCATCGAGGCCCGGCTTCGCGATCAGGACGCGGATCTTCTTCCCGATCGGACCACCTCAGTAGAGGAGCGGCTCCTCCCAGACGCCGAAGACCTCTCGCATCACGTCGCAGATCTCGCCGAGGGTCGCCTTCGCCCGCACCGCTTCGAGGATGAACGGCATCGTGTTGTCGTCGGCCTCGCAGGCTTTCCCGAGTCGGTCGAGGGCCCGGGCGTGCTTCTTCGCGTCCCTCGTCCGGCGAAGCCTCCGGAGTCGGTCGACCTGAGCCTTGAACGCGGCTTCCGTCACCCGGAGCGGCTCGACGTCGGTCTGCTCGTCGACGACGTAATCGTTCACCCCGACGATCGTTCGCTCCTTGTCCTCCACCTCGCGCTGGTACCGATACGCGGAGTTGGCAATCTCCTGCTGGAAGAATCCCTTCCGGATCGCCGGGATGACCCCGCCGAGATCCTGGATCCGATCGAAATACCGGTAGGCGTCCGCCTCGAGTTCGTCCGTCAGCGCCTCGAGGAAGTACGACCCGCCGAACGGGTCGACCGTGTTCGCCACGCCGCTCTCGTGGGCGAGGATCTGCTGCGTCCGCAAGGCAATCCGCGCGGCCTTCTCGTTCGGGACCTGAAACGCCTCATCGTACGCGTTCGTGTGGAGCGACTGGGTTCCCCCGAGGACCGCTGCGAGCGCCTGGATCGTCGTGCGGACGATGTTGATCTCCGGCTGCTGGGCCGTGAGGCTCACGCCGGCCGTCTGGGAGTGGAACCGCAACAGCCACGACCGTGGGCTCTTGGCGCCGAAGGTGTCTCGCATCTCGCGGGCCCAGATGCGGCGAGCCGCGCGGTACTTGGCGAGCTCTTCGAATAGGTCGTTGTGCGCGTTGAAGAAGAACGAAAGCCGGGGTGCGAAGTCGTCCACCTTCAGGCCGCGGTCGATCCCCCACCGGACGTATTCCATGCCGTTCGCCAGGGTGAAGGCGAGTTCCTGGGCCGCCGTCGCCCCCGCCTCGCGGATGTGGTACCCGCTGATCGAGATCGTGTTCCACCCGGGCACCTGCTTCGAGCCGAACTCGAAGGTGTCCACGACGAGCCGCATCGACGGTTCCGGCGGATAGATCCATTCTTTCTGGGCCTGGTACTCTTTCAAGATGTCGTTCTGGATCGTGCCGCGGAGTTTCGTCCAGGCCACGCCGCGGTCCTCCGCCATGACGAGATACATCGCCCAGATCACGGAAGCGGGACTGTTGATCGTCATCGACGTGCTCACGCCGGCGACGTCGATCCCGCGGAACAGGATCTTCATGTCCTCCAACGACGAGACCGCGACGCCGCACGTCCCGAATTCGCCTTTCGCCTCGGGCTCGTCCGTGTCGTAACCGTACAGGGTCGGCATGTCGAAGGCGACGCTGAGGCCCGTCTCCCCGTGGGAGATCAGATACTTGAACCGCCGGTTCGTGTCCTCGGCGCTGCCGTAGCCGGCAAACATGCGCATCGTCCAGAGACGGCCGCGGTACATCGTCGGGTGGATCCCACGGGTGAAGGGAAATTCGCCCGGCGCCCCGAGGTCCTTTTCCGTCTTCCCGGCGAGATCGAGGGGCGTGTACAGGCGCTTCACCGGTCGGCTCGAGGTCGTCACGAACTCCTTGCGCCGCTCCGGGTGGGACGCGAGCGCATCCCGCAGGGTGGTCTCCTCCCACCGCTTCCATTCCTTCTCGAGGACCTTGCGTTCGTCCTCGTCCCGCATGAGCGCCTCGCGTAGTTTCAAAGGCCCGTGCCTATAAGATGCTTGCGCCGGTCACTCGGACGAGCTTGACTCGACGATCGTTTTCGCGAGTCCTTGGAAGGCCTGCTCGACGTTCTCGCCGGTCTTCGCCGAGGTGTAGAGGACCGGACACTCGTACGATGCGAGGACGGTCGACGCGTCTTCGGAGTTGACCTCGCGGCGGTGCGCGAGATCCGTCTTGTTGCCGAGGGCGTACACGGGGACCGGTCCGACCGAATCTCGGACTCCGTCAATCCATTTCGTCAGGTCGCGGAGCGACTGGGCGCGGGTCATGTCGAACACCGCGAGGACGCCCTTCGCCCCGTGGAAGTACGCCTCTTTGAAGAGCTGCAGGAAGGTCCGCTTCCCCATGATGTCGAGGATCATCATGTCGACCTGGACGGGTCGGCCTAGCGCGGTGCCCAAGGCCACCGTCTTCTTCGACACGACGGCCCCCAGGGTCCGGATGTACGACTCGTCGAACGCGCCCGACACGAAGCGGTGGATGAGGCTCGTCTTGCCGACGCCCTCCTCGCCGACGAGGCAGATCTTGAATTTGAAGGTCTTCGACTCTGGGTCCATCGAGGGCCGGCGGAGCATGGCAGGCCGCGATACCCGGCCGGGGGGTTATCAAGCCGTCGGCCCGATTTTCAGAATCGGGAACGGACCGGCTCGAATCCCTCGATGTCGGCGATCGTCCCCGTCCGCGCATCGCGGGGCTTGAGCTTCGCGCGCACGGCCATTCCCGCCCGAGCCTGCTTCGGCGTCACCAGGAGGCGGTGAACCAAGCCGCCGCGAATTCCTTCGAACGTCACGAACGCCCAGACCTGCGGATTCGACAGCTTTGTGCCGGTCCGGTCAACGTGGGCCAGGGTGACGGCGGCAACCCGCCCCGCCTGCGGCACGTCCACGTATTCCGTGAGCTCCGCGAAGCAATCCTCGCAGAACATGCGCGGCGGGAGATAGTCGAGCTTGCAAGCGGGGCACCGGGAGGCCAGCATCCGACCGTCGTCGCGCAACGCGACGAAGAACCGTTCCCCGGCGACGCCCGAGGTGTAAATGTAGTCCGCCTCGACGTTCCCCTCCCAATGGCGGAACTTCCTCGCGTCGGTCGTCCGATCGAGGAACGTCAACGCTCTCCCTCCCGCAGGGGCCGGAAGTAGCGGACGTCGAGGACGCTCCCGCGGCGCTCCGCGGCCGGCTTCCACTCCGCCTTGACCCGCATCCCGATTCGGATGTCGTCCTTCGTCATCTCGCCGAAGTAGTGCATCATCCCCATCCTCGGCGACGCGCCATCGAGGCTCACGACCCCGACGAGGATCGGCTCCGCAATCCGCTTCGCATCGGTGTCGAGATACGAAACGGAAAATGTTTCGATCGTCCCCGTATCGTGAATGTAGGTCCACTCGTCCGTCGGCCGGAAGCACTCTTCGCAGAACATGCGCGGAGGAAACAGGATTCGCTCGCACTTGTGGCACGTTCGGGCGATGAAGCGACCGTTCTGGAGCTCTTGGAGGAACCGCGACATCGCTTCGCCCGCGGACCAGGCGTACTTCGCATCCGGATGAAATCGAGTCTGGGTGACCTTTCCATCATATAGGTCGGCAGCGCGGAGCTCGATCCCGGGCCAGCGTGAGATTCGCGCGGTCATGCGCTCATCACCACCACGGAGCCGTATTGCATCAGGTCCCCCCAGGCTTGGGAAACCCCGGTGTGCACCTCATGCGGGATCTGTCGCTTGCCCGCTTGGCCGGTGAGCTGCCAGAACAGTTCGCCGATCTTCATGCCCATCGTCGCGGCGATCGGATTGCCGACCCCCAGGAGGCCGCCGGAGGGACAGACGGGCATCTTCCCGTCGCGTTCCGTGACGCCTTCCCGCGTCAGGACCGGCGCCTCGCCTTTGTCCGCGAGGAGCAGGCCTTCGAGGTGATGGAGCTCCTTGTAGTCGAACGGGTCGTACGGCTCGGCGAAGTCGATCTGACGGCGCGGATCGTCGATCTTCGCCATCTTGTACGCATGCTTCGCCGCGCGGGCGACGTACTCCGGGAAGACCAGGTCCCGGTCTGTCCACATCGTCGAATCGATGCACCAGCCGACGCCGGACACCCACGCGCGGTCTTTGATCCGCCGCTTCCGGATGAAATCCTCCGACGCGAGGACGACCGCGGAGGCGCCGTCGCTCGGGGGACTGATGTCGAGTCGCTGGACGGGCCACGCCATGACTTCGCTGTTCAGGACATCGTCCACGGTTATGTTCGGGTCCGCGAGCTGGGCGCACGGGTGGCCGACTGCGTTCCGCTTGTTCTTGACCGCGACCCGGGCGATGTCCTCTTTCTTGACGCCGTATACGGACATGTACCGGTTCATCTCCATCGCGAAGATCCAGACGAGGTTTGGCTTCAGGGGGCGGTCGAGGATTGGATCCCAGATGTTCGCGAAGACGCTCTGCGGATGCGGCTGGCACGACGACATCTTTTCCTCGTTGACGACGAGCGCGACATCCGCCAAGCCGGATGCGACGTGCCACCAGCCGGCAATCGTGCTGAAGACGCCGGTGCCTCCGCCGGTGAAGACGCGGGTGTACGGCTTCCGAAAGCCGCCGGATCCGTCGAGCAGATACTCGCCTTTCATCGCGACACCGTCGAACGCGTCCGGTGCGGTCCCGCAGACGACCATATCCACATCGCCGCGGGTGATCCCTGCCGAATCGAGCGCCATCTTCGTGGCCTCGAAGCACAGTTCCTTCCCGGTCTCCTGGAGCCGGCGGCGGAACAGGGTCATGCCGGCCCCGATGACGCCAACCTTGGTCACGCGCCCACCCCCAGGACGGCCACGGCGCCGGTCGCACTCGGGATGAAACGCCATGACTGCGCGACGCCGACCCGGACGCCGTCGAGCTGCCGCACCCCGGCGTCACCGCGGAGCTGGAGGGCGACCTCGGCGGCCCGGTGGAGTCCGGTCGCCTCGAATACGTTCCCGCATCCGAGCGACCCGCCCGAGACATTCACGGGCAAGCGGCCGTCCGCCGCGTACTCGCCGTGGACGACCTTCGTCCCCGCCTCGCCTCTTTTTGCGAGCCCGATGGATTCGAGATGCTGCAGCTCCTTGTACGAGAAGCGGTCGTCGACCTCCGCGACGTCGATCTCCGTGACGGGTCGTCGGACCTTCGCCAAGCGATACGCCATGTCGGCAGCGAGGCGGGCGTACGTCGCCCCGGCCCAGTCTCGCGTCTCCAGGCTCGGAGAGTCACTGGCCCACCCGATGCCGCGGATCCAGACGGGGTTCGCGTGCAGCTTCTTCGCCGCGCGTTCCGCCGCAAGGACGAGGACAACGCAACCGTCCGCGGGATTCGAAATGTCGAGTGCGCGCAGGGGCGCAAATCGCTCCTCAGACCGAATCGCCTGGTCGACGTCCACCGCGGCGCCGTACGCCGCCAATGGATTCCTCAGGCCGTTCCCACGGTTCTTCGCGACCACCGCCGCGAGGGCCTTCGGCGAGGTTCGCGTCGCCCGAAGATATGCGTCCGCCTCGAGGCCCGCGACGACGAATGGATGCGCCCCGAGCGGCTTGTTCCAAATCGGATCGAGCGCATGTTCGATGACGCCGTCGAGAGTCACGATGTCCGATGCCTTGCTATGCGCCTCGACGACCGCGACGTCGATGAGCCCGGTCTGAATCTGCATCCAAGCGTTCGCGAGGCCCTGCAATCCGTCCCCGCTGACGGTGCACGTCGGCCGGAGTGCGGCCCCGAGCTGGTCCGGGACGAACTCGTCGAAGATCCCGAAGCCTTCGTAGTAATCTTCGGCGCAGGTGATGAACGAGTCCACGTCCTCGCGCGGGTTGATCTCCGCGTCCGCATAGGCGCGCGACGCGGCTTCGAACATCAGTTCCTTCCAATTGTATTCCGGCGTCGAGGGCCGGAACGCGGTCATCCCGATTCCGATGATGCCGACTCGCATGTCCTCCCTTCCGGCGGCTACGCCCCGACGCGGGAAGACCGGGACCGCTCAAAAGACTGTCGCAGGCGGAAGGCCTTAAGGTCCGCCGCGTCGTTCGTTGCGTTTGGAAACGGGTTCCGATTGCCCCTGTACTACTTCGATGTCGAGACGACGGGAGACGATCCGCAGCAGGACCGGATCGTGACGGTCCAGTATCAGGCCCTCGCCGACGACCTGACGCCAACCGGTTTGTTCCAGGTGATCGCCGAGTGGGAGTGGGGAGAGAAACAGGTGATCCAGACGGTCCTCGAGAAGGGAGTCCTCGAGCCGACGTGGGACTTCGTCCCCGTCGGGAATCGCCTCCGGTTCGACCTGACGTTCCTCATCGAGCGGGCGACGAAGTGGAAACTCATCGACTGGGACATGGCGAAGCTGAAGTACTACTGGTTCACGAAACCGTACCTGGACCTCGGGCCCGTCCTCGTGATGCTGAACCGGGGGACGTTCTCCGGCTCGAGCCTTCATACCTTCGCGGACAAGGAGAGCGGAGCCCGCGTTCCGAAGATGTACCGCGAGGGCCTGTTCCCGGAGGTCATCGATTATGTGACGCGGGAGCGGGACGCCGCGATGGACCTGTTGAAGGAGAGCCGCGAGGTCATCGGCGACCTGGGAGACCGCCGCCGACGGCCATCCGGGAAAGGCGAAGGGAAGCCCTAAGAGGCCAGCCGCGCTTTTCGCCCCCGAGGCTTGACATGGATTTCGACCTCTCGCCGGAACACGAGATGATTCGTCAGACCGCGCGGGACTTCGCGGAGAAGGAAATCCGCCCGGTCGCCGCGCGCGTCGACAAGACGGGGGAATTCCCGAAAGCCACGATTGCGAGGATGGCCGGGCTCGGATTCATGGGGATGACGATCCCCGAAGAATACGACGGCGCGGGCCTCGATGCGGTGGCCCTGGCGATCACCGTCGAGGAGGTGGCCCGCGTGTGCGGATCGCACGCCCTCATCATGGCGGCGCACAACTCCCTCTGCACGGGAACCATTTGGCTGGCCGGAAACGAGGACCAGCGTCGCCGGTACATCC
>VBLR01000103.1 GCA_005878665.1 Methanobacteriota archaeon | reverse complement strand
GCCGGATGGCCTATCCATCCCCGGGTTCGCGGGTCATTCTCCACGTCGACATGGACGCCTTCTATGCGTCCGTCGAGGTCCGCGAGAATCCCGATCTCGAAGGGAAGCCAGTCGTCGTCGGAGCCGACCCTCGCGAACACCCGCGCGGGGTCGTCTTGACGGCTAGCTACGAGGCCCGACAGTACGGCGTCCGATCGGCAATGTCGTGCGTCGAGGCGGCGCGACGGTGTCCGAACGCGGTGTTCGTCCGGCCGCACTTCGAGCTGTACGGCCGAGTCAGCGGAGAGATCATGGACACGCTCCGGACATTCGCCGACCGACTTCAGCCGAGCGGAATCGAGGAGGGGTTCCTTGACGTCACCATCCGAAGCGGCGGCAACTTCTCCCGGGCAGAGCAGCTCGCGCGGGAGATCAAGGCCGCGATTCGCAACCGGCACCGCATGACCTGCTCCATTGGCGTCGCACCGACGAAGGCGATCGCGAAGATCGCATCCGACCTCCAGAAGCCGGACGGACTGACCATCGTGGCACCGGACGAGGTGGTCGCATTCCTCGCTCCGATTTCCGTGCGGAAGATCCTCGGGGTGGGCCCGAAGACCGGGGAGCGGTTGAAAGAGCTCGGCCTTGAGTCGATCGGGGACGTCCAGGAATACAATCGACAGGATCTCATCGAACTCCTCGGGGCGTTCGGCGAATACCTGCACGATGTTGCGATGGGCCGCGACGCCGAGGAAGTCGTCGAGCCGACTGGCCCTCCGGAATCAATCAGCACGGAGATGACGTTCGAAAAGGACCTCGACGCATACGATGCCGTGTGGCCAGAATTGGAGAGCATGGCGAAGTCTCTCCACGAACAACTCCTCCACGAGAAGTACGCATACCGCACGGTAACACTCAAGGCGAAGTACTCGAACTTCGAGATCCATACGCGTTCGAAGAGCCTCAAGATTCACTCGATGGACCTCGAGCCCATTCTGATCCTGAGCCAGACGATGCTCAAGGAGGTCCTCGCCACGGGACGCAAGGTCCGGCTCGTGGGGGTGCGGTTGTCCAATCTCGTCGAGCGGGCCGCGCCCCAGACCACGTTGTCGAAGTGGACGCCGATCGGGGAGCCGCTCAGCGGCTCGTGAAGACCCCCGAGACGATGATCTCCACCGGGATTTCCTCGAGGGTTCGCGGAAGCGCCGCCCGGATTTTCGGATCGTCGTCCTTCACGTAGACGCAGATGCAGTCTCGGCCTTCCTTTCGGCCGATCCCGACCCCGACGACCCCGGGCAGGCTCATCAGACGGGCTTCGTGCTTCCGCTTGACCGCTTGACCGCTTTCACGGTGGCCATGGTCGGTACCTCGAACGCATCCGTCCCATTTAGCCGTCACGAATCGGTGGGCCTGCGGTCAGGTTCGTCCTATGGGAGACCGTGATTGCAGTAGGGGCAGACGGTGGCGTCGAACCGAATTTGGCGGCCACAATTGGGACAGAATCGGAGGCGAAATCGAGACTGCCAATCATCTTGGCCGGCGTACCGGGCCGCGATGTAGATGATCGCCGCGACGAGGATCCCGAACAGGATGACTGTCCCAGCGTCAGGCCGGAACGCGGGGGTTGGCGACCTCCAGTCGTAGGACAGGACCACACTCAGCCCGATGATGAAGAAGACCACCATCATTACGGTCGCAGCCTTGCGCTCCCTCTCTTTCTGACTGCGCTCCTCCGGAGTTGCCGACGGGACCATGCTCACGTCTGCCTCTCGGATGCACTCAGCGGATCTGCGTCGTGCTTCGATATCCCCGCACGAGACAAGGTTCTATCGCCCTTCAAGGTGGAGGCGGTCGGATAAAGCCGTCCTGCATGAGGAATTTCGTTTCCTCGCGGGCCCTTCGAATCAACTCGAGGGCTCCTTGATAGAGGGCGTCTCGGGTCTTCGACTCCCTCGCGATTCCCTGTTCCATCGCCTTGAGGGCGACGGCGGTGGCCTCCCGCGCAAACACGTCGATCTCATCCATCGTGGGCACGATGTGCGTCTCGTCGAGGCCTTTTTCCTCCGCGACCTTCGCGAGCTCCTCGGCCGCCGCGATGCACATCTCGTCCGTGATGGTCCGTGCGCGGACGTCCAGGGTGCCGCGGAAAATCCCTGGGAAGCCGAGGCTGTTGTTCACCTGGTTCGGGAAGTCGGACCGGCCGGTCGCGATGACGCGGGCCCCGGCCTCTGCGGCCTCCCAGGGCCAGATCTCCGGCACGGGGTTCGCGATCACGAAGAGGATGGCGTCGTCCGCCATGGAGGCGACCCAGTCCTTCTGGATCACCCCGGGTCCGGGCTTCGAGGCAGCGATGGTGACGTCCGCGTCTCGCATCGCCTCCGCGACCCCTCCCTCGCGGTCGTCGCCGTTCGTCTTGAGCGCGAGTTCCCACTTCTCCGCGTACTCGTTCGCGGCCACCTCGATATCCTCCCGGTGGCGGCAGACGATCCCCTTCGAGTCGACGAGGATGAGATGCTCCGGCTTCGCGCCCGCCGAGATTAGGAGCTTCGCGGTCCGGATGTTCGACGCCCCGGCGCCGACGAGCGTGATGGCGACATCGGGCATCCTCTTGCCAACGACCCTGAGCGCGTTGATGAGGCCGGCCACGTTGATCGTCGCGGTCCCTTGCTGGTCGTCGTGCCACACCGCGATATTGCATTCCTTCCGCAGCCGCTGCAGAATGTAGAAACACTTCGGCTGCGCGATGTCTTCGAGGTTCACGCCGCCGAACGAGGGGGTGATCAGCTTGACCGTCTCGATGATCTTCTCCGGATCCTTCGTCGCGAGGGGAATCGGGAATGCGTCCACGCCGCCGAGGTACTTGAACAACAGGGACTTGCCTTCCATCACAGGCAATCCGGCTTCAGGCCCGATGTCTCCGAGGCCCAGGATCCGCGTGCCGTCTGTGACGATGGCGACTTGATTCCATTTGTTCGTCAGGGTCCAAACCTTGCTCGGGTCCGCCGCGATATCGAGGCAGGGTTGCGCGACGCCCGGCGTGTACCAGATCGCGAAATCGTTGAAGCTCCGCACCGGCACCCGAGGCACGATCTCGATCTTGCCCTGATAGTACGGGTGATACTTCGCAGACTGTTCCTTCGGTAGGTTCGCGCGCTTCAGGTTCTCCTCGACTTCCTCGGGCGTCGGCGGCTTCACCTCCTTGCCGCCCGCGCGCTTCTTCGTGGCTACCATCAAGCACCAGAAAGGAGTTGGGCGATGAGACGGGATGGCTTCCTTAAACTTTTGGTCCTTGATTCACTCTGGGAGACCTAACGGCCTTACCCGGAGCATCGGGGACTAATCAACCGGACGATGTCCATAATCCCGACGGCCGAGTTGGGGCACGGCCGTCATCGTGTCTTGGCCACGCGACGAGCACGGAGCGTCGGTGGGGCCACCGGACGCGGCTTCCACTGAACGGCCAGAATTCCCCCGACCAAACTCAGCATGAACCCGATCGGAAACAGAACTCCAAGCAATCCGCCGCCGATCAACAGGCTGGGCACGGAGGACAAAACGACGATGAGCCCCCACAGCATGTGGCGTCGCGGCACCATCCACAACCCGAGTGCGCCAACCAAGATGAGCGTGCCTGAGATCAGGCCAACAGCCACCAACACGGCAGGCGCAAACACGGCGAGTGTTGGGATGTATACCTCCGCAAGGCCGCTGGCCAGGACCACAAGCCCGCCGGCCAGGCATAACAAAATTGCGCGACCGGGCTTCATCCGATGAGATTGCGGAATCCGGAAGCCCCCCTCAAGCACTATCGCTCGGTACGTATTGGAATCTGTCGGCCGCTTCGCGGATGGAGTCGAGGACAAGGCGAACTTCTCGCGATCCCGCGGGGATTTCGCGTTAGGCATCTACCCGACCATCGAGGACATGACAGTTCGGAAGCGTCTTCCGAATGGGCCACCCCCGAACCTTTATCCCGAGCGGTCGACTCGGTTCGCCGTGCTCACCGCCGTCGTGGACCGTTCGGGGCGGGGCGGCACCGGAAAAGTCAAAGCCGCGTTCGAGGAAGTGGCTGCGCGGTATGCGGATCATGGTCTTCACCTCTCTTGGCCCGTGTCCGCCGAAATTGTTTCGATGGCGATCATGGGGGCAACGAAGTCGAAGGATTCCTCGCACACGTTGTTCGTGTCCGTCCGTGCCGTCGAATCCGGTCTCCTCGACGGCCTCATCGCGCATGAAATGGGCCACATGCTTCGGACCGAGTCGGGGCATCCTTCCCACAGTCCGGAAGTCTTCCGCGCGCTGTCGCGCGAAGTCCGCATCCCCCGGGCCGCCGAAGGCGCGTTCGGTCAGGCATTCAACCACATCCAAGACATCTACGCCGATGACCTCGCGTTCCTCGTCTTCGCGACGGACAGCGATGACCGCGCGTACGAGTTCTTCTCGGGCTGGATCGAGGGGAACGCGACCATGCGGGGAAGGAACCGCTGGAAGAACGTCGGCCTCGCGGCAACGAACGGGTTCGCCCTCGGTAATCTGGTCCGTCACGGTCGACTCTCGAAAGGCGATCCACTGTGGGATCGGGCGCATGCGTTCGACCGGGAGGCCGGGCTGGAAGTCGTGGGCGCCCTCGCGAACTTCTACGCGAACCTGCCGGAAAATCCAACGCCGGACACGTTCGTGGGTCAAGTGAAGGCGCTCGCGACGGTGATGACGCAGGCTGCGTCGTCGTAGTTGCCGCAACGTTTAATACTCGCCCCATGCTGCGTCGATCTCTCTAGAGGTACCACGTTGGCCGAGGAACTCGAGACCGCTCAGATCCCCCCGCACATCATGGCGGCGATGCGCGAGCGCATGAAGATGGCGCAGCGCATGTCTCGCATCAAACACAAGATCATCGTGATGTCAGGAAAAGGTGGCGTGGGGAAAAGCTCCGTCGCCGCGAATCTTGCCGTCGTGCTCGCGGAGGACGGCTCGGCGGGCATCGTCGATGCCGACGTCACGGGGCCCGACATCCCGATGCTGATGGGCGTCCAGGACGCGCAAGTGAAAGCAACGGAAACCGGGATGGAGCCCACCGTCGGGCCCGCGGGCGTCAAGGTCATCTCGATGGCGCAGCTGATCGATCGGGACACCGCGGTCGTCTGGCGCGGACCCCTGAAGATCAAGGCGCTGAAGCAGATGCTCTCCGACGTCGAGTGGGGGGACTTGGACTACCTCGTGATCGATCTGCCGCCGGGGACGAGCGACGAACCGCTCAGCGTCGCCCAGGAGATTCCCGACGCCGACGGCGCCGTCGTCGTGACGACGCCGCAGCAGGTATCCCTCCTCGACGTGCGCAAGTCGATCGCCTTCGCGAAGGCCGTCAAGATGGACATCCTCGGCGTGATCGAGAACATGAGCGGCTTCGTGTGCCCGCATTGTGGCAAGCAGACGGACATCTTCAAGGTCGGCGGCGGCGAGGACGCCGCGAAGGAGCTCGGGCTGCCGTTCCTGGGCCGGGTGCCGCTCGACCCGCGAATCGTCATCGGTGGTGATTCGGGCCGACCGTTCGTCCTCGAACATCCGGATTCCGAGGCCGCGAAGGCGTTCCGTGTCATCGTGAGGAACCTGAAGGCTCACCTCAAGGAAGTCAAGCCGCGTCCCGTCGGACCGCTCGCGAAGTGAAACTCCTCCCATACCTCACCGAAGCTAGTCGCGGCGATTGACGGCTCGAGCGCTTCCCGTTTATGCCCAGCGCACGACCAGCGCCTCGATATTGGGCCGTGGAACCGCGCCGACAATGCCATCGACCGGCTTCCCGTCCTTGAACAGGATCATCGTGGGGATCGACGTGATCTGGAACCGTTCCGCGGTTCGTGGGCTCTCGTCGACGTTCAGCTTTCCGAGACGAACCGCCGAGTGGGCTCTCGCAACGTCCTCGAGGATCGGCGCGACGCGGTGGCATGGACCGCACCACTCGGCCCAGAAATCCACGAGGATGAGACCAGATTTGCGGACCTCCGAATCGAACGTCGCGTCCGTGAGTCGAATCGGCCCCGACCACGTCGTGGTCACAGGCTTTGGGGCGCCCGCGGCCATCAGGTCCCGCAGCTTGCGGGCCCGAATTTCCGCGAGTTCCGGGTCGTCCACGGAGGCGAGGACGCCGGTCGGATGATAAAAGGGTTTGGCGCCGCCTAACGGGAGACCCTCGCGACCGGGCCGAACTCCTCCGCGAGCGGGCCGAGCAGTCGAACCTCGCGTCGGATGAGGGCGATCTCACGTTCGATGAAGGCGGTCGGGTCGAATGGGACGAGAAGGATGGCCTCCCGCATCGCGACGGACTCGTTCAAATCGTGCAAGAGGGCGAGGACGGAGCCGAAGTCGTTGTGGGAGACGAGGTACTCGAGGCCATCCAGCAGGACGACCGAATGCTCACTAACCTCGATGAAATGCTCCACCGCGAGCGCGACCTTTTCCGGGGGACTCGGACGGACCGCGTTCTTCTCCGTGGCCACGCGGCTGAGCCAGAGGATCGGCGTGCGCTCGAGACCGTATTCCGTCATCACGGCCTTCGGCGCCCGGCGGGTGATGCACAGCCCCTGCGTCCCGTGGGTCACGAAGTCCTTGAAGATCTCGAACGCCTGGCTGGCGTCCCGTTCGAGGACCGCATATGTGTACCCGCGGTCCAGTGTGTACGTGGGCTTCGTGAGCAGGTGCGCCTCCGCCTCGGGGACGATGAGCTCTTGCAAGAACGACTTCTCGCGGACCGCGAAGGCGATCAACCCGACGAGCGCCATTTCGACGATGAAACCCGGGGCCCGGAGGTCGATTCCGAAGTTCGGCAAGAGGATCTCGAACAGGAGCTCCCCGACGGCGAAGCCGGAGATCCCGAAGATGACCAAGAACGTGTCTCGCCGGACCTCGTGGCCCGGGTTCGTCCGCCGCATGTGGATGATGAACCGGTACGGGGCGTACAGGATCAGGGTCGCGACGGCGAATCCATTGACGAACAGGAAATACGGCTCGAACGAGATGACGGTCGGGTTCGTCGAGATGACCTGGACCGGGGACACGAGGATCGCGATGATCGTGATGACCATGATGAACACGTAGAACACGTAGGAGTTGGGGAACTCGTTCGTCATGTAGCGAAGGAAGTCCTTCCGGGACGTGATGCCCGGGGTCGTCGCGACGACGATGAACGCCCCGATCGTGATGCCGAACAGATAGTCAAACGTCGCTTGCACGCGCTTCGACAGGACGATCCCGTCGCGCAGCGTCTGAACGAACGCTTGTCCCGGCTCTGTGATGTAGATGCTGATCAGGACGTTCGAGATGATCGCGCAGACCAGGAGGGCGACGGCGAACAGCAGGACGTGCTTCTGGAACGCTCGGTGGGTCTTCTGCCGCGCAATGGCCACGATGATCAGCGCGGACAGGAAGAGCGCGCTCGCCGCGCTCAGATAGGTCACGATGCTCGATGCATCCGCCAGGGACGCTCACCCTCTCAAGACAACAATAGCCCCCCTCGAGGCTATTTAAGCGGTCCCCGCCCGTTATCTCAAGCGATTCCGTAGCCGCGAACGGTCGCCGTGTTCTCAGCAATAATAATCGTAACGGAGAATCAACGGGCCCTCTTGATATGGGATTGCGCGGACATCTCTTCCGGTTCCGTGCCTTCCCAGTCCTACAACACGCTCGGCATCAACCCCGAGGATCTCGATCTCCTCTCGCGGACCGTCCTCCGCCTTGGTGGATACGCGGAAGGCCTGTTCGACTTCCACGATTTCGGTTTCGACAAGAATTCACTCAAGGATCACATCTCGAGCGTCCACGCGACCCTCAAGCGGCTCAAGGAGAACGCCCCACCCGAAGGCATCCCGCTCCGACCGCCGAACATCCCTCCCGGCGCGTTCTGGGAAGACCAGGGAGAGGTGTGGAACTACCTCCAGACGCTTCGGTTTGCCGCCGGGGCGACGATGATGACGGAGCAGTACAGCTCTCACATGACGACGGAAAACCTGCACCGTGCGATGACGGCGAAGATCTTCCGAGAATGCGTGATCGGCATCTTGGACGACCTGATTGACAAGGGGAACTACTCCTACCTGGAGGCGAAAGACCTCCACCACATGGTCCTCAGCTCGATGCTCGACCCGGACTTCGATTCGACGAGCTTCACGAAGCGCCTCGTGACGATGCTCCGCCAGGAGCAGATCCCGTTGTTCGACCTGATCAACAACATCGTGCGCGGCTTCAATGTCTTGTGGAACAACTCCCCGCACGGTCACGACTACTTCTACCAGATGGAGATCATGGACGAGCGGGTCGCCCTAGGCCAGGCCCTGTCCATGTTCGAGAAGGAACCGAACTTCTCGATCGCGCGGATGGAGAAGATCACGGAGGCGTTCTACGCGCCGGACGAGACGATGCACTGGTGGGAGAAGCTTGGCGGACACGTCTGCGCGGCCAGCCGCCACAACCTGATCGACATGGCCTTCACCGACCAGGCGTACGACATCCGGCGGATGAAGAACTTCCTCGCGGGGTGGTACTACTACGACGCCGCTGTCATCCTGATGGACCATGTCGTGAGCATCCACCACGACCTCCGGAACGGCATCGCCAACCTCTCCCTGATCGCGATGCGCGAGAAGGAATTGCGCGAACTCACGTCGATCCGGAACTACAACCCGCACCTGACAATCGAGGACTACGACGGCCACCTGCGCCGAATTGCGGACCTGACGTCGAAGGCAATCCGCCTCGCGACGGCCGACATTCATGACGAGACCCTCGTCTATCCGTTCATGACAATCATGATGCCCGTCGTGATGATGGCGGACTGGATCGGCAACCGCGACGACATGATCCACACCTTCCTCGAGGCGATTGCGCCGACGATCAAGCACGTGGCCGGCAACGGGACCGTCCCGACCCGGGCGATTATCGAGGTTGCGGGCGAAACGGCGCGCGGACAGTAAAGGTCTCGCCCGCTCTCGATTTCTCGAAAACTATTCTTTCTCTGGAGCGGCAGCGCCGTCCGCGGAAGTCGCACTAACATACGCCGGAAACGGTTATATAAGTCGAGGCGATAGCACAGATTAGGACCGCCTTGATGACGACTTCCCAGGACTTTGGCGTCGCCAACGAGATGGCCCTCGTCGAGGCAAAGATCCGGCGAAGCATCGTGTCCGAGGAACCCCTCCTCCATGACATCGCCCAGTACGTCATCGAGGCGGGCGGCAAACGCATCCGGCCGATGGTCACGCTCCTCGCGTTCCGGGCCCTCGGCGGAACCGACGCCACGCAGGCGATCGACCTGGCTGCGGCGCTCGAGCTCATCCACTCGGCGACGTTGATCCACGACGATATCAACGATGGCGGAGAGATGCGCCGCGGGCGCCTCACCGCGTACAAGAAGTTCGGCCTGCAAAACGCCCTCATCACGGGGGATTTTCTCTTCGTCAAAGCGTTCGGCATCGGCGGGAAGTTCGATGCAGACATCGTGGAGCTGACGGCGGATGCGTGCGCGGCCTTGGCCGAGGGAGAAATCCGTCAGAAGCGCCACGCGTTCGACACGAGCGTGACCCACCAGGAGTACCTCGACATCATTACGCGGAAGACGGCCCTCCCGATCATGGCGGGCGCAAAGATCATCGGCCTCATCGCCGGGGCGCGCTTGGAAGACGTGGAAGCCGTCGGCGAATACGGCCTGAACCTCGGCATCGCGTTCCAAATCGTGGACGACATCCTCGACGTCGTCGGAGACGGCGCACGCCTCGGGAAGCGCACGGGGACGGACTTGCGGGAGGGGAACGTGACCCTCGTCGCGATCCACGCCCTGAACAACGGCACCTCGATTGACGTCCGGTCGCTGGCGCGCCTGATCGCGAAGCGCAGAAAGCGGGAAGAGGACGTCCAACGCGGCCTCGCGCTCCTCCGGGACTCCGGAGCGATCGAGAAGGCCCGCGCGGAGGCCTTCGCCTTCGGCCAGCTCGCGAAGAAGGCGCTCGACCCGCTTCGGGAGAGCGACGCGAAAGTGAGCATGGTCCAACTCATCGACTACGTCCTCTCCCGCGACCGGTGAGGGGGCGGCGCGATGCCCTCGCCCTACGACGTGGTCGTCGTCGGCTCCGGACCGGCGGGTGCCACGGCGGCCCGCTACGCCGCCCGACGCGGCCTGAAGGTCCTCCTCGTCGACAAGCGCAAGGAGATCGGCGTCCCGGTCCAGTGCGGTGAGTACGTCGCGCACAACGAGGAAGTCCGCGCCATCTTCCCGACAGTCACCGACCTCGAGGATCTCATGGGGGTCCCGTACCGCGTGCGAGAAGTCGACACCCCGATCATCCGGATCTGGTCCCCGAACGGCCGGCGGTACGACATCCCGTTCCAGGGATTCACGGTGCGGCGGGACAAGATGGACCAAGGCATCGCGGCGCAAGCCGTCCAAGAGGGCGCCGAGCTGATGACGGAGACGACGGTTGTCGGGGTGCGAGGCGACGAGGTGAAGACGAACCACGGGACGTTCCACGGAAAAGTCGTCGTGGGATCGGACGGTCCGAGATCGACCGTCGCGAAGTCGGTCGGGCTCGAGTGGCCGGTCTCCGCGCCCGCGATGAGCGCGACCGCGGAGGGCGACTTCGGCGACGCGACGGATATGTTCTTCGGCAACCTAGCTCCGGGCGGATACGCCTGGATCATCCCGAAGGCCGGATGCGCAAACGTCGGCCTCGGCACCTGGGAGCGGTTCCGTGGGAATCTGCGCGACCTGTTCGACAAATTCGTGACGAATCGTCGCCTCGTACCCGGCAAGGCGACGGGCGGTTTCGTCCCGGTGCTCGGGCCCCCTCCGCGGACAGTGAAGGACAACGTCATGTTGGTCGGCGACGCCGCCGGCATGGTCATGGCGACGAACGGCGGCGGGAACAACGTCGCGATGATCGCGGGCCGGTACGCGGGACTGACCGCGGCGGACCATCTCCTCGACGGCACGCCGCTCGATGCGTACGAGTCGCGGTGGCGGTCGGCCGTCGGCGGGCCCCTGGCCGAAGGGGTGCGAATCAAACGGTTCGCGGACCGATTCTTCGGGTCCGACCGAGTGCTCGAAGCCGCGATGATCCTCCTCGGCCGTCGGCGGATGGCGCGCGCGATCCGCTGCCAGCGACTCTTCATCCCGGGCCGTGCGAAGGTCTTATAGACCCCCGGACCATCGACGCCGGAACCGATGGACTTTCAGTTTCTCGGCGGCGCCTCAGAGGTCGGCCGCCTGGGGATGATCCTGAAGAAGGGACCGACCTCCCTCCTCTTCGATTACGGGTTGCTGCCGCGGGACCCGCCGAAGTATCCCATGCCCGCGCCCCCGGTGGACGGGATGTTCATCAGCCACGCCCACCTCGACCACACGGGGATGATCCCGTGGATCACCCGACGGCAGGACGTGGACGTCGTCTTGACGCCGCCGACCGCGGACGTGGCGGACCTCCTCCTGGCGGACTCCCTGAAGATCGCGGACGCGGAAGGCTTCGACGCCCCCTTCGATGACGGAGACTTGCGGACCGCACGGCGGCGGTACCGAACGATCGACTTCGGGGACAACGTCGACATCGGAGACCTCGAGGTGACCGCGCATCCCGCGGGCCACATCCCCGGCGCGACGATGTACGAGGTGAACGGGACGGAGACGACGTTGTTCACCGGAGATCTGCACACGCTCACGACGGATCTGGTTTGGGGAGCGCGTCCCGTCCATTGCGACACGCTCTTCATTGAATCCACCTATGCGGGTCGCCAGCACCCAGAGCGGCTCAAGTCCGAGCACGCGTTCTTGCGAAAGATCGAGCAAGTCGTGAACCGCGGCGGGCTCGCGCTCGTCCCCTCGTTCGCGGTCGGCCGGACGCAGGACGTGCTCCTGACGCTCGCGAAGGCCCGCCACGAAGTCTGGCTGGACGGGATGGGGAAGAAAGTGAACTCGATCTACGTCGAGAGCCCGGAGTACGTGCGCTCCGTGAAGGCGCTACGGAAGGCGATGAACCGGACGCGGGTCGTGCGGAATCCGCGGGAAGGTGAGATGGCGTTACGCGGCGAAGTGATCGTGACGACGAGCGGGATGCTCGACGGGGGCCCGGTGTTGCGATACCTGGAGGCGATCCGGGAAGATCCCCGGAGCGCGGTCCTCCTGACCGGCTACCAGGTCGAAGGGACGAACGGCCGGCGACTCGTCGACGAGGGCGTGATCGACTTGTACGGCGTCACGGTCGACATCAAGTGCGAGTGGCAGAAGTTCGACTTCAGCGCGCACGCCGGCCATGACGATCTCATTCGCTTCATCGAAGGGTGCGACCCGCAGCGGGTGGTCCTAATGCATGGAGAGAACAGACAGATTCTCGCCGACGCACTCGAGGGCCGCGAGGTCCTCTTGCCCCAGGAAGGGCAGTGGCATTCGTTCTAGAGGTACGACTTGGACGCCACCGGCACGGCGTCGGCGGTCTCGGGTACGGAGGGGGCAAATGCCTAACTACCCCCTTCTCATTCAACGTGGGAGGGCAGCGTGGCCGAAAAGCCGACCGCCGCGTTCGTGTTGTCACTGATCAGCGGCATCTTCATCTTGCTAGGGGGAGCGGTCATCGCGGCGATCGGGGCCACGATCTTTGCGTTCGTTCCCGCCCTGGGCCTTGTGCTCGGGGTCATCGGCCTTGCGTCCGGCGTCCTCGTCCTCGTCGGCGCCATCATGCTCTACATGCATACGGAACAACACGTGACTTGGGGGATCATCATCCTGGTCTTCTCGATCCTGAGCATCTTCACCTCGCTGGGCGGATTCCTCATCGGGCTGATCCTCGGGATCATCGGCGGCGCCCTCGGAATCGCCTGGAAACCGCAACCCATGCCGTTCCCCGGGTACGTCGCCGGATATCCCGCGGGATTCGGACCATACGGACCGCCACCGACGCCCGTCGCCCCATCCGGATACGCGACCCCGACGACCGTGGGCGTCTCGGCCTCCACGCCAACCACCGCGGAGGTGCCCGCCTTCTGCAAGAATTGCGGGGCTGCCCTCCCTCCCGGCGTGCAGTTTTGTCCCTCCTGCGGGACGAAGGTCGGCGTCTAGCGAAGTCAAGACCTTAGCTCGATTTCGTTCGCATCGAGCGCTTCGGCCGGGGCGACAGGGAGGGCTTGCTCGAGGCGTCGTACTCGTCTCTCAGGAGCCCTAGGATCACGCTGTCGTGGTACCGGTTATCGAAGAACACGGAGTCCCGGGTACGGCCCTCTTCCTTAAACCCCATCTTTTTCGCCAGGGCGAGACTGGCCTCGTTTTCCGCAAAGGTCCACCACGTGACGCGGTGAAGGTTGAGCTGTTCGAACGCCTCCCGCAGCACCAATCGGACGACCTCCGTTCCGTATCCTTTCTTCCACCGGTCCTTTTCCCCGATGGCCACACCGATGTCCGCGCCCGTAGCCCTACGGGTCCATCCGTGAATGTCGAGCGACGTCCATCCGATCGGCTTCCGGCTACTCTTTTCCTCGATGATGTAGTACCGCTGCCCGAAGTCGTCCCCTTTGATTGCCTTCTCGTAGCGGGACTCCAAGGCTTCGCGGGAAATCGTGTGGTCCGGAAACGATCGGGCAAGGCGCATGATGTCCTCATCGTTTTGCCATCGATGAAGATGCTTCAGGTCGTCTCGTTCAAAGCTCCGCAGGAGAATTGTCTCGCCGGTCAGCAAGGTTCTTCAACCGGGCAAAGAAGTAGAATACTAAAAGATAGACCTTAGCGGTCTACCGACTGTCCGGGCGGAGCTACACCCCGACGTTCTTCGCGATCATCGCCCGGAGCGCTTTGCCAACGTACTTCAGGAGTCTCGGGTCCTCTCTGATGAGAGCCCAACCGACTTTGGAGGGGAAGTCGATGTCGCCTTTCTTCTCGATCAGGCGGAGCATCTCCGGGCTGTCGAAAATGTCGAACAGTTCTTCGAACTGGTCATCGGACAGCTTGCTGAAGCTTTCATGGATCGCGAGGTCCTTCCGTAGTTCCTTCCCGATTGACTTCGTCCACGCCCGATGGTAGCGATGGAGTACGCGCGCTGAGAAGTCGCCCGCCTCCAGGGCCTCGATGGCCGTCTGCGCCGCGAAGCTCGAACAGGTGAGGGCGGTGAAGATGCCGCCTCCGGAGACCGCCTTCGCTTGGCACGCCGCGTCTCCGACGACCAAGACGTTGTCCGCATACGTTCGGCGCGGGAACCCGAGCGGGATGCCCCCCGCGATGTACAGGATCGGCTGGGCATCCTTCGTATACTGCCTCACCTCCGGCCGGGTCAACATCTTTTCCAGATACGCGTACGCGTTTCCTTCGCCGACGCACAGGCCCACTCGAGCGGTGTCGCCGCTCGGGATGATCCACCCGAAAAACCCCGGCGCGATTTCGTTCCCAATGAACAGCGTTACGAACCCCGGATCTCCTCGCACTCCGGTCATCTCGACCTCGAACCCGGGCAGGATCTTCTTCGGACGGAGGATGTTGAACCACTTCGCCACGCTTGAGCGGACGCCGTCGCAGCCGACGAGCAGCTTGGCGTGAAGCTTCCGCGGTTCGCCGTCTTGGTCAATCGAGATTTCGACGCCGCCATCGTCCCGGCGCGCCGCTTGGGCCTGAGCCCCGAGGAGCGTGTGGGCTCCCTTCCGCACCGCGTCGGTCGCGATCGCACGGTCGAACATCGCCCGTTGCACGACGACCGCCTGCGTGTGATGGCCATCGATCACGAGCCGTCGGCCCGAGGGCGAATACAATTCGGCGCCGTGGACCGCCCCGATGATCGTCTCCTTGCAGTCCACGTACTCGAAGACCCGTGGCGTGACGAGGCCGCCGCACTGGATCGGCTCGCCGATTTCGCGATGCTCCTCGACCAGGGCAACATCGTATCCGGCGTGCGCGACCTTGCCCGCGAGGTACCCGCCGGCCGGGCCCGCGCCGATCACGACGACGTCGAAGGAGCGTGCCGACGTGACCACGTTCCGGCATCACTCCTTCAGATTCATGATGATCTCGAGGAAGTTCTCGAGGTGCCTCGACAGGGATGCGTTGTCCGTGTAGCCGCACGCGGACAGGTCGGGCGCCGCGATCAAGGCGGCCGATCCGTCGACGATGACGTCGGTCGCGATCAGGCCTTTTCGATTCACGACGCTCGCTCCTTCCGGGATTTTTTGGCCCGGCTCTGTGATGATCGTGAAGCGAATGCCGCGGGCGATGGCCTGCTCGATCTTCTTTCCTACATTCTCCCGGATTTCCGAGAACGTCGGCGTGGAGACGATGACCGTCTCCGCCGACTGGTCGATCAACTCGCCGATCTTCTCGAGCACGCGCGGCTTCGTGACGATCGTGTAGACGAGCTGCGGCTCCCCCTTCGACCGCAGGACCTCGTGGAGCATGTCGAGCTTCGCGAACGTATCTTCGAGATGGTCGATCACACGCCCCTTTACCTTGCTCGGCGCCTCGGGCTTGAAGATCGTCGGGCGCCCGCGGGTGGAGATCGCAAATCCTTTCTGGCACAGGCTCTGCAAGACCTTGTACGCCGATGTCCGGGGGATTCGCGCGGTCTCCGCGATCGTCTCGGCGCTGCCGTACCCGTGGGCCACGAGCGCGATGTACCCGCGGGCCTCGTACCCGGACAGGCCGATCGATTCGAGCGTCTTCGTGGCCCGTTCGAATTCCTGTTCGAGGTCGACGCCGCCCGCGAGGAGTTTCGACAAATCT
>VBLR01000102.1 GCA_005878665.1 Methanobacteriota archaeon | reverse complement strand
GACTGGGCCGTCGGGGTGCGGGCGGCGGACTTCCTGCGGAAGATCGACGGCAAGCTCCTCACGCAGAAGCTGAACACCCGCCGGATCGTGAACGGATATACGGTGATCGACTCGATGAAGGCGATCACGACCCTCGATGCGAGCGACTACTTGCGGATCTATGGGTCCACGAGCGAGCGGGCCCTTTTCTTCACCGGAGTGAAGTACGGTCGCTCGCCGATGATCGCGATCAAGGCCCATCCGCTGAAGCCCGTGATGGTGGTCTACGTGCAGCCGGAGAACATCGACGACCTCGCCGTCAAGCTGGCGGAGCTGGACAACATCCTCCTGGCGCGCACCGACCTCGACCAGGGAGAACTCATCTCGAGACTGGAGCGGATCGCATGAAAGCAGGCATCGTGAGCTACGGCGGATACATCCCGCGATATCGGATTCGACCGAAAGACATCGGCGTGGTATGGGGCGCCGACGGCGAGGCGATGGGTCGCGGGCTGAACATCCGGGCGAAAAGCGTCCCCGGTCCCGATGAGGACGTCATCACGATTTCCGTCGAGGCCGCGCGGGCGTGCATGGCGAAGGTCGACATCGACCCCACGGAGATCGGCGCGATTTACGTCGGCTCGGAATCCCACCCGTACGCGGTCAAGCCGACGGCCACGATCGTCGCGGAAGCGATCGGATCGGCTCCGGTGCTCACCGCGGCGGACTTCGAGTTCGCCTGCAAGGCGGGCACCGCCGCGATCCAGACGACGATGGGCCTGACGCTGTCGAAGATGATGAAGTACGGGCTCGCGGTCGGCTCCGACACGAGCCAGGGGGCCCCGGGCGACGCCCTCGAGTACAGCGCCTCCGCGGGAGGGGCCGCCCTCCTGATCGGAATCGACCACGCCGTGGCGGACATCAGCCACACGGTCTCGTACACGACGGACACGCCGGACTTCTGGCGGCGGGAAGGCCAGCGGTATCCGAGCCATGGCGGTCGCTTCACCGGCGAACCGGCGTACTTCAAGCACGTCGTCAACTGCGCCCAGCTCCTCTTCAAGCGAGCCGGGACGACCGCGGAGGACTACGATTACGCGGTCTTCCACCAGCCGAACGGGAAGTTCCCCGTCCGGGTCGCGAAGCAGCTCGGATTCAAGGAGCCTCAGATCGACGCCGGCCTGTGCGTCCGCGAGATCGGCAACACGTACAGCGGCGCGATCATGGTCGGCCTCTGCGCGATCCTGGACGAGGCGGAGTCGGGAGACCGCATCTTCGCGGTCGGCTACGGAAGCGGCGCCGGTTCGGACGCCTTCGACCTCACCGTGACCGACGAGATCACGAAGATCCGCCGAGACGCGACGCCGTCGATCAAGGAGATGATCGCCGACCAAGTGTTCGTGGACTACGCGACGTACGCGAAGTACCGCGGGAAGATCTTGATGCGGGAGGCCTAGTCGATGCGGGACGTCGCGGTCATCGGCGTCGGCGAGACCGAGTTCGGCGAGTTGTGGGACCGGTCCTTTCGGGACCTCGGGATCGAGGCCGGCCTGAAGGCGATCCAGGACGCCAAGCTCCGCTCGGAGGACATCGACGCCGTGTACATCGGCAACATGTCGGCGGGGAAATTCATTGACCAGGAGCACGTGTCGGCGCTCGTCGCCGATTACGCCGGCCTTGCGGACATGCACCTCCCGACGGTCCGCGTGGAAGGCGGCGGCGCGTGCGGTGCGATCGCGCTCCTGCAAGGACGGCTCGCCATCGCGTCCGGCATGCACGACATCGTCGTCGTGGGCGGTGCCGAAAAGATGACGGACGTCAGCGAGGTCCAGGCTGCGGAGATCCTGTCGTCCACCGCGGACCAGGAGTGGGAGACCGTGTTCGGAGCGACGTTCGCGGGCCTGTACGCGATGATGGCCCGCCGACACATGTACGAATACGGCACCACGCGGGAACAGATGGCCGCCGTCGCGGTGAAGAATCACAAGAACGGCGCGTTGAATCCCGAGGCCCAGTTCCAGAAGGAGATCACGCTCGAGACCGTCCTGCAAGCCCCGTGGGTCGCGGAGCCGCTCGGATTGTTCGACTGCGCGCCTCTCTCGGACGGAGCCGCGGCGGTCGTCCTCTGCGAAATGCAGAAGGCCCGCAAATTCACCGACACCCCGATCCGCATCGCCGGCTCCGGGCAGGCGAGCGATTTCCTCGCCCTCCACGATCGCCGCGATCTCACGATGATGGACGCGACCGTCGTCGCGGGCAAGCGGGCGTTCCAGGAGGCACGGCTCGAGCCGAAAGACGTCCAGGTCGCGGAGGTCCACGACAACTTCACGATTTCCGAGATCCTCGCGATCGAGGACCTGCGGTTCGTCGAGAAGGGGAAAGGCGGCCCCGCGACGGCGGACGGCCTCACCGCGCTGAACGGCAAGATCTCCGTGAACACCTCGGGCGGCCTGAAGGCGCGCGGTCAGCCGGTCGGCGCCACGGGCGTCGCGCAGGCGGTCGAGATCGTGCGGCAGCTCCGCGCCCAGGCCGGGAAGCGCCAGGTCGTCGGCGCGCGACGCGGGCTCACGCACACCCTGGGCGGCACGGGGGCCACGGCTGTGGTCCACATCTTCGAGCGGGGGGACTGAGATGGCCATCCCTCGGTTCTGGCGGGAGATCCAGAGCCGCTACAACCTGATCGGCACGAAGTGCGGGAGCTGCGGCAAGGTCGACTTCCCTCCGAGGGCCGTCTGCCCGACGTGCGGCCGTCGTTCCGTCGGGAAGATGCAGCGGATGCGTCTCACCGGCAAGGGGACGGTCGTGACCTACACGGTCGTCCACGATGCGCCGGCGCAATTCGAGATGCAGAAGCCGTATGTGATGGCGATCGTCCAGATGGAGGAAGGGGTCCGCCTCACCTCGCAACTGATCGACGTCAGCCCGGAACACGTGAAGATCGGGATGAAGGTCCAGGCCACGTTCCGGAAACTCGGCCAAGAAGGCGAAGCCGGCGTCATCCATTACGGATACAAATTCCGGCCGACGGCGTGATCAAACGAACCTCGATCTCGGCTCCTCCGGGGACTGGGCCGATCGCTAGGATTCCGGTCGCGCCGCGTCGGCCGGCTGCGATGGGAGGTGATGCCGAATCCCGTACCGAAGAAAGGCGAGCAAGATGAACACCGCGTCCTCCCCGCGGGATGTGAGGCGATAGGCGACCTTGTCGTCCGCCACCACCCGTTCCACGAGCCCTTCCTGCTGCATCTGCCGGAGTCGGCGGGAGAGGACCCGCGGCGTCAGGCCCGGGTTGTTGCGCAGGATCTGCCCGAATTTCGTGAGCTTCAGGAACGCCATGTCGCGCAGGATGAGCAAGGTCCACTTGCGCCCGAGCCACTTCACGCTCTCTCGGATCGGGTCGGCTTGGTACGCCAGGAGCGGGTAGATCTTCCCCTCCTCCTTCTCAGCGGTCCCCTTTCGCGCCACTATCCGTTCGGCCCCTAGCGGGGCTATATACTATCCAATGGATATCACTTTGCGCGACCGCGAGAGCGGAGACGATGGCACGGAAGACGAGTCGAGCGGACCGGGACGGATCGATGGCCTTCTCCGAGTTTTCGAGCACCGATCCCGCCGCGACTCGGAGCTTCTTGGAGAAGGTCTTCGGCTGGCGTTTCGAGTCCGTGAAATTCCCGATGGGAGAGTACCTCTCGTTCCGGACGCCCGGCGGCGGCCAAGGCGGAATTCGACCGGCTCAGGCGAAGGAAATTCCGGGGAGCACGAGCTACGTGCGCGTCGACCACCTCGATGCGGCGCGAAAGAAGGTCGAACGGGCGGGTGGCGAGATCGTCCTGCCGCGCGTGGACGTGCCGGGCATGGGGAGTTTCTTCTGGTTCCGCGCGCCCGGTGGCCCGATCCTGGCGGCGTGGCAAGATGCTCCCGCGCTGCCGACGGAGCGTGAGTGAATGGCGAATGCGAAAGAGATTGTGATGGCGTATCAGAAGGCCCTGGGGAAAGGAGACTTTGCGGGCGCACGGCGGTACCTGCACGACGATCTGTCGTTCGTGGGTCCGTTCGAGTCGTTCAACAAACCGGAGCCGTACCTGGAGGCCCTGGGGAAGCTCCACCACATCGTCGCCCGCGTGGAGCCGAAGAAGACGTTCGTCGACGGCGACGATGTCTGCCTGTTGTACGACATGGTGACGAATACGCTGGCGGGGACGGCGTTCATCTGCGAGTGGTATCGTGTCCGCGGCGAGAAGATCGCCTCGGTCCGGGCGGTCTTCGATGCCCGGCCGTTTGCGCCAATGTTCAACCGGTGAGATGCGATGCCACGCGGGAGAAGGTCTTAACCGATGGCGGAGAAGTCGAAATACTTCACCCCGGAGTTCTTCGCGTTCTTCAGCGATCTGGCGAAGAACAACAATAAAGGGTGGTTCACCGAGAACAAGGAGCGGTACGAGAAGGCCGTGCAGGAGCCGAGTTTGCAGTTCATCCGCGACGCCGGATCTCGCCTGCAAAAGATCAGCTCGTACATCGTCGCGGACGCGAAGCCCTTCGGCGGATCCCTGTCCCGCATCTACCGGGACATCCGATTCTCGCCGGACAAGAGCCCCTACAAAACGGAGATCGGGATCCACTTCTGGCACGCGAAGGCACCCGGGCCGGAGGAGATGGCGCCGGGCTACTATCTCCACATGTCCTCGGGCGAGACGATGGCCCACTCCGGCGTCTGGCATCCCGACGCGCCGGTATTGAAGAAGATCCGCGATCGCATCGTCGATGAACCGGACGCCTGGAAGAAGGTCCTCCGGAGCCGGGTCGCCGTCGAGGGCGATTCGCTCAAGCGACCGCCGCCCGGTTACGATCCGAATCATCCGTTCATCCAGGACCTGCGGCGGAAGGACTTCGTCTCCAGCCGCAGCTTTCGCGACACCTTGGTCACGAGCCCGCAGTTCCTCGACTCCTTCATCGAGGCGTGCGAGTCGATGGACCCGCTGAACCGCTTCCTCGCAGGAGCGATCGGCCTCCCCTGGTAGGTCGCGGGAACAACGCGTAGCATCACATCGGCGCGTGCGTCCTCATTATCGGAAGAGAAACAATTCAGACTGATTCAGCGACCTTTATGCCTCAGAAACCGAATACCTGTGCGGGGAGGCGGAGGACCGATGGGGAATGGTCCACAGGGGGGCTCGAGCGCACCGCCGCAGGCGGACTCGCGGTCGTCCGCGATCACGGGTCCGCGGAGCGTTCGTCGGTTGGCGCGATTGAAGGAGTGGTTGTTCCACAGGCCGAGGCCGGAGCCGCCCGCCGTGCACCCCCCGGCGCCCGTGCCCGCGGCGCATCACCAACCCGATCCACCCGTCATCGTCCTGTCCTGCGAGCGGTGCGGCTTCGACTATACGATCACACGAATCGAGATCAGCGGCAAACCGGGCGTCGTCTGGACCTGCGAATGCGGGAGCGAGTTCATCCCGCCGGGGGGCCCGGAATCGTTCGACCTCGTCCGGCCCTGAGTTCGGTCACGGTCTCGGACTGCGATACGTCCCTTCGACCGCGGGCCGCCACCGGGGGGTCGTCCAGTACAAGCCTGTCCCGATGTAGATGAACAGGAGGACAGCGATGACCGCGGCTTCGAGCGAGACGACGAGGGAGCCGCCCAGATCCCGCAACGAGTAGCGGTACAGAAGGTACGAGAACATCACCATGGCGACCCCGCCGAGCAGCGCGCCGAGGGTCCGGACGCGCGAACGGGTGAAGAACCAGCGGAGGAACGCGACGCCGAAGTTCGCGACGCCGAGGAGACCCCAGAAGAGGCCCGAGCTCGTGATGACGCCCTCCGGGGGACGGAATGCCCCTCGCCCGGCGAGGATCTGTTCCCACCACCGGCGCAGTTCCGTGAGCAGGTTCCCGTTCAGAAAGAAGACGATGCCGAGGACGAGGAAGAGGAATGCGACCCCGAACAGGCCGACGTAATCCGGCGTGCGCGGTCGGGGGACATACGCCGGCCTCGCCGGGATCGCGCGCGGCCCGATCGGTGGGGATGCCGGGTTTGCGGAAGGGGACGGCGCCGCGGACGCGGCCGAACCCTCCGGGGTCGTGGAGGTTAGCGAGGCGCCACAGTACAGGCAGAACCGCGACGTCTCCTTGTTCATCGTGCCGCACGCGTCGCAGCGCATCGAAGGATCCCGGGCCCCAAATACCAAACTCGGGGCTTTGAACTTTGGGTCGTGACGGATCGGTCTTATCGCAAAACGAAATAATCGACGATGGCGCGTCCGACCACGGCGACGACGCCGGTCAAGGTGATCGCGGCAATGCGGGTCATCGCGCGCGTCTCGAACGGCCACGTCGGCAAGGCCTGGATCTGGCGTTCCTGCTCCCGGTGCAAGAGAATCCCATGCGTGCGGAGGAGCAGGTCGCGGACTTCATGGAGACTGGGTTCCGACGTCGGGTTTCCGGCCGTGAGCGGCGCATAGACATCGGCTACCCTTGAACTCGCGGTATCGATTGCGCGGCGCTTCTCCGCTACCATGAGCCGATGGATCGAGACGAGCGGGAGGAACAACAGCCCCGCACCGAACAGGACCAAGACGATCAGGAACACGAGGTAGGCCGGGCGGACGGGGTCCGGGCTGAGGGTCACCTCGGCCATGATGATCGCGAGCGCCCCGAAGAAGTAGAAGGTGGCTCCCAGGGAGAGCGACCCGAGAGGGCGCAGCCCGAGCATCGGATCTTCGAAGGCGGGTCGGAGACGGAGCGCGTCTCGTCCGATTCGATGGACGCCCCAGACGGTCGCGACGTAGTTCCAGATCACCTGCGCATCCACGAAGGGGAGGAACAGCAGGTTCAGGCCCACGATCAAAAAGTCGAAGAAACCGAAGTCGGACGGAATCGGTTCGAGCAACAGGGCGAAGAACAGACCGAAGGCGGCGGCGAGCCCAATCACCGGAAGGCGCCAGTAGAGGTGGCCGAAGTTTCGACAGGCGCCGGCCTCTCCGTCGGCCAGGAGCGGCGCGATCTCTTTCGCGTACCGAGCGATGTGAAGTCGCGAATGTCGCACGAGCCACAGCAGGTACACGTCGAATCCGACCGACAGGATGACCAGCGGAATCGATCGCCAGAGCGGGAGTGCGAAGGCGCCCCCGAAGATTGCCGCAACGGTTTGATCCCAATCCCCGCCGCTTTCGATCAGGTGCGCGAGGAAGTAACCCGGCCCCGTCGCGAGGAGGGCGAGGATTGTGCAGGTCACGGGATACGGGAGCGGGATCGTGCCGATCGCACGCTCGACGAGCGTGGGCCGGTCGAGAACCAACCCGCCCTCTCCCCCGGACTTCCCGATCGAAACGATGCGGCTCGATGGCAATTCGGGAGTATAAGACCGTGCCGGCCTTGCCCCGTCGTATCTGAATGTATGCTTCCCCGCGACGCGACATTACGTTCTAGAGGAAGTTCGATGGGTTCGATGAACGTCCCAATACGGCCAAGTACCCTCAAGATTGCGCCGAGCGCGAGGTGAGCGACACATGGCAGCAACCGAAATCCGGTCGTGGCCGGCGCGGGCCGCATCGT
>VBLR01000115.1 GCA_005878665.1 Methanobacteriota archaeon | reverse complement strand
ATGTCGCGTTGGAGGGCGACCGAATCGTGGGCGCGATCCTGATCACGCACTGGATGGGCACGCCGCTCGTCGCGGAGCTCGGTGTGGCGAAGGACCGCCGCGGCCGTGGGTTTGGGCGAGCGTTGCTCCAGGCCGCGATGGGGCGGCTCGCGGGTCGCGAAGAGCCGCGGCTCGCCCTGTACGTCACGATCGGAAACGAACCCGCCATCGCCCTCTACCGGTCGATGGACTTCCGCCAAGTCGGGGGCCAGTCTGTCACCGCTCGACTCGAGGGCTGAATTATTCTCAACCCTGAATCTAGAGGGCGTAGACTTAAGGCGCATCGGTCCGCATCGAAGAGAGGGTCGGTTCGATGGCCGTCTCCGCGGAGCAGTTCATCGTACTCGTCTTGAGTATCTCCTGCGGAGTCTTGGGCGGGTTCCTCCTCGCGCACCGGGGCGTCCGGATGATGCGCGGCGGCCTCTTGTACCGTTTGAGCGTCGGCCTCGCCGCGGTGGGGATTGCGCTCAGCCTGAGCGCGGGGTTCCGGATCCTCCTCGCGGACACGATCCTGCCCGACGCCTTCCTGGTCCTCGCCCTCGTCGTCCTATTTTACATCGGATACAGCGCGTGGCTCAGCGCCCATCAGATGCCGGCCGAAGCGTGAGACCGTGGGTGCACAGGCGGCGTACGATCTCATCGAGGCCGACATGCGGGCTATCTGGGGAGACATGGCCCTCGCGATGCTCCGCAAGAGGCTTCGCGACGTCCGCGCGGATCTCTCGAGCTTGACGGAAGGCGATCTCGAGAAGATCGTCGATCTCTTGCGAGAGCGGACCCTCCCTTCGATCATGGGAGAGGAAGGCGCCGAGGCGAAGGCGAAGCAATATCGGGCCTGGGTCACGAACGGGAGCTGAGCTTCAGCCGGCCGGGAAGCTGAGGGTGTGTCCTTCCGCCTGCCGGCGCGTCTTCGCCGGAGCTCGGATTCGGAAGCCCATTCGCCTCGCATATCGGTGCATGATTCCGAGGATGTACCGGCCGCCGATTCGTGCGGTCGCGACAACCAGCGCTCTCGTCGGCGCTGGGAGCCGCGTGAGATGCCACAAGTCTTCGTCGATTTCCAGGAGGACGTGGCGCCACGCGCGGTAGGCGACGTTGAACCGCGACTCGTCGATCATCTCATCGATGTTGTAGAACTCCTCGCCTCGCAGCACGCCGATCGGAACGAACGTGAGCGGCGCGGTGATGAAGTGGCCATCCGGGATCTGCTCCATCCGGTCGATGAGGTCCACCGTCATCCACGCATCCTCCGGAGTCTCGCCCGGCAGACCGAGGATGATGGTGAAGGCGGGATACCAGTAATTGCGGTTTAGGATCTGCGTGCCCTGCACGACGATGTCCGGCCATTCCTCGGCCGTGAACGGAGCGGCCTTCCGGTGCAAGACGGCTCGGGAGAGCGCCGGACTCCCCGTCTCGATTCCGCTCTGGATGCCAACCCACTTGCCCGGGCCGGCGCGAACGATCTCCGAAATGTCCTGGATCAGCCCCGGGTTCGTGACCGCCGCGCTGAGGGTCCCGTGCGTCGGATAGCAATGGGAGACCCCGGGTTGGGCCATGACGTAGCGGAACAGATCTTTCACCGCGTCCTCGTTCGGCTCCATCGTCTTCCAGTTCTCCAGGTTGTACAGGAAGATGTCGTCCGAGTGCAGCTGAATCGACGACTGGCCGACCTTCGTGTTCACGGCGATCTCGTCGCCGATGTAATCGAGCGGGAAGTATCGAGGCCGGCGCAGAGTGACCTCGCAGAACTCGCAGCCGCGGCCGCATCCTCGCATGACCTCGTTCATCGCGTGCATCGTCGGACCCAAGATTTTCGGGATCTGGTCGACGGTCGGGGCGGTCGCGTTCGTGAAGCGCATGACCGGGGGAGCGTGGTCGTTTACGATCCGGTCGAAAATCTCCGGGACGAGATGGTCGACCTCGCCGTGGACGATGTGGTCGATTCCGAGAGATTCCTGCATTTCCTGGCGGTAATCGAAATGCCAGGCGCCGGGCCCGCCGAGGACGACCTTGTATTTCCGATTGGGTCGCTGGACACGCTGGACGAGCTCGAGGAACATCGCCTTCGTGTACGGCGTGAGGACCCCGCCCATGGTGAAGGACATGCTGACGGGACCGAGGCCAAGCGGATCCATCGAGTGGAGTCCCACGACCTCCGTTTCGTCATCGATATAGCGGTCCACGGTCCGAGGGTCGGCGATGACGACGTCATCGCGTCCATACGCGCGGACGAGGGATGCCTCGACTTTCCGGAGACCGTATGGCACTCGGATCGGCCGGCCCTCCGCATCGAGCTTCGGCGGGTCCGCGAGGATGCGGAACACGAGGCGAGAGTGCCAATAATCTGTCGGAATGCAGCTGAAGAATGTGGCCAGCGGGACGTTTCGGTAGTCCGTCATGAGCGTGTAGTCGGCGGCGAGCACATACTTCGCCATTCGTTCCCCCAACCTCTCTCCCGAGCGATGTGTTCAGTCCGGTTCAGCAATGCCTCTGGACAGGCGAGGCCCTTAATGTGTCCCAACCGTTAGATATACATTCCGTTCCGCCGCCCGCGGACTTCGTGGAGTGCCGAAAGCGAAAGGGTTATGTCGGGCCCGCCTCTCGACGGCCGGGGAGCCGGATGGTGGATGTCGGCCAGAAGGCGCCGGATTTCACGGTGCTGAGCGACGAAGGAAAGCCCGTCACCCTCTCGAAGGAACTCGGCGGAGGCCCGGTCGTCTTGTCGTTCTACGTCTGGGACTTCACGAACGTGTGCCAGGGCCAGCTCTGCGCGATGCGCGATTCGATGGGAGACCTCCAGAAGTGGGGCGCGAAGGTGTTCGGGATCAGCACGGACAGTCATCACAGCCATCGGGTCTTCAAACAACAGAACCAGCTCAATTATCCGTTGCTCAGCGACTGGAACAAGACGGTCAGCACGGCGTACGGCGTGCTCTACGAGCACTTCGGCAGTTTCGGGCTTCAAGGCGTGACGAAACGCTCCGTCTTCGTGCTGGACGCGAACGGGATCATTCAATACAAGTGGGTGACCGAGGATCCAAAGGTTCCGCCGGACCACCGGAAGATCCTCGACGAGGTCAAGAAGCACGCGACGTGAGCCCGAGGTACTCGCGGACCTGTTCCGCCGTTTTCACCTCGGGGACGTTCAGCTCGGCGACCGTGCGGCCGTCCGACGCCCCGGTGTTCACCAACACGACCCGGTCCTCACGGGTGATGAAGCCTTCGTCGAAGAAGCGCCGGAGGCCGGCGAGGGTGGCCGCGCCCTCGAGGCACGCGCTGATTCCTTCGAGGACCGCGAGATTCAATGCCGCGACTTTCATCGACGCGTCGGAGACTGCGACGGCCGCGCCGCGGGTCTCGCGAATCGCCCGGAGGACGATCCGGTCGGCGAGGGTCGCGGGGACGCGAAGTCCCGCCGCCTCGGTCCTCGGCATCGCCCAGGGCTCCGCCTTTTCCCGGCCCTCTTTCCAGGCTCTCACGAGCGGCGCGCAACCTTCGGCCTGAACGACCCCGAAGCGCGGCCAGATGCCCTCGTACCAACCGAGCTCGCGCAGTTCGTGGAGCGCCTTCCACATCCCGACGATTCCGGTCCCACCTCCGGTCGGGAAAAGGATCCAGTCCGGCATCCCGCCAAGGGCCTCCCAGATCTCCAAGAGCAACGTCTTCTTCCCCTCGATGCGGTAGGGTTCCCGCAACGTCGCGACGCTGAACAGCTCCGTCGTGGTCGAGAGCTCGCTCACGATCCGCCCCGCGTCCGCGATGCCTTCGTCGACCCGGAACACCTGCGCCCCGTATGCGGATGCGTCGAGGGCCTGATGCGGAGGACCATCGCTTGCCATGATCACGACCGCGGACGCTCCATATGTCGCGGCATATGCCGCCAACGCGGCTCCGGCATTCCCCGCGGTCGGGACGGCAAGAGTCGTCGCTCCGAGGGCACACGCCATCGGGACCGCGACCGCCATGCCGCGCGCTTTGAACGTCCCGGTCGGGTTGAGTCCTTCATCTTTGACGTAGAGGGCGTCGACCTTCAGGCGCGCGACGCGGCCTCCGGAACCGATGCGTTCGAGTCGGTGGATGGGTGTTCCTCCCTCGCCGCGCGATCGAATTTCCTCGGGCTCCAGCGGGAGGAGCGGCGCGTAGCGCCAGAGATCTTTCCTCGACAACAAGTCGTCGGTCCGGATGTCCTTCCAATCGTATCGGGCGAACAGCGGGGATCCGCAATCGCAGGTGTTCAGCAACCGGATCGGATGGTGCTTCGAACACGCGGAGCATTCGAGGAATGCGGGGCGCACGCCGCGGTCATCTCGGCTGGGCCCTTACGCTTTGTCCCGCGATGGCTTTATCCGCGATGTCGCATTCGACAGAGATAATGGAGGCCACGACTCGCCCGTTCGACATTCGGGAGGCGCACGATCGCATGGCCGCCGCGATGCGCGCCCGTGGGCGGGTGCTCGTCGCCTTCTCCGGAGGAGTCGACAGCGGTCTCGTCGCCCGCGTGGCCCACGACGCGCTCGGGGACAACGCCGTCGCGGTCCTCGCGGATGCGGAATCCCTCGCGCGCTGGGAACTCGCCGAGGCCGTTTCAGAAGCCGCGGAGATTGGAATTCGCCTCGAGACAATCCGCGTCTCCGAGCTCGCGAACGATCGGTACGTTGCGAACCCGACGAACCGATGCTATTTCTGTCGCCAGGAGCTTGGTGCAGCGTTGAAGCCGTTGGCGGCCGAACGGGGGTTCCATGCGATTGCAGACGGCGTGAACGTCTCGGACTTGGGCGACCACCGCCCAGGAATCCAAGCGATGAACGAGGCGGGCTTCTGGCATCCGTTGGTCGAATTCGGGTTTGCGAAGGCCGACGTGCGTGCGCTCGCTCGAGAACTTCACCTGAGCTTCTTCGACAAACCGAGCAACGCCTGTCTGTCCTCTCGGATAGCGTACGGCGAGGTGATCACGGTGGAAAAGCTACAACGTGTCGAGGCAGCGGAGGGAGCGATCCGGGCGCTAGGCTTCCGAGTCGTGCGCGTGCGGGCCCACGATAGGGTCGCCCGGATCGAGGTGCCGCGAGCGGATATCCCGCGTATCGTCGCCCCCGAGACCGCCGAAAAGGTCGCCCGCGCGGTCCGCGATGCCGGATTCCTGTACGTCACGATCGATCTTCTCGGATACCGCAGCGGATCGATGAACGACGGGGCTTGATGGCGTCCCCACCGGACGGATCGCGCGTTTCGTTGCCTTTGTTCGTCCCCAGATTCCATTGACCGAAAGCTCAAATATTACGCCGTTATCGACGCGATACCGCGCGCTGTGTCGATCGGGATTCGGAGATGTGACTCGGAGACGTGACTCGTGGCCGCCGTTGGGATCATTCCGAACCTGATCATCGGGCTTCGGGAGGGCATTGAAGCCGCGCTAATCATCGGAATCATCCTCGGATACCTGGTGAAAATCGGGCGCGGCTCGCTGAACCGCTACGTCTACCTGGGGACCGCAGGAGCGATGGGGGTCAGCGCCGGCGTTGCGGCTGTCTTGGTCCTCATGACAATCGAGTTCGAGGGATTTGGGGAACAGGTCTTCGAAGGGGTCGCGATGCTCGTTGCCGTCGCGGTCCTGACCTCGATGGTCCTCTGGATGATGAAAGCGTCTCGTAGCATCAAAGTCCACGTCCAGCAGCGGATCGATGCGGCGCTTCGCGGACAGCAGGCCTTCGGACTCGTGTTGTTATCTTTCGTCGTGATCTTGCGGGAGGGAGTCGAGACGGCGCTGTTCGTGTTCGGCGCGGGAAGGCTCACATCGCCCCTCGAGGCAATCATCGGGGTGGCCGTGGGGTTGCTGGTGGCGGCGATTATTGGGATCGGCCTGATCCGTGTGTCCTGGCGGATCGATCTGAAGCGCTTCTTTCAGGTCACGAGCGTTTTCCTTGTCGTCATCGCGGCGGGCCTCTTCGCTCACGCGGTCCATGAACTGCGAGAAGCGATCAACTGGAGCCTCGGCTCAGCGACGCTCTATGACTTGACGAGGTCCTTTCCCGACGACGCGTCGAATGTTGCGGGGTATCTGCTGCGTGGCATCGTGGGCTACAGTGCGGCGCCGACCCTCCTGGAGAGTTCGGCGTATGTCGCCTACTGGATCGTGGTCGGCCTGGTCTATTTGGGAATCCGGTCGGGGAAAATCACCGCCGTCTCGGAGCCCTTGCGCCGGGCGTGGCGGGCCCTCTTCGGGCGGAAGACCCAACCGCAAGCCGATCTCGAGTGAGCTCGACTCGGTCCGTCCGGTGGACTCCGAGGCGCGCGTACCGGTTACGGGTTGATCTTGATGACTTTCGTCGGGCAGGCGGTCTCGCACGCCATGCAGTCGATGCAGTCCGACTCCCGAATCATGTCGGACTTGTCGCATCGGTACTTATCCCACTCTTCGCCGCCTTTCTCAATGATCTTGTCATTCCCGGTGCCTTTCTTGCCCGGGGCGAGAAGCCACTCGAAGACGTCGACCGGGCAGACGTCCATGCAGACGCCGTCGGCGACGCAGCCATCGAAGTCGACAGCCACGTGGAGACCGTGAATTCCGAGTTTCGTTGGATACGGGGTCCCGTTGGCATCGAGCCGCTCGACGCCCTCGGCGTAGACTTTGTGGTCGAAGTGGGTCCCCGTCTCGGGGTATTCGTCCGGCTTGTTCATGAAGTCGGGGTCGATTGGTTTCGCCGAAAAGTCCACTTCACGCGACATCTAGTTGCCTCCTTAGGCGGGTCGCCCGGCCGTGATACAACGACCGGGCGAAGGGTTGTTATACACCCCCCCTTTTTGACCTTTCCGGTTTAACTTTCACGGCGCCGGTGCGGGCATCTTCGAACCTCATCTCGCTCTCGTTTTCTTTGGCTTTGGAAACCTATTTCGCCGAACCCAGCGTCTCCGTATCGTGGCAAAGAGTCTCGGTCCTCGGACGCGCGCGGTCCACGGCCGCCGCGGGAAAAGGCGGGGTCCCATCGTCACGCCGATCTACGCGAGTTCGACCTGGGCTCTCGAGTCGGCGCACCAAGGCGCCGAGTTTGCGGCCGCGACGGCGCCCGCGGCATACTACACGAGATGGGGCAATCCCACGCTGCGCGAGCTCGAGGAGACGCTCGCGGATCTCGAAGGCGGCCCCCGGGCCCTCGCGACGGGATCCGGGATGGGCGCGATTGCGTCGGCAATCCTGGCATGCGTGGATTCCGGCGACCACGTCGTCGCGGGCGCGAGCCTGTACGCGGCCACCACGGAGATCTTCACCCGCCTCCTGCCACGGTTCGGTGTGTCGACGAGCTTCGTCGATCCGCGGAAGCCGGGTGCCTGGAAGGAGGCCGTCAGGAGCGACACCCGGTTGGTCTACATCGAGACTCCGGCGAACCCCACGATGATGATTACGGATCTCCGCGAAGCGGTCGATGCCGCGAAGTCCGTGCGAGCCACGACCCTTGCGGACAACACGTTTGCATCGCCAATCAACCAACGTCCCCTCGAATTCGGGGTCGATGCGGCGCTCCACAGTGCGACGAAGTATCTCGGCGGCCACAGCGATGTCGTCGCGGGTGCAGTCATCACGGCGACCCCTCGATTGTTCGACCGCATCTGGTTCGCGTACAAGATGTTGGGTCCTGCGCTCGGCCCGTTTGAGGCGTTCCTGGTTCGACGCGGGATTAAGACGCTCCCGATTCGCATGCAAGTCCAAGGCGCAAGCGCCCAGGCACTCGCCGAGTCCTTGGAAAGTGACCGGGCCGTGCGGGTGGTCCACTATCCCGGCCTCGCGTCGTTTCCTCAACACGCCCTCGCGCGCAAACAGATGTCCGGCTTCGGTGCGATGCTGAGCTTCGAGCTGAAGGGGGGCCATCGCGCGGGCAGGCGGTTCGTTGAGTCCGTGAAGGTGGCGACGCTCGCCGTGAGCCTCGGCGGGACGGAAACCCTGGTGCAGCACCCCGCATCGATGACCCACGGGCCCCTCACGGAGGACGAGCGAAAGAAGAGCGGGATTACCGAAGGCCTCGTGCGCGTGAGTGTCGGCCTCGAGGATACGGACGACCTGATCGAGGATTTCGATCAGGCGATTCGCAAGGCCGCGCGTTAGTGCTCGGCGCAATCGGCTACGGCGTCGGTTCCGCCTCGTTGTCGATTAGGGGTTCACGCCGAGCTGGCTCGCGCGTGCACGGAGCTCCTCCTCCTTCTTCCGGAGCTTTTCCTCGCGGTCCAACAGGTCCATGGCCTTCTTCTGGATGATCTTCACCCGGTTCTCGACATCTTTCTTCCACTCTTCCATCGCGGCGGTCGTCGGGCCTCCCGCCTTTTCCGTCTCTGCGAGGCGCGCGCGAAGTCGGTCGACCTCAGCTTGTAGTTTCCCGAGCTTTGAATCGAGCGTGGCTTGCTCCGCCTCGAGGGCGCGTTCCTTCCCCTCGAGGATTTCTCCCCTGGTGTCGAGCGATTTCTCCTGTCCTTCGATGTTCGCAACCCGAGCGCGGATTTTCTCCTCTTGATCCAGCACGTCGAGCGCCTTCTTCTGGAGGAACCGGAGGTTCTTGTTGACCTCCGCCTGCATCGCGTCGGCCTGGGCGCGGACCTTGTCGGCCTCGCGCTTGGTCGCCTCCGCCTCTTCACGGGTCGTCTTCGCGGTCCGGCGATCCTCCTCGGTTGCACCTCGCTGGTCCTCGATTTCTTTGCGGAGCTTCTCGAGTCCTCGCATCCCGTCTCTGACCTCGGCATCCCGGGCGGTGAGGTTCGTCTCTCGTGCCGCCAAGTTCTTCTCGGTGCCCTTCGCCGTCTCCTCGCGGGTGCGAAGGTCGCGCTCTTTCTTCGTGAGGTCTTCCATCAGGTTGTCCGCGCGCTGGAGCTCCGTCGCGAGGGCCTGTTCCCTCGCCGAGGCTTGCGCCATCTTCGCTTCCAGGGCGGCCGTCCGAGACTCCAAGTCCTTTTGACGCATTGCCAATTGATCCGACGATGCGGCGATGCGCGTCGACTCCTGGTCCAAGGCGGTCTTGCGGGAGCGCAATTCGGCCTGGAGGGCCGCAGACTCGCGCTCCGATGCCGCCAGTTTTGACTGTCGCGACTCGAGATTCTTGAGCGAGGTGGCGATTTCCATGTCTTTCGCCGCCAGCTTCTGGGAGGCATCCTGCAGCTGGGCGAGGTGTTCCTGGGCGTCGCGCTCCGCCTTCTCGGCTTCGAGCCGACGATTTTCGAGGCGCGTCTGTTGGGCAGCCAGGTCCGCCGTCTGCCGTTTCGCCGCCCGTTCGGCTTCTTCCGCGACCAAGGCCCGGCGATGCGACTCCGCCACGAGCCGCTCCGCTTGCTGGGCCTGCTGTGCGGCTGCATCTCGCGTCGCTTCGAGCTGCTTCAGCTCTTCGGTTCGGCGGGCGGACCAGGTGGAGCGTTCGGATTCGAACGACTGACGCCCCCGGAGGAGATCGTCCTCTTTTGTCTTGAGCTCCGCGAGTCGGGCTTCCGATCGCCGCCACGCCGCCTCCGCTTCTGCGGACTTGGCCGATTGGGCCTTGGCTTCCGCCTCGAGCTTGGATCGCTGGAGCTCCAGCTGGGCGAGCGCCGCCCGTTGGCTGCGCTCTCGGCCCTCGAGTTCTTCCGATTTCTTCGAGAGCTCGGCCATTTGAGATTCGGACGTCGCGCTGAATTGTGCCTCCTGAGACCTCAGGCTCGTCTGGAGGGATTCCCATTCGCGGCGCTTCTCCGTCGCTTCGGCCTCGAACCGACGGACCGTCTGTTCGAGCTGCGCACCTCGCGTGTTCAGATCCTGCTCTCTGCGGATGAGCGCCATCGCCTGCGCGGACATCTCGGTCAGGTGGGCCTCGGCTTGGCGCTCCTTTGATTCGAGTTCCCGCCCGCGTGCCTCAAGCTCATGCTCCTCCGCTTGGAGTTCTGCCTCTCGCGCGGAGAGCGCCCGTTCTCGGACCGACATCTCCTTCGCCTTCGCGCCGAGGGTCTCCTGCAGGGCCGCCGAATCCCGTTCGACGCGTTCTCTCTCTCCACGCAGCTCTGCCTCTTTCGCCGCGACGGATTGTCGCATGCCCTCTATCTCGCTGCGGACACGCGCCGCCTCCGAATCGTAGCGGTCTTTGAGCTGTGCGAGTTCGAGCTGTTGGGATTCGACCTGTTTCGCCGTCGCCTGGACGTCCGCCCGCTCCTGCTGGACGCGCAAGTCGGCCTGGCGAGACGCTTCCTCCGTCGCCGCGACCCGGCTCTCACGGTCTGCGAGTTCGCGGGCCTTGGCCTCGAGGGTTTGGGCCTTCATCTGAAGATTCGTCTCGGTCTCGCGGAGCCGTTCGGTCTGCATGACCCGCTCCTTCTCGAAATCGGCTTGCCTCGATCCAAGCTCTGATTCGATTCGCTTCAGTCCTTCCGTCTGCTGTGTGAGTTCGATGGAGCGTTGCGCCGCCTCTTCTCGAAGGGCACGTTCCCGCGACTCGATCTCGAGGAATCGCTGTTCGGCCTCCTTCGCGACGCGTTCTGCGGTGGCCTTCATCTGAGCCGCGGACAGCCCGGCCTCTTCGACGGCCTTCTCCCGGCGTTTGAGGTCCTCCTCGCTCCGGGCGATCCAGTCCACGTCCGTCCGGACCTTTTCTTCCTTCTCCTCCGCGTCGACCTCGCGGGCTTCGATCCGCATCACCCGATCCGCCCACGAGGCTCGCGCCGAGGCGGCCTCTTGCTCGAACGCGTCCCGCTGGCCCTTCAGGAGGGCTTGCTCGGACTCCAGGGTCGTCTGCCACGTCCGTCGTTCCTCCGCCGCTCTTGTTTCCTCGTCCCGCAATCGAGCCGCTTCGACTTCCAGTTCCTTCGCGCCGTTCGCGAGGTCAACCTTGCGAGCCTCGAGATCACCGCGCAGCTTGTCCGCTTTCGCCGCCTCGATCTCCAGAGATTCGTCTTGGGCCGTCAGTTCCGCGACGCGACGCGCGTTTTCCTCCGCCTGGCCGCGGACCGCGTCCTCCTTTTCCCGGAGAGACTGTTCGCGAGCTTCGAGTTCGATTTCGCGGGAAAGGATGGCCTGGCTTTTTTCGGTCCGCTCCGCCTCGAACGTCTCCGTCTCCTGGGCCAATCGGAGTTGGCTCTCGCCCAACGTCTTCGCCTGGCTATCGAGGTCGTCCCCGCGTCGGCGCATTTCTTCGTCATACTGCGCACGGCGCTCCTCGAATTCTCGCCGATCCGACTCGAACGCACCCCGCGCTTCCTCTAGGACCACTCGGTCCTCTTTGAGCGTCACTTCCCGCGCGCTCAGGTCCTCGGCTTGGGCAATGAGCGCCTGGGTCCTCGCGGTCAGCCGATTTTCATCGGTCTTCAGCTCCGCCTCCTGTTGGTCGAGCGCATTTGCTCGCTCCGCGAGTCGTATTTCGTCGGGCGCGATTCGGGCCTCCCGTGCCGCGAGCTCTTTCGACAACTGGCCCATTGCGGCCTCGCTCTCTTCGACGGCGCTGACCCGGCTGTCAATCGAACGCTTGAACTCAAGGAGCTCTTTCTGATCCACCTCGAACTTCTGACGGCCGTTCGCTAGGTCTGCCTGATCCCGGCTCAGGGCCTCCTCGCGCCGCCCGGCCTCGTCCAGCCTCTGATGCACCTCGGACGTTTCCGTCGCGAGGCGTTCCATCGCGTCTTGCAGGCGGGCCTCTCCTTGTCCAAGCGCGTCGTCTCGCTGCCGGAGAGTCGCTTCGAGCGCGGTCGCCCCCTCTTCTCGAATCCGGACCGCCTCGGACTTAGCGATGACCTCGGCCGCCTGCCCCTGGACTTCCTCGGTACGTCGGTCGATCGAGGTCCGGAGTTCTTCGACTTGTCGCACTTGCTCATCGACCGCCTTGCGGCCTTCCGCCAAGTCGTCCTCCCGTCGGCGGAGGTCCTGCTCTTTCGCCTCGAGCGATTCGGTGTCCGCGGCGATCTTTGTCTCTCGGGCTTCCGCTCGCTGGGTCATCGATTCGACCTCGGCTGCTCGCGTCTCGACTTCCGTCCGGCGTGCCTCGAGGCCTTCCATCTGCGTGGCGACACTGGCCTCTTGGGCCCGGGCATCTTCGAGGCGTTGTTTGACGGCGTCCTCGAACTTGTCCTGAATCTGGACCAGCATCTCACGCGCGAACTCGACGTGCTCGAGGGTGACCGGCCCGTAGGCGAGGAGCACGACCCCCAGCGCGTCCCCGCGGACGGTCTGGCCGTGGTACTTCGTGACTTTGATCGGCTTGTCGACCGCGTCCAAGATGCCAGCCTGCACCGCCTGGTCGTACGTGACCTGGCAGGCCGGGTCCAGGGTGAATTCCCTGAGCATTCTCCCGCTGTCGTCCACGAGGAAGGCCTTCGCGGGCCTCCAGCGCTGTCGTTGCGCGAACATTGCAACACCCAAGAGGATTCCAATGGGGAAGATCGCAAGCAGATAGGATGACTGCCACCACGGAGGCGGAATCGGGTTGTGCACGGTCACCTGCATGGCGGGGTCGGAGCCGAGCATCGTGAAGATCACCTGACCGGAACTGTTGACCGTTCCGGTTGCGAAGGACGAGCCGTCTTTCGTCACGGCGTACGGGATGGTCGCGGCATTTCCACCGATCGTCCACGTGATCGTCTGGGACGATTCGCTCGAGGTGTGGGTCCAGGCGTATGAGGAGCCTCGGGACCACTCGCTGAACCCCGCAATGGTGACCGAGGCGGTCGTGTCGCTGTTCGTGACCGTGAGGTCGGTCACGTTGACGGATCCGTCTGTAATCGTCCCGCTGACCGTCAGACTGTTGAATGCGATGCGGTGGTTCGTCATCGTCAATACGTTCGAGCTTGTCACGGTCAGGGTGTCCGCGCTCAGGTCGGTCGCGAGAGCGACGGTCCCGGCGATGGTCAACGTGGCGAACCGCTGACTCGCACCGAGGGTGATCGAGCCGGTCACGCTGGTAAAGGTCACCGCGGAGCCGATCGACGTGAGAGTCGTCGTCGAGGAGGTGTCCCACGATCCTGCGATGGAGAGCGTGGATGCTCCGAGGTTCAGGACCGCCGGGCCGTTGGAAATCAGACTGCCGTTGAAAACCGATGTGGAGCTCGTCAGCGTTAGTGCCCCGGACCAGGTGATGCTCGAGACAAAGGTCGTACTGATTCCAGGGCTCACGACGATGTCGTACAACGTCTGCGTGACATCGACGGAGCCGCCGGAGAGGTTGACGACGACGGTCGACGTCCCGGCTGCGAATACGCCAGCGGCGGTGCTCAGCGAGCGCACCGTCAGGATGCTGGCGTTGGCCGTAAGCGCGCCACCAATGCCCACGGTCAGGGCATTCGCCATGATTGGGAGACTCGCACCCGAGGTCGTCAAAATCGTCGTCCCGGAGCCACCTTGGATTGTGATGGTCTGGGCCACAAGGCCATCTGCGGCCATCGTGAACGTCGTGGTCGAGGAGCCGCTGTCAAACTCAACCGTGCTGAATTCGTTGCCAGCAAGGTTGGCCCCAGCGAATGTCATGATCTGGTCCGTCGTCGCGTTGAATGTGACCACGGCAGACCCTGCGGACCAAGATGCCGAGGTCGAGGCGTTCGTCCAATTCCCGGAGACGATCCAGGTTTCCGAGCCAAACGCGATGTAAGACGACGCCGAAGAAATGCTCACATTTCCTGCGATCGAGACCGACCCAGACGTCGAGGTGAGGTAGCCGCCCGCCAGCGTCAGATTGCTGTTCACGGTCAGCGGGTGCGGGCCTTTCGCGAGTCCGCCCGAGGAGATTGTGAGGGAGGAGACCGTCAACGGGGATGCCAACGAGACGTTCCCTGCGATGATCAAGGACGCGAGCGCTTGAGCGGGCCCGAGCGCCATCGTTGCGGAGGCGGCGGTGAGGGTCACGGTGGACGAGCCGGCAGTGAATGCCGAGGACGCCCCGGAGGTGTCCCATGTACCCGACGCGGAAATAGAGCCGGTCGTGAGGGAAATGGAATTCGTCCCTGCGTCGTTCATCGTCACCCCGGAGACGACGATAGACGACGAGGTCCCGACCAGGCTCCCCCCTCCGGAGATCGTGAGGTTGGCGCCGCCCGTGAGGTCGTTCCCCGATGTGGTGAGCGTGCCACTCACCGACAGCGTGCCGCGCACGTCGATCGCGGTGTTCTGCGTGATCGTGCCGGAAATGACCAGATTGCTGAATCCATTGGTCGCATCGAGGGTCGTGACACTCGCCGACGTGCCCGACAGGGTAACCGTGCTCGTGCCCCGAGCGAACGTCGAACCGGCGCCGGACGTGTCCCATTGCCCGCTTACGGTCCAAGACCCGCTCGTGAGGGTCAGCGTACCGGAAGCTCCGCCGGCCATCGTGACATCCACCACGGCGACGCTCGATGCGTTCGCGATGAGGACTCCCGAATTGCCGACCGTAAGGGATCCACCGGTCAGGGCGAGATTCGATGTCACCAGCGTGGTCGTCGAACCCGCGGAATCTTGGATCACGAGGAGTCCACCCCACCGCAGGCCGTTCGCCGCCATCGAGAAGGTGATTGTCCCGCTGCCCGCCACGGACTGGAATGTCACATTGTGGAATTCGTCCCCCGCAAGATTCGCAAAAGTGAGCGTCTGCGAGGACGAAGAATCGAAGATCACGAGGCCGGTTCCGGCGACCCAGTTCGTCGAGGTGCTGCCGTTGGACCAGGACCCTCCGAAGGTCCAGGTGCCAGTGCCCATCCGGAAGTAAGCCGACGTGCTGGTGATTGACGCGTCGCCGGAGACGGTGACCAGGGACGCCGCGCCGGACCCGTCGAGGACGGCGGAACCTGAGAGGGTGAGAGTCCCGGTTGCCGTCAGGCCGGCGTTGGAGGAGGGGCCAATCGAAATGACTCCCGCCGCATGGGTGATGTCGCCGCCGACCGCGAGGTCGAACGACCCGATCGCGAGCGTCCCCGTCCACCCGGTCGAGTTGAGCGAAGACGCGGCGGCATTCAGATTAATCGTGACGGTTCCTCCTCCGGAGCTCGCGTCGAAGAAGACCGCATTCGAGGAGCTCGGCACGGAGCATCCGTTCACCCCGCCCGAGGAATCCGCCCAGTGGGCCGTCTGAGACCAGCTACCCGCCCCGCCGATCCAGTATCGATTCCCCCCGCAAGACGATGAAAGGCGGACGTCGACGACCGGGTCCGAGCCGAGCATCGTGAAGATGATCTGACCGGAACCGTTCACGAGCCCGTTGGTGAAATCAACGGCGTCCTTGGTCACATTGAATCGGTGGCCGCTCGTGTTGCCCCCGATCGTGAAGGTGATCGTCGAGGTCGCGATGGTGGATGAATGGGTCCATGTGTAGTCCGCGTCGATTGTCCACGTCGTGAACACGCTGATGGCCGTGAGGTTCGTTCCATCGCTGTTCGTGACGGAGAAGTTCACTACGGTAATCGGTCCGTCGACGATGCTCCCGGTCCCGTTCTCTGTCAGGGTGTTGAAGGCGATGGTCTGGCCCGTCTTTGTGAGGACGGCGCCGTTGTTCACGATTAAAGCCGCCGCGGTCGCCGTCGAGTTGATGGAGACTGTACCACCGATCGTGAGATTGTAGAACATCTGGCCCGCCGCGAGGCTAATGGTCTGAGAGGTCCCGGTGAAGGTCACGGTCGATGTCCCGGAGTTCAGAACCGAGCCTGCGCCCGTGCTGTCCCAAGAACCGCTCACCGTCCAGGCTCCGGTGAGGGAGATCGTACCAGAGACTCCTCCGGTCATCGTGACGTTCGTGAACGTGGCTGTGGACGTGCCCGCCGCCAGGGTGCCACCATCCGGGACGAAGAGGTTCGAACCGCCCGTAATGTTGAACCCTCCGGTGGCCAGCGCTCCGCTCACCGTCAACGAATTGGACACATCGATGGCGGTTGATTGAGTGATTGTGCCCGAGACACTGAGATTGTAGAACCCGTTCGATGCGTTGCGAATGGATACGGTCTGCGCGGCCCCGGTCAAGGTGACCGTCGAGGTGCCTTTCGCGAATGCCGAGCCCAGCCCGCTTGTGTTCCAGCTGCCGGAGACGGTCCATGAACCGGTCGTCAACGTCAACGTGCCGCTCGCACCTCCGATCATCGTCACCCCGGAGACGGACACCGCGGAGGCGTTCGCCGCGAGGGCTCCCGCATTGCCTACGACGATGGCGCCTCCCGTGAGTCCGAGATTGCTCGAGGCGAGCGTCGTCACCCCGCTCCCGCCTTGGACCGTGAGGATTCCGGACCAAGCCAGGGCATTCGCCGTCATCGTGAACGTGACCGTCGACACGCCGCTATTGAAGGTCACGTTGTAGAACTCGGGTGCGTTCCCCGGGAGAGCCGCGAACGTCATCGTCTGCGCCGAGGACGCGTTGAAGGCCACGGTCGCGGTTCCGATCGACCAACTCGCCGACGTGGAATTGTTCGTCCACGAGCCACTCACGGTCCAGGATTCGGAACCGAAGACGATGTAGGACGCGGCTGCCACGATCGATACATTGCCGGTGATGCTGACAACACCGGAGGTGGACGTGATCGCGCCTCCTGACATCGTCAGTCCGGTGTTAGCAGTGAGAGCGTTCGCCCCCTTGGCGAGGATGCCGCCCGAAAGGGTCAGGAGTCCCGCCGTCGTGAGTTGGCTCTGGAGAGTCCGGGTGCCGCCACTGACGACGAGCACATCAAAGGAGGCGCTCCCCCCGATCCGAAGATTTCCAGTCCCTGAGAACGTAACCGTCGAACTCGTCGCAGTGAAGGTCGTGGCCGAAGACGTATCCCAGTTCCCCGAGCTCATCGTGACCGTCGCCGACGCGAACGTGAACGTCGCGGCGCCACTGGAGGTCAGACTATTCGTTCCGAACGCGACGGTCCCGGCGCTCGTGAAGGTGAGGGTTCCCGTCCACGTGAGGGATCCAGCGAACGTTGTCGAGACGGCCGGATTGACCGTGAGATTGTTGACGGTCTGCGTGATGTCAATCGTGCCGCCCGAGGCGTTCACGACGACGGTCGAGGCGCCGACCGCGAACGTGCCGAGATGGGTGTCCATCGATGTGACGGTGATTGTGGACCCGTTGGCCGTGAGGGCTCCTCCCGCGTTCACAACGAATGCGACCGCGTTGATGGCGAGGTTTGAACCACTCGTATTCAGCGTCGTCGTTCCGGCTCCGCCTGCGATTGTGAGCGTCCCACCGACGTCTAGGCTGTTTGCGGCCATCGTGAAAGAGACCGTCGATGCACCGGAGTTGAAGGTGACGTTCCCGCCAAATTCGAGGGGCGGGTTACCGAACGTCATCGTTCGCGAGGCCGACGAGTTGAAGGTGATCGGAGCGGCGAAACTCCACAAGGCTGACGTCGCGGAGTTCGTCCACGATCCGGACGCGGTCCAAGAACCGCCGGCCGTCGATGTGATGTAGCCCGCGGCGTTGTTGATACTCACGTTCCCGGCCACGGAGACAATCGACGCATTCGAGCGGAGCACCCCACTCGCACCGCTGACGGTGAGTCCGCCGCCGACCGTGAGGCCGTAGTTCGTCGCCGTCGTGTCGAGCGTACCACTCACAGTCACGAGCCCCGCGGTCGTGAGGGCCGAGGCGGCGGAGACGGTGCCACCGATGACGAGTGCTCCGAACCCGTTCGACGCGTTCAGGATCTTGACGGTCGTAACCGCCCCGGTCATCGTCACGGTGCTGGCCGTGCCCGTAAAGGTCGAGCCTGCGCCGGATGTGTCCCAGTTACCGGTTATGGTCCATGCGCCCGTGGTAAGCGTCAGCGTACCTGACGCACCGCCGGTCATCGTGACGTTCGATGCACTGACCGCCGATGCATTCGCGGTCAACACGCCGCCGTCGTCGATGGTGATTGCGCCGCCGGTGAGGCCCAGGTTGCTCGTAGCGAGCGTCGTCGCTCCGGCCCCACCCTGGACCGCCAAGGTCCCCGACCAGATGAGGCGATTCGTCGCCATGGTAAACGTGACGGTCGACGGACCGCTGTTGAACGCGATGTCGGTGAACTCGGCGGCGCCTCCGGGAAGGACCGCGAAGGTCATCGTTTGGGAGACCGATGAGTTAAACGTGATGGACGCCGCGAAATTCCAAGATGCGGACGTCGACGTGTTCGTCCAGGATCCCGAGACGGTCCACGAACCGGCGGCGCCGGACGTGATGTAGCCGCCCGCATTGTTCACGGAAACATTCCCGGCCACAGAGACCGTCGATCCATTTGACCGGAGGATTCCCGCGACGCCGCTGACCGTCAGGCCACCGCCAATCGACAGGCCGTAGTTGGTCGCGGTCGTGTCGAAGGTGCCGCTGACCGTCAGGAGGCCGGAGAGGGTGATTGCCGACGCCGCGGAAACCGTGCCGCTGATCGTGAGTGCCCCAAAGCCGTTGGATGCGTTCAGGATCCGGACGGTCTTCGCGGTTCCGCTCAGCGTCACCGTGCTCAAAGCCGCGGTGAGTACGGAGCCCGCTCCGGATGTGTCCCAGTTTCCGGAGACGGTCCACGACCCGGAGGCCGTGATTGCTCCCGAGGTCCCGCCCGTCATCGTCACGTTGGTCGCGCTCACGACCGACGTGCCCGCGGTCAAGGTGGCCCCGTTGTTCACGGTGAGGTTCCCGCCCGGGCCCGTCAGCGCGAGGTTCCCGGTCGAAAGGGTCGCATTGTTGTTGAGCGTCAGCGTGCCTCCCCACCGCAGGCCGTTCGTGACCATGGTGAACGTTGCTGCGGCGGTCGGGCTGAACTGCACGTTGTTGAACTCCGAGACTCCCAAGTTGGCGAAGGTCATTGTGCGAGACGAGCCGGAATTGAAGACGACCGTGCCCGTTCCGACGGACCACGATCCACTCGTCGACGAGTTCGTCCACGAACCGCCGAAGTTCCAGGTCGCCGCGCCGAAGCTGAAGTATCCCGCGGCGGCGATGCTGACATTCCCGGTGATGGTCTTCGTGCCTGCCGCTCCTGCCGTGATTCCACCTGCCATGTTCGCCGCGAGGGTGGCCACGGTCAACGTGAAGGTGCCACTCGCGAGGACCGAGCCGCCATTCACGGTCAACGTCCCAGAGACGTCCACGAGCCCGGATTGGGTGACCGTTCCCGCCGCGGAGATGACTAGGTTGTTGAAGTTGTTGCTCGCGTTCAGAATGGCGATGTTAGCCACACCGCTCATCGTCACCGTGCTCGTTCCCTTCGTGAACACGGAGCCGGCTCCGCTCGTGTCCCAGTTGCCGGTGCTGGTGAACGAGCTGGTCGTGAGCGTAATCGTTCCGCTCGTTCCCCCGGTCATCGCCACGCTCGATGCCGTGACCGTGGATGCGTTCGCGGTGAGGATGCCGCCGTTGCCGACGCTGAGTGCGCCGCCAGTCAGGCCGAGACTCGCCGTTGCGAGCGCCGTGGTCGAAGAACCGTCCGAGATCGTGAGCGTCCCGCCCCAGATCAGGGCCCTCGTTGCCATGGTGAACGTCTGGGCGGACGCGGCCGAGGAGGTGAACGAAACGTTGTTGAGCTCGTTCCCGGGAAGATTCGCACCGGCGAACGTCATCGTCCCGCCGGTCGCACTCGTGAACGTGACCGTGCCCGTCCCGGCGCTCCATGAGGCGGACGTCGAAGCGTTCGTCCAAGTGCCCGTGACGGTCCAGGTCGACGAACCCATGACGACGTAGCCGTTCGCGGCGCTGACGTTCACGTTGCCGTTGACCACGACGGCGGACCCATTCGCCGTCAGGCTTCCAAAGGTCGTAAGGGCGAGCGCGCCCGTCGTGATGCCGAGGTTCGACGCCGATGTCGTCAAGATGGTCGGTCCCGTCGCCCCGCCGGTCGAGTTGCGAATCGTGAGGGTCGCTCCCATCCGGAGCGGGTTCGCCGCCATCGTGTAGGTGATGCTGGTGGTCACGGTGGCATCGAGCGTGAGATTGTTGAACTCGTTCGTCCCGCCGGCGAGTGCGGCGAATGTCAGCGTCCCGCTCGCGGCATCTCGGATCGTGACCGTGCTCGTCCCCGCGACCCACGAGGCGGAGGTGGAGAGATTCGTCCACAATCCGTTGATCGTCCACGCCGATGCGCCGAGATTGACGATCGTCCCCGCGGTCAGCATGACCACGTCTCCGGTGACGACGATGGTCGAATTCCGGGCCAGGAGGGTGCCTTGGATGGCGAACGGGCCGTTCACCGTCAGGCCCCAATTGGATGCGGTCGTATCGAGCGTGCCGGTGAAGTTCGTCATGTCGATGCTGGCGATCGTGGTCGCCGCGGCGAGAGTCGTGGTGCCCGTGGGGGTGGCGTTGAAGATGGCATTGTTCGTTGCCACCGGAGTGCAGCCGCACGCTGCCCCGCCGGACGTATTCGACCAATTCGCGCCCGTGGCCCACGTCCCGCCCGCGCCAATCCGGTAGCAATTCCCCGATGCAGCGCCGCAGTTGGGGGTGGGCAATACACGAACCGCGGAAACGACCCAGTCCGTGGCGTTGCCGTCCGTCCACGTGATTGCCGTTCCGGGGAAGGGCATGTCGGCCCCCGCTCCGCATGAAGTGGAGGGGGCGCTGGTGCACTGGGTCGGCGCAATCCCGTAGAGACTCGTCGCGGTGGCTCCCGTGCCGGTGACCGCCGTCGGTGCCGTAGTCCCTCGAATCCCCATCACCGCGAAAGCCAGCTCGCCGGCGGATGCCGGAGAGATCGAAATGCTCGGATTCGCGGTCGTCCCGCTGGCGCTGGTTCCTCCTGCAGTCGGAGTCGGGGCCCAGACGCCGCTCAGGAGTACCGTTGCACATACCTGTTTCGCGGTGCCGCTCACCAGCGTGGCCGTCATCGTTTGCGCCCCGCTCGGAATCGCGCCCTGATAGAACCACATCTCCGTCCGGACGAATCCCGTGCCGCTCGTGGCGGTCCCAGCAATCAGACCCAGGCTGACCGAGCCGTAAGTGACGGTGGTGTATGCGGTCGGGCCGCGATTGCTGAGCATCACGAGCACCGCGTTGTCTCCCGCCGCTGCCGATTGAGAGGTCGTGCAGGTGGCGGCGGCCGGGTCGACGACCGAGACGGTGGTCGAATCCACCGACAATGTATCGGCCTTGGCGTTCATCGTGAAGAGATCGAAAAACCACCCTACGCCGTCCCGGACCGAGTCTCGGATTCCGATTCCCACTTCGTGCCAGTCGACCGGTGGGAACCACACTCGGAGGACGTGGTCAATGGCGCTGCCCCACGTTTCCGGCGCTTGACGTAGATGGACGAAGACGTTGAGATTTGGAGATGCAAATGACATGGCCACGAGGCGCTCCGTCGGATACGTGGATCTCGCCGGGAGCAGGAAGGTGACATTCGTGTAAGGCTGCAGATCATTACTATGGAACAGCAATCGTTGCAGTTCCGATGTCAGTGCACGCCCCGGAATCGTGAGCCGACCGTCCGGGGTCCGGAACTTCGCGAGCGGGTCGGGCATCGACTGACTTGCGACCACCAGGATGGCAGTCGCGAGGAGGATGAAGGCGAGCAGGATCGCGGTTCCCGCCTTCACGAGACCACCACGTCCTGGACGGAGGCGGAGGGGTCGCGACGACCGGCGCTGCCGCTCATCGACGTGGCCGGAGGACCGGGAGTTCGAGTCGAGGCACCTCGTGCGACGTCGTGGTAGGAACCTGGCAGTGCGGCACATGAGACGTTCAAAGTCGTCACGACTCTGGCGAGCGTCTGGGTGGCTTACCGCCGGTTCCGCTGGGACCTATTTAAGCGCCGTTTGGTGGTTATCTGACCTGATTTCCTTGGAGAACTAGAGCCGGTCACTCGGCCGTTACGCGACCGGCGAGTCGAGCTTCCATCGCCTCCAGCTCCGCTGCGCGCTTTCGGAGCTTCTCCTCGCGATCCAGGAGTTCCAGCGCCTTCTGCTGGATGATTTTCACGCGCCGTTCGATGTCTTTTTTCGCTTCGTCCGGTTCGGCGCGAACTTCGGGGGCTTGCGGCTTCGCCTGGGCCAGGAGGGTCCTCTGCCGGTCCAAATCCTGCTCGCGGGCCGCGAGATCCTGCTCCCGCCGCCCGAATTCACGGTCCCGATCGTCGACCCGGGCTTCGCGGTCCCGGACTCGCTCCTCGCGATCCAAGAGCTCGATCGCCCGTCGTTGGAGGAATTTGCGCTCCCGCGCCAACTCGGCTTTCTCGCCCTCCATCGCCTTCCGGACTTCCTCGGAGACTTCGCCCGGGGGGCGATGGGACGCGACGAGGCGCTCTTTCGCCATCGAAGTGAAACGCTGGCTCAGGTCGGCCACGCGGCTCTCGATCTCGCGGCGCGTTTTGTCATCTTCCGCGGCCCGGGCGGAGGCCTCTGCCCGCTCCTTCTCGAGGATGGCGACGGAGTCCTTCGCTTCCTTCTCGAGCTGTGCGATCCGCGCGGAAGCCTCTTGGTAACGGGTCTCGAGATCGGTCTTCGCGGCAATGAGCGCCCTTCGCTCTTGCTCGAACGCCTGTCGTACTTCCGAATTGGCTTTCGACTCGGCCTTCTTCGATTCCTCGTTGGAACTCGCCGCGAGTTGTTCCGCGATTTCGAGGGTCTTCGCGGATCGGGAGGCTCCTTTGGACACCGCGTCCTGAAGTTGGGTGGAATAGTCGGCGAGGGCCGCCAGCCTCGCCTTCTGCCGGTCGAGCTCCTCCTGGCGCCCGCTCACGTTCGCCGCGTCCGCTTTGAGTTTTGCCTCCAGCTCTGCGAGGGATTTTTCCTTCGCTTGGAGGCGTGCGTCACGCTCCGCGAATCCCTTGTCGGCATCCGGTTTCGGTTCGGTACGAGCAGGTGGGGGGCGGTTCGCCGCGGACGCGAGATGCGAATCCGCGGCCGTGAGGAGGAGGGCGGTCCAGTTGACATCGTCCGGTGCGAGCTGGCCGCGTGACAGAAGGACGAACGCGAACTTACCGCTCTGGAAGGCCGTGAACACGTATTCGCCGACGAAGAGCGAATCGCGGTCGCCGATTCCTTCGTCCGGCAGGACTTTCAGGAAGTCGTTGTAGTCGATCGGGCAGTCCGAATCGAGGACGTACTCGCCGGCCATCTCGCCCCGCTCATCGAGGACGTAAATCTTCTTGAGCTGAGCCCGAGCGACCTTCTTCAGCGGAGCCGCCATGAGGATTCCGGAGACGGCGGGGCCGAGCCCTCGGAATACGAGACCGGAAAGCAGAGCTTCGATCGCCCCTTGCATACGCTGACCGCCTGGGTCGCGAGGGAACCTCCTCGCGCTTCGTGTACGGAGAAATCGAGCGGCCCGCGCCTTATTTAAGAAACGGGCTTTGGTTATCGGTCGTGAGAAGGGCGCTTGTCAGGTCGGGGCAAGGGCGAGGTCAGACAAGGGAGCGGGCTCGTTCCAGGTTGTCGACGCCGAGCGCGACCTGGGCATGGCCACCCACGGTGCCGAGATGAATCACGCTGACGACATCGACCCCGGCATCGCCGAGTTTCCGGGCGAGGGCGGCGAGGGCTCCGGGCTTGTCGTCGAGGCGCACGACGAGCACGGTTCGCACGGAGCAGGTGTAGCCGCTTTTCATCATCGCCTCCCTCGCCTGCACAGGCTGGTTCACGATCAGGCTCACATACGATCGTCCGCCCGCGGATTCGCCGCCGATCGCGTCGATGTTGATCCCCGCGTCTCCCAAGATCGCGGCGAGCTTCGCGAGTTCCCCGGGTCGATCGGGGAGGTCCACGTCAATTTGGATCATGTCCCCCTCCCCAGGGACATAGCCCTTCGAGGCTACAAGCGTTGCGCGCCGTCGTTTGGCGGGAAATCCCTTATGCGCTGCGGGTGGCTGGGGCCATCGGTTTCATGCGCTACAAACTCGCGTACGTCGGGATTCAGGTGCGAGACATGGACCGTTCGATCTCGTTCTACCGGGACGCTCTTGGAATGCAGGTCGTCCGCCGTCAGCATGTTCCGGAAACAGAGGGTGAATGGGCAGAGCTTCGCAGCGCGGGATCGAAACAGTTGCTCGAACTGAACTGGTATCCCGATGGCTCCAAGTTCTTCGCAGGACCGTATCGCAACGGGGACGAGCTCGACCACATCGCGTTCGCCTGCGAGGACGTCGAGCGGGCTTACCGAGAGCTGCTTTCGAAGGGGGCACGGGTCGGCCATCCTCCGTTCGTTGAGGGAACGAGTCTGCTCGCATACGTCGAGGACCCAGACGGAATCTGGATCGAGTTAAGCGGCCCAGCTCCCGGCGAATGAATTCGTACCGCGTCCCTTAGGTCTCGGCCGCGGGGGGCGCGAGCGCGATTCGGGCATCGACCGTTTTGTAACCATCGCCTTCCGGGAAGACCACGACCGGGTTCAGATCGATCTCTTGAATCGCCTCGAAGTCCGATACGAGTTGGGCGAGTCGGAGGAGTGCGTCTTGCACTGCCTTCACATCTCGCGCCCGCTCGCCCCGGACGCCTTTCAGGAGGGGATACGTCCGGATCGATTCGATCATTCGCATCCCATCTCGATCCGTCAGCGGCGGCAGTCCGAACGCGACGTCCTTCAGGTACTCGACGTAGATACCGCCAAGGCCGAACACCAGGCACGGTCCGTAGACCTTGTCCCGGGTCATGCCCAAGATCACCTCCATTCCGCCCGTCACGAATTCTTGGACCAAGAATCCCTCGAGAGCGACCCCTCGATCCCGCAGGCGACGCGCCATCTGGGAAGCCCCGTCCAGGAGCGCATCTTTGGCCCGGACGTCTAGCAGGACCGCGTGCATTTCGGACTTGTGAATGAGAGTCGGACCGACCGCCTTCATGACCACCGGATAGCCGATCTCCGCCGCGGCGCGGGGCAAGTCTTCGACCGAGCGGACGAACCGAGTCGCTGCCGTACGAATCCCGTACGCCTCGAGGAGCATGTTCGCCTCGTCGCCACGCAGCAGGGCTCGCCCCTCCGCTCGAGCCCGGGCCAAGCTGGATTCGGCGGCGCCGCGATTGACCGAGAAGGTTCGAAGCTCCCCTTCCTCCCGGTCCCGGAATCGGGCGTACCGGCGCATCGCGGCGAGCGCCCGCGCCGCGCTTTCCGGGTACGAATACGAAGGGACGCGATGCGTCACCAGCTCGACGAAGCCCGCACTGTCCTCGGCCCGTCCGAGGAAGTTGCACAAGACCGGCTTCCGATGTTTCTGCGCCGTCTCCCAGATTGCGCGCGCGACATCCACTTCGTTCACTCGGACGGGCGGCACGTAGATCGCGATCGCGGCGTCCACGCCTTCGTCGGCGAGGACGGCCTCCATGGCGCGTCGGTAATCTTCGAGGCTCCCCTGCGGGGTGAGGTCGATCGGGTTGTGAAGCGACGCTTCCGACGGAGCCCAGCTCTTCATGTACGTGATCGTCGCCCGGTCGAGCTCGGCGAGCCGCAGGCCCTGGGCGACCAGTTCGTCGACGCACATGATCGCGGGGCCTCCCGCATCCGAGACCACCGCGACGCGGTCTCCCCGGGGAATCGGTTGCAAGGCGAACGCCATGGCGAGATCGAAGAGCTCCTCGATCGAGTTCGCTCGCAGCACCCCCGTCTGTGTGAATACCGCGTCCGCGGCGAGATCCGAGCCGCCGAGGGAACCCGTGTGGGACACCGCCGCACGGCTTCCCGCCTCCGAACGGCCCGACTTCACCGCGATGACGGGCTTGTCTTTCGTGGTCTCGCGCGCGATTCGGACGAAATTCCTCGGGTTGCCGAAATTCTCGATGTAGGCGAGGATCAGTTTCGTGTCCGGGTCCCGGTGCCACATCCGGAGGAGATCGTTGAGGCTCACCTGGGCCTTGTTCCCCAGCGAGCAGAACTTGGCAAAGCCGACGCCGAGGGATTTTGCGTGGTCCAGGATCGCGATGCCGAGGGCGCCGCTCTGCGTCGCGAGCGAGATCCCACCGGGGAGCGGCGGCGTCGGCGCGAAGGTCGCGTCCATCTGGATGTCGGGGTGGGTGTTGATCACGCCCATGCAGTTCGGGCCGATCATCGTCATGCCGTACTCGTCGCACAGGGCGACGAGTCGCGCCTCTCGGGCCGCTCCGGCTTCGCCGACCTCCCGGAACCCGGCCGTAATCACGACGAGCCCTTTCACGCCCTTCTTGCCGCACTCTTCGACGGCCGCGATGGCGACCTCCGCGGGGACGGTGATGACCGCGAGGTCCACGGCATCCGGGATCTCGAGGACACTCCGGTACGACCGAATCCCGTGGACGCTCGTCGCCTTCGGATTCACGGGATACACGGTCCCCTGGTACTCGTTCACGATCAGGTTGTGCAGGATTTCGTATCCGATTTTTCCGCGGTGACGGGACGCGCCGACGATTGCAATGGACGATGGCGAGAAGATCGCGTCGAGTCCCGTTCGCGGCACCGCGGCGCCTAACCCTCGGCGCGGCTTGAAGGTTCTCGCCTCCTCCAGGCGACGGCCATTATCCCGGTTCGAAGTTGCTATCATGCACGATAACGGCGCCATTTGGGTAATATATCGAGGCGGGGAACAGGGACGGCACTGGGCCGGGGAAATCCCTTGCCCGGGAGACGCCGTCCCGCATGCGCCCCCACCCGTCGTGGTCCTCCATCAGGAGCGTGGCGATTGTTTTCGCCGTGCTCGGCTCCGTCGGCGCCATCTTGTTAGTCACCGCTCCGACCACGAGCGCCACGACCTATGTCCGAGGGATCATCAGCGTGCCCACGACTTGGGGAGGCGGAGCCGACATCAATTACACGGTAATAGGTCCGCTCACGATTCGTCCTTCAGGGGCCCTCACAATCATGCCTGGAACGATAGTGAGGTTCGATCCTGGCGTCCACCTCTTCGTCGAGGGGAGGCTGACGGCCGATGGGACCCCGGCCAAACCCATTACCTTCACCGCAAACAACACCGGGTCGCCGTTTCCATGGGGCGGCATTCAGTTCAATGCGAGCTCGTCCGGATCCGTCTCCTGGTCGACCTTCGACCGAGCCGACCGCGCGATCACGGCGACCGACAGCTCTCCGAACATCATCAGCAACACGATTCTCCAAGCGGGGGTCGGTTTCGCCTTCGTTCGGTCTTCGAGTTTCGTCTCGAGCAACACGATCCTGCGAGCCACGAACGTCGGCGTGTACGCGAACGCCTCGAATGTTCAGATTACGAACAACGCAATCAACGCCACCGGAATCGGCATCCAGGTCGAGCAGCCTGGAACCCCGACGATCTCGCGCAACACGATCACGAATGTGAGCAGCGGCTTTGCGATGGGCATCCTCCTGACGGCCGGCGCGACCGCATCGATTGACGGAAACATGATTCAAGGCGTCCGCGGATTCAGCGGGGCGCCCGGTGGGGTCCCCGGAGCCCCGGGCCGGGACGGATCGATCGGCGCGGGGATCTATGTAGTCGCGGCGCCCTCGGCCTCGATCACGGCGAACACAATTGACAGCGTGACCGGCGGACGCGGTGGGGACGGTCAAGCGATCGCCGGAGGCACCGGCGGTCGGGGCGGCAACGGTGGTTCCGCGGCCGGGATTGTCGTCGTCGGAACGCCGGGCGCGACGATTCAGTGGAACATGATCACGACGGTATCGGGCGGATCCGGCGGCGCAGGCGGCGGCAGTGCCACGACCGTCACCGGGGGCCGAGGCGGAGATGCCGGGTCGGCCGTCGCCATCGAGGTGGCGAGCTCCTCAGGCAGCAGCCAGTTGTCCGCGAATACCGTTGATGTCGTGGCCGGTGGCAACGGAGGAGCGGGCGGGAAGGGTGCGACGAACGGCAACGGCGGTGCGGGCGGTGACGCCGAAGGACTCTTCCTGATTATCGCGATGAACGCCGACGCCAGCGGCAATTCCATTCAGACGGTCCGGGGCGGGATTGGCGGGAACGGGGCGGCGGCCGGTGGTGGTTCCGGGATCGGCGGAACCGGCGGCGCGGCGAACGGCATTGCGGTCTTCTATGTCGCCGGCATCGCGACGGTCCACGCCAACACCTTCACGACGATGACGGGCGGAGCCGGGGGCCTCGGCGTGCGCGGCGGGTACGGCGGCAACGCGACGGGCATCGTCTTCTTCGGGAACAATGATGGATTGTTCAACAAGACGCAGACCAGTTACAACCAAGTCGACACCGTCACCGGAGGAGCCGGCGGAATCGGCACGGGGTTCGGCGGCAACGGAGGCACGGCGGCGGGGGCCGCGGAGGTATTCGTATCTCCGAACCTCTCTTCGAACCGGGTCACCACGATGCAAGGCGGCCGGGGTGGTGACGCACTCGACGCGTCGGACGGCGGCCGCGGTGGAGACGCGTACGGCATTGCCTCGGGTCTCGTCGCGAACGGCCGGTCCGCGAGCGATACGATTTCCGGTGTCACGAAGGGCGGGGCCGGCAACGGCGCACCGATTCAGGCCTCGTACGCGGACGGATACTTCCTGATTGGCAACAACACGTTCACCACGCGGTTCACGGCGGACAACGCGACGTTGACGTCGGTCGGCAGCTACGAATTCTACGTGGACAACTATACCGAGGCGACCGCGATCAACAGCCCCTTCACGAAATGGGCCGTGATGGCCGCGGGAAATCTCACCGTGCAGAACTACCTCGAAGTCGACGCGCTCTGGCCCAACGCATTCACACCCGTTGGGGGAGCGCATGTCGTCGTCATGGATGGGAGCACGCGGATTTGGGATCGTACAACCCCGAGCGGAGTCCAACCGTGGATCCTGGTGACCGATCGGGTCTACATCGACTCCCCATTGCCGACGGACAACCAGACGCAGGTCAGCGCGACGTATCCGCCGTATTCGTTCGCGAACGATCCCCGGTCGGTGGACATGGGCACGAGCCATACAGAATCCTTCGTGATGGTGGACAAGATCGCCCCGACCTCTGCGGCCGGCTCCTTGCCGACATACGAGAGCGCCCTGACGTTCTCGGTCTGGTACACGGCCTCGGACGGGAACGGGACCGGGCTGGGAAACATCACCCTCTGGTATCGGACCGGGGGGAGCGCGGTCTGGGTCCAGTACGCGGTCCAACCCGCGGGGAATTTTGGCCAGTTCATGTTCACAGCATCCGCCGATGGGGTGTACGAGTTCGCGACGACGGCGGACGACCGTGCGGGAAACCGGGAAGCGGGTCCGTCCGCGAACGACACTTGGACCACGGTCGACACGCTCCGACCGGGCTCCCATGTGAACCCGCTGAGTGCGTACAAGAACACGAACTCGTTCACCGTGTCCTGGGCGCCGGACGCCGGGGTCACGGACATCGCGTCCTATACGATCCAATACAACGCCGGAGCCGCGGGATGGACGAATTGGCTCGTCGACACGACCGCGACCTCGGGGACGTTCGTAAGCACTGGGCAGGGAGTCTACGCGTTCCGCTCGAATGCGACGGACCGTGCGGGGAACTTCGAAATCACGGCCGGCAACGACACCTGGACCCTGGTCGACACGGGCCGGCCCTTCTCCCACACCCTTAAGCTTCCCACGTACGAAACGTCGCTCACGTTCCCGGTCTACTGGGGACCGCAGTTCGACACCCTCGACATCGCGAGCTACCGGATTCAGGTGCGCGACAACGGCGGGGCCTGGTCGGATTGGATGGTCACAACGGCCTCGACGACGTCCGCCATGTACACCGGCGTGGACGGCCATACGTATGCCTTCCGCTCGAACGCGACGGACCGTGCGGGGAACGTCGAGATGACCGCTGGTAACGACTCGTGGACGATCGTGGATGCGACTCCGCCCGACTCGGTCATGGTTTTCTTGCCGAACTACGAGGACCAAATCCAGTTCACGATCGCTTGGGGCCCGGCGACCGGCACGACCGACATCGCGGGCTACCACGTGCAGTGGCAGGACGATTCGGGTCCGTGGACGGATCTCGCGGGCTACACCAACACGACCGCGACGAGTGCGTCGTTCGTCGGCCAAGGTGCCCACGTCTACGCGTTCCGGACGATGGCCCGGGATCGCGCGGGGAACGTCGAGCCCACGCCGGCCGTGAACGATACATGGACTCTGATCGACGTCATCAATCCGTTCGTGACCGACACCCGCCCGATTGGCGCGGACACGAACACGACCCCGTGGATACGGATCACTTTCAGCGAAGGGATGGATCAGGCGTCCGTCGAGCAGGCGTTCTCGATCACACCGGCGATCGATGGCTCCTTCCAGTGGAGTCCGGACTCCCGGACGGTGACATTCGTCCCGACCCGCGAGCTGCAATCCGGGATGACGTACTTCGTCGTCATCGATTCGAGCGCGCGCGACCTCGCGGGAAACTCGATGGTCCAGTCGAAGACATTCCAGTTCGCAACGGCCCCCAACCTGTTGGGGCAATTCTGGTGGATCCTCTTGCTCGTGGCCGCCGCGATTGCGGGGGCCCTCTTCTTCCTCGTGCGGCGTCGATCACAAACGGGATCGAAGCCTTCCCCTGCGGCTCCGACCGCGAAGGAGAGCGAGGCGATCGTCGAGGACGTGTTCCTCCTCAATCACAAGGATGGACTCCTCATCAAGCACGAGACCCGTCGACTTCGACCCGACGTCGACACGGACATCCTGAGCGGGATGCTCACGGCCGTGCAAGCGTTCGTGAAGGACGCGCTTCGCGGAGACGACTACGCCGACCTGAACGAGATGACGGTCGGCCACATGCACATCCTGATCGGTCGAGGCCGGTGGCTCGTCCTCGCGGCGAGAATCGAAGGGGACGGCACGCAGAGCTGGACCGGCCAGATCGAGCGGTGCATCAAGGACATGGAAGATCACCACTGGGACCAGATCGAAGATTGGGACGGGGACATGGGCCTCGCTCGGGTCCTGACCCCGTATATCAAGAAGTTGATCCAGGGCGGATACACCTAGGGAGACCGCGCGACGTCGAGCACGTGCGCGGCCCGGCTTTCCGTCCTCATTCGCTACAACAAGCCGCTCGCGAATCGCCGATGCGACCTCTCCCTTGTCGGGGGAGGAGATCGGGCGCGCGTTCACGGGTTGTCGCATCTTCAGTACCGATAACAAAAGCTTTAATTCCGGATGCCACTTTCTAACAAGGGATGGGACGAGGCGGCAGCTTGTTCCACAGACTCGCGTCCCTAGAGCAGATGCCGTCGCGTCCTGACCGAATCGCGCGCGCAAGCCCGCGGTGATCCAAAAATGGCGAGTGATGAGGGCGACGGGAAGGTGTCCAAGTCGGCGGAAGAAGTCCGGGACGAGTTCGAGGAGAAGATGGATCGCCTTCGTCGGCAGTACGAGCGCGACCTCCACTCCTTCCGCTACGAGATCGAGGAGCGGGAGTACCGCCTGAAGGCGTACGAGGACAAGTTCAACAAGATCAAACAACCGCCGCTCCTCTACGCGTACGTCGTCCGCAAAGAAGGGCCCGACCTCGACGGGAATCAGGTGGTCGTGGCGCGTGCCACGGAGCTATTGAAAGTCTCGACCGGACTCGTCGACAAATCTCAGCTCGGCGTCGGCCAGTACGTCTGGGTGCATCCGCAGACCTACGCCATCGTCGAGGGCAGCGCGGTGCGCAACGAAGGCGTGATCGCGAAGGTCGTCGACATGATGGACGGCAAGCTCGTGATCTCCGTGGAAGGGGACATGGAGAAGCGCCTGATCGATTGCGACAAGGCGGTGTACAAGAAGCTCAAACCCGGATTCCAGATCGGGGTGCTGCCTCCGACGATGGAGGTCCTGGAGATCCTCCCGAACCTCGAGGTCAAGTCCCTGCTCCTCGGCGAGAAACCGAACGTGACGTACGGCGAGATCGGCGGGCTCATGGAAGCGATCGAGCGGATCAAGGACGTCGTCGTCCTGCCGTACCAGGAGGCGAAGCTGTTCGCTCAGATCTCCCTCGAGGCGCCGCGCGGGATCCTGCTCTACGGTCCCCCGGGCTGCGGCAAGACGCTCCTCGTGAAGGCGATCGCGACGGAGAACGACATGACGTTCTTCAACGTCAGCATCGCGGACGTCCTGTCGAAGTGGGTCGGGGAGAGCGAGCGGATCATCAAGGAGATCTTCCGCCAGGCCCACGAGAAGAAGCCGAGCATCGTCTTCTTCGACGAGATCGAGGCTCTGTTCACGGTCCGCGGCATGATGGACACCTCGGGCGTCCACAAGAACATCATCGCGCAGATCCTGAGCGAGATGGACGGGCTCGTGGAGCTGCACGACGTCTTCGTGATCGGCGCGACGAACCGCGCGGACCTCGTGGACCCCGCCCTGTTGCGGCCCGGGCGATTCGATGAGATCATCGAGATCCCGCGTCCGGACCGCAAGGCGGCGGAGGAAATCCTGCGGATCTACCTGAACGAGGACTTGCCGACGGCGGAGAGCCTCGACGAAGCGGTCGGGGGCCACAAGGAAGCGATTGAGTCGCTGCGCCGGTTCGTCCTCGACGAACTCTACGGAGAGAACAAGTGGGTCAAGGTCAAACTCGACGCCGAGGCGAAAGAGGCGATCAAGACCGTGAAGCGGAAGGACATCATCTCCGGCGCCATCATCGAGGCGATCGTCACGACTGCGAAGAAGAACTTCGTCAAGAGGGTCATCCAGCTGAAGAAGAC
>VBLR01000101.1 GCA_005878665.1 Methanobacteriota archaeon | reverse complement strand
TGCAGCTCCTTCTCGAAATCGGGAAGCTCGGGAACGTCAAGACGCAGACGCTGAAGGCGTGGACGACCTCCGAAGCGACGAAGGTCATCTCGAAGCTGCAGTGAGCGTTTCGATTTCCTCGACGTCACGTATGGGCAGCGGAGCGTTTCACTGCACGACGACAATCGTCCCGACCATATTGGGATGGAGGGTGCAGTAATACTGGTAGCTCCCTGCTTGCGTGAAGGTATAACTCCACGTGCGCAGAGTCGTGAAGGTCCCCGAATCGAAGAGGCCGGACTTGTTTGTCACCGTGTGGCCCGTCGAATCCTTGTTGATCCAAGTTACCTTTCCCCCAGCGGAGAGATGGACGGTGAAGGTCGTCGGCTGGTACGCTCCCACCGTGACGGGATCTGACACAATCACGACATCAGCCGATCCCGCCTCGAGGCCTCCACGGATGACCGCGCCGCCAATCGCGCCGACGACAAGGCCCCCGACGACGAAGCCAATGACCGCAACGGTGAGCAAACCTCCCGAGGACATCGGGGTCACGAGGTACCGCTTCTGGTTGAGGCCCACCTTCGCGCTCATGAATGACAAGCCCGAAAAGACAACGGCGAGCAGCAATAAGGGGAGGACACTCACCGCCAGCCAGAATCCCGAATCGGCAGGGTTGGACAGGCTGGCCAGGATGAATGAAGAGAACAGGATGAGCAGCACGATTGCGACCGCAGCCCCGAGAACGTACGCCCATCGCTTCTGTCGCAAGGTGAACGCAGCGGCGACGAGGAACAGTGCGACGAATAGGAAGAGGAACAGGAGCAGGCCGCCCCCGGCCATAATTCCCCCCGCTAGGACGACCGGGAGCGCCAGACCGACGAGTGCGAGCGCACTATACGTCAGCGCGCCCGCAATCACCCAGAGCGAGAACGGCGTCCTCCGCATCCGAGTCCTCATGCTTTCGGTTCCCGCCAGCGAAATCCCCTCGCCCGGGCCCGGACGTATTTCGGGTACTTCGCGGTTGCGGTCGCTCCAGGCCGTGCCAGGCCGATTCGCACAGACACCCTAGCGACAAGGCAAACCGTTTTGTGAAGGATGGAATGTAGGCCTCGCCGTGCGTGCGGTTCGGTTCGAATCTGGAGGTGCGATCCAGCTCATTCAGCTTCCGAACCCGCAACCCGGCGCGGAGGACGTGCTAGTGCAGGTCCTCGCCGCTGGGGTCTGTCGGACGGACCTGCATCTCCTCGATGAGATCAAGGCCGGGGAACGCGAGCCACTCATCCCCGGTCACGAGATCGCGGGCCGAATCACGAAGATCGGCGACGATGTGTACACTGCCAAGGTCGGAGACACGGTCGGGGTGCATTTCGAGCAGCCGTGCGGCCGGTGCCGCCAATGCCGTCGCCAGCGGACGAACCTCTGTGAAGAGGGGACCACGCTCGGCTTCGACGCGCCCGGTGGCTACGCGGAGTTTGTCGTGGCGAAGCAGACGACGGTTCTCCCGTTGCCGCCGAACGTGGATGTCGCCGCCGCGGCCCCGCTTGCCGACAGCGGCGCCACCGCCTACCGCTCGGTCGTGGCGCTCGGTCAAGCGGAGGAGGGAGACCTCGTCGTCGTCATCGGATCCGGTGGGGTCGGCCTTTCTGCGGTTCAGGTCGCAAAGGCTTACGGAGCCCGAGTCCTCGCAATCGATCTGAAAGAGGAAGCGCGCAAGGCCGCTCTCGACTGTGGCGCAGACCGCGCTGTTAACCCGAAAGAAGCTCCGAGCGCGACGCAGGAATTCGCGGACCGTGCCGGCGCCGACGTCGCAATCGATCTCGTCGGGACGAAGGCGACACTCGACCTCGCTCGATCCCTCCTGGGACCCGGCGGCCGATTCATCGCGGTGGCCCCTGGCTCGGAGGCGATTCCCGTGACCGCGGACGACCTCGTTGATGGAGGCAAGGCGTACCTCGGATCATACTCGTCGACGATGGCCGATTTCGCGCGGGCGCTCGCGCTTGCCGAGGCCGGCCGACTCCGACCTGTCGTCACGCGGAAGGCTCCGCTCGCCGCGGCGGCCGAAGTGCTGAGCGATCTCCGGGCGGGGAAGATCGTCGGACGAGCCGTCCTGTTTCCCGGTCCCATGGATCCCTGAGCACGCACCTAGTCAGAGCCGACGAGGGGCGCTCTGCTACGCGACTTCCGTCGGGACATGAGTTCGATCCACCCGCGCGGAGACTTGAGGACGGCGATTTCACCCCTGTCTCACGGATTTCATCCGCCACACCACCCGCATCCCAAGCACTGTCGTGTAGAAGGCAATCGACCGGTCGAGGTCCCTCGCGCGAAGCCCCGGGTATCGAAATCCCGTGATCCGCTCCGCTGCGGGAAATGCGGTCCGCTCCATGAACGGTCACCCGCCGCATGCGGGTCGTGTCGATGCGAGAATCTACGGCACCTTGCGGACGAGGAAATGGAACAGGTTGCCTTCCTTCCGCTCATCGATGACCGGTTGTCCGGTCTGGTCCGACCAGCGAACCATTTCGATCGGCGACGTCGGATCGTCGGTCACGAGATGGACAACGGCCCCGACCTCGATCCGCGTGAGCAGCTCGTTCAGCTTCGCGAGGACGGCGGAACACTCGAGGCCGATTTCGAACATCTCGAAGTCGGGGAAGGCCGCGAAGCACCGAATTCGCAGGGCCGCGATCTGCTTCGTGAGCATCTCGCGAGCGTCCCTTGACGACCGCAGGGCCCGGCGATCTTGCTCGAGGTTCGTCGGTCGCAGGCGAGCGAACCATCCACCGCCGTAGGAAGCGTCCGTCAAGCTCCGGGGCTTCGCCAGGACTGCGGCGTTGACCTCCCGGAGGACTCCGCGAACGGGTGACCGGATCGGACCGAAGTACTTCCCGCTCTCCAGAAATCCGATTGCGGCATGCTGGTCGTAGGACGCGGTCAGCGGTTTAGCAGAGACTTTCAGGACAGGCCCCGCAAGCGCTGCATAAATGCTCGTGATGCCCACGACGATCTCTCCGGACTCGAGAGGACGAGCCCATACTAGTCCCTCCGGGTCGTAGAGGAGGTCGTCCGGGAATTCGCACTGTTCGATCCTCATGGAGAAGGTTCCTCGACAAGAAGGACGTCCGTGAGGAGAAGTTCCGCATCGCCGTCGGATCGGACACTCACTTCCGATTCGTCCACCACCGTCGCGGCGCCGAGAGTCGGCACCGTTTTTTCGTTCACCCGGACCGGTCCGCCGCCCAGTACGTAGAGATAGGCGCCCCGATGCTCTTCGAGCGGATGCGAGATCGTCTTGCCCGCCTCCAAGAACGAAGAGAGGACGCGAGCATCAGAGAGGATTGTCAGGCTGTCTCGATCTTCGTTCGACACGAGCGGGAGGAACCGGTTCGTCCGCTCCGCCTTCTCCACCGCCTTCTGCTCGACCGACGGTTCCAGGCCTGGTGCCGAAGGAAGGAACCACATCTGGATGAACCGCATCGGCGCATCGTTGCGGTTGTTGATCTCGGAATGCCACATGCCCTGACCCACGGTCGTGTGCTGGACCCAGCCCTCTTTCAGGACCCCGCCCTCACCATTCTCGTCTGCGTGGCGGAACTCGCCGCCCGCACAGTACGTGACGACCTCGATTTCTCGGTGCGGATGCAACGGCCACACGGCCCCCGGAGTCAGCGTGTCATCGTTGAAGACCCGCAACGTGCCAAAGCGCATCCACCGCGGGTCGAAGTAGCGGTCGAATGAAAAGTGCCAGCGACCGTGGCAGGTGCCCCCGTCGATCGGCACATCGACCTGATGGATCGACGCCGGATCCCGGACTGTGATCATCGGCATTCGAACGCGTCGGTGGACTTTGAAAGTTTGGGGAACCGCGATTCCGGCACAAATCACCGAAATCATTTTCCCCTTGGGAGGACGCTTCGCTGGACCGTCGCGACTCCCCATGACGACCACGTTCGACGCTCTTCGCTTCGTCTCCCTCGGTTCTGGGGCTGCCTGGTGGGCCGTCGGAATCGTGCCCGCCATGCGGACACACCTCGCGTCGCGGTCGGAGCGCGCCTTGGCGGCCACGGCATTCCTCGTCGGCGGATGGGCGTTCCTCGATGCGGTGTACCCGGCAATTGCCGGTGTCGCTCAGTCGCCCGACGTCGTCTTCCTGGGCCTGCAGCTCACGCTGATCACGTTCGCAACACTCGCTCTCCTGCTCACGACGAAATGGATCGCCCGAGGCCCGTCACGCTACGACCCGCTGGTCGTCCTCCCGGTCATCGGCTCCCTCGGGCTCATCTGGACCGAACTCCCTTCGAGAGGGGGAACCCTGTCGTGGGGCTACGGACTGTGGGCGTCTCAGCAGGTCGTCTACCTCGCCGCCTCGAGCGTCCTGTTGGCTTCGTTGTACCGGGGACGAAAGGATCCGTCGGCCGCCTTCCGTTGGCGGTCTGCCGGAACGGGCGGGATCCTCGTGCTGGCGGTCGCCGTATCACTGTCCGCGAACCTCTACGAGACCTTGACCTCCACCTCCGGCGAACTTTGGGCCTCGTCGTCCCTCGCCATCCCAGCGATCGTCGTCCTCGTTGCGATTCTGCCCCTCTCCGCCGACGGTTGGAAGGAGGCATTCCGCGGCGGGTCCGCGATCCAGAAACGCGTCAACGCGATCTACATGTTCTACCGGACGGGGGAGCCTCTCGTCGCCTTGGCGTCGAGCCGGAACCTTCCGATCGGAGCGGAGCAACTCGAAGGCCTCCTGGCCGTCGTCGGGAACTTCGTCGAGACCAGTGTGCCGGTGTCTCGGGGTTATGCCGTCACCGCGATGCGCTACGAGGGCCTCGGAATCGTCGCGGTTCGCGGGGAATTCGTCATCGTCGCGGCCGTCTACGACGGCCCCGCCTACGATGCCCTTCGAGGCGAGCTCACCCGCGCCCTCAAGGTCTTCGAGGAACGAAGTTGGCGGCAGCTCGGGACGTGGGAGACCGCCACTTCGGTCGCAGAAGCCGCCGCGGACGAGCTCTCGAACTTCTTGGAGCATCCTAAGCGCACCACCCCGCCCCGGCTCCCGAAGGTCTCGCCGCCCGAGATGAAGTCGCGGAAAGCGTCGTGAGGAGGACAAGCCTTTTGGACACTCGACCAGATCCGCGGTCTATGGAGCGGAAGAAGGTCGCGTCCGGTGCCGTTGGAACCGACCGTGGGATACTTCGTGCCGGTCCGTGTAGGTGCTACGTGGCCCGCGGGGAATCGTTAAGCCCCGCACGCCGTTGACCGCGGCGTGGCGCGCACCGCCGCTTGGCATGGGGAAGTCGTCTCGATTCACATCGCGCCGAAGGCGGAAGACCCGATGCGATCCGTCCAGACGGTGCGGGCGATCGCGGGGAAAGGTCTCGAGGGTGACCGCTACTTCAAGGCGTCCGGCACGTACTCCGACCGGCCTGGACCCGCCCGGGAAATCACCTTGATCGAATCGGAGGCGATCGAGGCGATGGCCCGCGATAACGAACTTGTCATCTCGCCGGGCGACGCGCGTCGGAACGTCATCACGCGAGGAGTGCCCTTGAACCATCTCGTCGGCCGGGAATTCGTCGTGGGCGGCGTCCGGCTCCGCGGGATCCGGCTGTGCGAACCGTGCTCCCATCTGGAAGGCCTGACGCGCCGCGGTGTCCTGGCGGGTTTGGTTCACCGAGGAGGACTTCGCGCCCAGATCCTCGTCGGAGGGGAGATCCGCGTAGGCGATCCGATCGCTCCCGCGGATGCGACCGAAACCCGTGCGGTTACTCCGATGACGACCGCGGATGAGCACTAACCGGTTGAGCGGATGCCATCGGCGGGGGACCGTTTCGGCATCGGGCACATCCTTAACTGCCGGTCCGCAATCACCGCCGGCGCATGGTGACGCCGCGGAACGAGACCGAGCGCGCGGTGTTCGAGGTCTGGAAGGAACTCCGGCCGGACGAGGCGTTCGTCCTCGGCCTCGACGAGTGCGCGGGGCGTCTGTTCATCCCGACCCAAGGGCGGGTCGATGGCCTCTTGGCCAAGATCTCGAGGATCCAGAAGTCGGCGACGAGTCCCATCGAACGGAAGCTGCTCGCCTCGTTCCGCGCGAGCCTCGAGCTCCGGGAGCCCGCCCGTCTCCCGCAGACATTGCTCGAATCACTCTTCGGGTACATGATCAAGGAGGGCGTGAAGGCGAATCACATGAGCGCCCTGGCGACGGACGGCCGGAAAGCCCTCGACGCGAGCCGGAAGCGCATGCGCGGCCCGACGGCCCCCGGTATGCGAGCTCTCGTTCAGCTCGCGTGCAACGGCCTCAACGATATCCTGAAAGTCGTGGAGAGCGAGCTCCGCGACAAAGGTGCGCGGGCGGCGATCCAGTCGCTTATTGCCGCCAACGGGCGATACGCCAAGGGATTCGACCTGCCCGGATTCGCCCCCGAGGGAACGTTCGACGAGACGTACGCGCTGTTCAAGCGAACCGGATGTGGACTCGGCCGATCCCGCTCGTACGCGCGCGCCCTCCGTGATTTCTGGGACTACACCCAGACGCCCGGCCAAGTGGAGGCCGCCGGGCTACGCATGATCCGCCGGGAGCTGCCGCGCTTCAAGGCCTTGGTCGAGCGAATGGCCAATGAACTCCGTTGCGAAGCAACCGCAGAGGCCGTGACGAAAGCGCTGAAAGAAAAGCGAGGCTTACGTCCGGATCAGATCCTGCCGTTCCTTCAGGAGGTCCGCGAACCCTCGCAACGAGTCGCCGACCGACACCTCGTTGCGATCAACCCCGGCTACGCGACGGAAGTCATCGTGACGCCGCCATACTTGGCGAACTCGACGCCGTCCGGCGCAGCGTATGGGCTCGACACCCTCACGGACCATTCGCGGGAAATCTTCCTCGCGACGACGGACGAGCGGAGCGCCGCGCGACCGTGTCCGGGAGAACTGCTGAACCTGCTCGTCCACGAGGAATACGGCCATTGCGTGCACGGTTCAAATTCCGCGAACCGGTTCGCCGCTTCACCGGGCCTCTTGAGCCTCATCGGCTCGACGTTCGTCTGCGTCTCCGAGGGAATCGCGTTCCAGCGGGAGCTCGAGTTCCTGCCTGTGCTGCAGGAGATTGCTGCGGGCAAGCTCTCCGGATCGGACGAGGATACCTTCGCGACGTCCCTCGAGCGCTGGGGCGGCATCGGGCGGGTCGCCCGAGAGTATGAGTTCCTCGCAGCGCTCTGGCGGATCGTCCGATTCTTGCGGGTCATCGGGGACGCCCGGATCAATTCGGGCAAGCAGGATCTGGTCCACTTCATCGAATGGGCCCATCGAACCACCGGGCTGGAGCGTGCCACGGTCTACTACCAGCTGTTCCCCGCGCATCAGATCATCGGACCCGGATATGCGTCGACGTACGCGATCATCGGTGAGCGGATTCGCGAGTTGCAGCAGGACGCCTTGAAACGAGGGAAGAACCTGCGCGACTTCAACGCATACGCGAGCTCGATCGGGTGGCCCCCCAAGTCG
>VBLR01000141.1 GCA_005878665.1 Methanobacteriota archaeon | reverse complement strand
GATCCTGTACACCGCGCCGACCGCGATCCGCGCGTTCATGCGCTGGGGCGAGGAGTACCCGAAAAAGCATGACCTCTCGAGCCTCCGTCTCCTCGGGACCGTCGGGGAACCGATCAATCCGGAGGCGTGGCGGTGGTACCATAAGACGATCGGCGGCGGCCGCTGTCCGATCGTGGACACGTGGTGGCAGACGGAGACGGGCATGATCCTCATCACGCCTCTGCCCGGCGTCACGACGACGAAACCGGGATCCGCCACGCACCCGTTCCCAGGGATCGCGGCGGAAGTCGTCGACGAGAAGGGCCGTCCAGTCCCGATGGGCAAAGGAGGCTACCTCGTGATCTCAAAGCCTTGGCCCGCGATGCTCATGACCCTGTACCGCGACCCGGAGCGATACCGGCAGGTGTATTGGTCCCAAGTCCCCGGCAAGTATTTCACGGGAGACGGGGCGCGCATTGATGAAGACGGCTACTTCTGGCTCATGGGCCGCATCGACGACGTGATCAACGTCGCCGGCCATCGGATCGGGACGATGGAGATTGAGTCCGCCCTCGTGAGCCACCCGAAGGTCGCCGAAGCCGCGGTCGTCGGGAAGCCGCACACGCTGAAAGGGCAAGCCCTCGTCGCGTACGTGGTCCTCAAGCGCGGCGAGTCCCGCTCGGATTCGTTGCGACAGGAGTTGCGCGATCACGTGCGAAGGGAGATTGGCGCGATCGCGGTGCCCGACGATCTCTATATCACGGACAAACTGCCCAAAACGCGGAGCGGGAAGATCATGCGTCGCGTGATCCGGTCTCTCGTCTCCGGCCAAGAGATCGGCGATACGACGACCCTCGAAGACCCTGGCGCGGTGGACGAAGTCCGCAAATGGCTCGCCGAAGTGGAAAGCGGCGCCTCCGACGAGCATTGATGTTCACGAATGGGGACTCGACCCGACCACGCGGACATTTGTAACGGAAGGTATTAGACGTCGTCCCCTTCGTACGGGCCATGGCCGGTATGAAAAGGATTTCGGCCGGTGGTCGCGCCCTGCTCGTTGTCGGCGCGATCCTGCTGTTCGGCAGCCTGTTCTTCCTCCCTTGGTTCGTTGTCTCCGGGACGAGACCGGACCTTCCCCCCGGGACGTACAATGGGATCGGGAGCACGGGTCTCCTGAACACGTTGCTCGGCGGACCTTGGGGTTGGATCGCCTTCGTTTGGCTCGTGATTTCGGCGATGGTTGGCCTGGGGGTCGCGGTCCTCGGCCGCAAGACACGCCGCCTCGGAACGTTGGGGATGGTGGTCCTGCTCCTGTACGCGCTCTTCCTCGTCGTCGTGCCAACCTACCTGAGCCCTCAGGGATCGACGGGCACTGCGTCGGTCGCCTTCGCCTACGGATTCGTGACCGCCGTGCTCGGCTCAGCCCTCGTCGAGGCGGGCGCCCGTCTGCCACGCGCCGTGTTTGGGAGATATCCGGCGCCGGCGGCTGCCGAAGCGGATAGTTGGGATAGTCCCTAGAGCGGGGTCCGGGCCTTCGAACCTGCCGAGGCCTCGCCTTCCGTGGGGACTCGCGCATGGCGAGCGCGAAGGATCGTCCTCTGCTACGGATCGACCCAGTGCGCTCGCCGGGACGCGATGAAGCCCATGAGGGCCGCGAACCCGATGAGGTAGGCCCATCCGATGGCGACCTGCGAGGGCGGGATGTCGATGAGATGAAAGTAGTACTTCGCGAGCTGGGCAGCATGGGTCGTCGGGATGAGCATGGCGATCGGTTGGACGATCGCGGGCAAACGGTCGAGCGGATAGTACACGGGCGGCAGGAATCCTAACGCGATGCTCAGGACTTGCGGGATCGAGTTTGCGCGTCGTGCGTTCTTCGTGGTCGCGCCAATCGCGAACCCGACGAAGACGAGGCCGATCCAAAGGAGAAAGGCAGTCGCCAGGAGGAGGACGACCCCCGCGGCGCTGGACGCCCCCGAGAGCAAGAGGAAGACCGAGGCCACCACGACGCCGGGGAGCGCGACGACGAGGCCGCTCAACGAGAGGCCGAGCGCATACGACGCCGGCGAAACTTTCGAGGCGACGAACATGTCTTGGAAACGAAACCACTGTTTGTTGAAGTACACGCTCTGCGAGGCGAAGAGGCCCGTGAAGGAGAACGTCAACACGATGGCGCCGATGAGGGATTGCCTCGCCGACGCTTGGTCCGCGAAGACGAAGATGAAGATCACCGGCAGGAACGAGAACAGGCTGATCACGACGAGGAGCATCGGATCCCGCAAGAGCGGCAAGGCGTCGAACAACCCGATGTACATCGCTTCACGTATTCTCGACTTCAATCGATCCCCCCACGATTTTGATGAACGCATCCTCGAGGCTCGCCGGTTTGAACGTCACCTTGCGCTTCTCCCGCAGGCCCCGCTCGACGATGGCCAGGATCTCCTCGGCCGACTTGGGCTCGAGGATCTCGGGGGCGGTCGACCCATTCCCCGCGGCCGGCTCCACGATCACCCGCATCCCCACGCCGGTATCTCCCTTCGCCTCGTCGACGGTCCCGAGGAAGACCGTCCGTCCCTTGTCCACGATGAGCAGATGGTCCGCGAGGACCTCGGCCTCGTCAAGATAATGTGTCGTCAGGAGGATCGTGGCGCCTTTCTTCGTCAGCGCGCGCAACATAGACCACACGGATCGCCGACCGAGCGGATCGAGCCCGATCGTGGGCTCGTCCAGGAATAGTACCTCGGGGTCCGCGACCATCGCCATGGCAATGATCAGGCGCTGGCGGAGGCCGCCGGAGAGGTCGGATGCGAGCTTGTCGCGGTGTTCCCAGAGGCCCAAGTCCTCCATCACCTTCTGGGTTCGTTCGCGGGCCTGCGCCCGCGATTGCCCGCGGATGAGGCAGAAGTACAGGATATGATCGTACGGCGACAGGAGCATCTGCGGCCGGGCCTCTTGCGGGACGACGGCGATGTGCGGGCGGATCGCCTGCGGTTCCGCGAGCACGTCGTGGCCCAGGACGGACGCGCGGCCCACGGTCGGCTTGAGTTGGGTCGCGAGGATCCGGAGGAGCGTCGTCTTACCGGCGCCGTTGCGTCCGAGGAGGCAGAAGATTTCGCCCTGGTCGATCGAGAAGGAGACGTCTTCGAGGGCTTTCGTCCCTCCCGGGTACGTTTTCCCCAGTCCTTCGACGCGGACGACCTCCATGCCCCGCGCCCAACGGGCGCGCCCTACTTGAGACTTCTGCGCGGAGCCCCGCGACAACTCCCGCCCCGCGGGAGAACCCCCGGTTGCTTCCATAGAAAGTGGCGCGAATCTCACGTCGGGACCGTATGTGCCAAAAGCTTATTCGCCCGACTCGGTTCCGCGGTTCGTGGACCGGACCGCGCACGACATCGTGATTGTCGGCGGGGGCGCGGCGGGCCTGCGCGCGGCGATCGCGGCGGCGGAAACGGACCCGGACCTGTCGATCGCCGTTGTATCGAAAGTCTACCCAATGCGGAGCCACACCGTGTCCGCGGAGGGAGGGACCGCGGCGGTCTTGCGAGACTACGACTCGCTCGAGCTGCACGCCCTCGACACGATCAAGGGATCCGATTTCCTCGCGGACCAGGACGCGGTCGAGTTCTTCGTCGCACGGTGCCCGAAGGAGATCATCCAACTCGAGCATTGGGGCTGCCCCTGGTCGCGCGACCCGGACGGCCGCGTGAGCCAACGCGCCTTCGGCGGGATGTCCGTCAAGCGCACCGCGTTCGCGGCGGACAAGGTCGGCTTCCACATCCTCCACACGCTCTTCCAGACGTCGATGAAGTTCGAGAACATCCATCGGTTCGACGAGTTCTTCGTGACGAGCCTCGTCGTCGACGGCGGCGTGTGTGCGGGGGTGACCGCGATCGACCTTCGCGGCGGTCGTCTCGTCGCGATCGTTGGGAAGGCGACCATCCTCGCGACCGGCGGCTGCGGTCGCGTGTACGAGTTCACGACGAACGGATTCATCAAGACGGGCGACGGCATGGCGCTCGCCTACCGCGCCGGGGTCCCGCTGAAGGACATGGAGATGGTCCAGTTCCATCCGACGTGCCTGCCGGGAACGGGCATCTTGATTACCGAGGCGGCCCGCGGGGAGGGCGGTTACCTGATCAACAAGGACGGGGAGCGATACATGGAGCGCTACCTGCCGAGCAAGATGGAGCTCGGGCCGCGGGACATCCTCTCGCGCTCAATGATCGAGGAGATCAAGGCGGGCCGCGCGTTCGAGGGACCGTACGGTCCGTACCTCGGCCTGGATTTGCGACACCTCGGCGCGTCGACGATCGACAAGAAGCTCCCGATGGTCCGCGAACTCGCGGAGAAGTACATGGGACTCGACCCGATCCACGAACCGATCCCAGTGCGTCCGGGACAGCATTACATGATGGGCGGAGTGTCCACGAACTCGACCGGTGAGACGAGTCTTCCCGGCCTCTACGCGGTCGGCGAGACCGCGTGCGTCTCGATTAACGGCGCGAACCGCCTCGGGTCGAACAGCCTGAGCGAGTGCCTCGTCTTCGGCGAATGGTGCGGCCTCGCCGCGGCCCAGCACGCGAAGCAGCGGGTCGCGTATCCCCGGGGAACGGCCGCGCGCGAAGCGCTCCGGAAGGAGGAAACCCGCATCTTCGACGGCCTGATGGGCCGGGAGCGGGGGAAGGAGACCCTGGCCGGCGTGCGGGTCGAGATGCAACAGCTCATGGAGCGCGACGTCGGCATCTTCCGGGACGAAGCCGGCCTCTCCGACGCGTGCGGAAAACTCGCCAAGTTGCGGGACCGCTTCGGGAGTGTCGGGTTGGCGGACAAGGACCGCGTCTTCAACACGGAGATGACCGGCGTCCTCGAGCTCGACTTCATGCTCGATGTCGCGGCGTCCATCTCGAACAGCGCCCTGAACCGACGGGAGTCGCGTGGCGCCCACAGCCGGACGGACTTCCCGGCGCGCGACGACGTGAATTACCTGAAGCACACGCTCGCGTACCGGACGGATGGCATGCCCCGAATCGATTACTCGCCGGTGAAGATCACGAAGTGGCAGCCCGTCGAGAGGAAGTATTGACATGGCCGGGCGGGACGTCGTGTTCCGGGTGAAGCGGTACCGACCGGAGTCGGGAGGCAAGCCAGCGTACCAGGAGTACCGCATCCCGTATCGGGACGACATGGTCGTCCTCGACGGACTGAATTACATCAAGGACTACATCGACCCCACGTTGACGTACCGGTGGTCGTGCCGCATGGGCATCTGTGGTTCGTGCGGGGCGAACGTGAACGGCACGCCGCGGCTCACGTGTGGCACGTACATCCGCGACGTCCACAAGGGCACGGTGACGGTTGATCCGCTCGCGAACTTCCCGATCCTCAAGGACCTCGTCGTGGACTTCGACGATTTCCTCACGAAGCTCGCGTCCGTCACGCCGTACATCGTCCGCGAGGAGTCGGGCGACCTGTCCAAGGAGTTCCTCCAGTACCCGGAGGATGTCGAAGCGTATCGGCAGCAAAGCCTGTGCATCAACTGCATGCTGTGCTACGCGGCCTGCCCGGTCTTCGGCGGGAGCCCCGGGTTCGTCGGACCGGCCGCGTCGGCCCTGGCCTTGCGATACATCCGCGACACGCGGGACGAGGGCGCGGATGAACGCCTCGCGCGGCTGAACACGAAGTCCGGCGTCTGGGAGTGCACGTTCGTCGGCGAGTGCTCCGTGGTCTGCCCGAAGAACGTCGATCCCGCCGCAGCGATCCAGACCTTGAAAGTCCTCGCGACGACGCGGCATATGCGGCGGCTCCTCATGCCTGGCGCCGCATCGAGGTGAGACGATGGCCCGCGAGTATCCGTGGCGCCGGCCCGCGGGATGGTGGCTGCGGAACCGACGGTACCTCGGATTCCAACTCCGCGAGCTGGGCGGAGTCGTCTCCGGTGTCTATGGGCTCCTCTTCCTGAACCTGCTCCGAACGCTACGGGCCGGGGAATCGACTTACACGGCCTTCGTCGACGCGATCCGTACGCCGCCGATCTTGTACGTGAATCTCGTGCTGTTCGCCCTCCTGGTCTGGCACGCGGTCACCTGGTTCATGCTGATCGGGAAAGCCCAGCCGATTCAGTTCACCGAGCGCCCGCTTCCTTGGAAAGCCGTGTTCGGCGTGAACGTGCTCCTGTGGATCGGGGTGTCCGGGGCCGTCGTCTACCTGATCTTTGGGGGCTTCTAGATGGCCGAAGAAATCGGTTCCACCCGCGAATCCCTCGCGTACAACCCGGGCCGCGAGACCGTTCATGCGGACGAGAAGACCGGCGAGCCCGAGGTGTTCCTCGAGCCGCTCCTATGGAGCCTCTTCTCGGTTGGCGGCTTCATCACCGCGTTCCTCTTCCCGATCACCGTATTCCTCCTGTTCCTCGCGCCCACGTTCGGCTTCTGGCCGACCGATCCCGCGGCGTACGCAACGTTCGCGGCCCATTGGCAGGAGCCTCTCGTCCGCCTGTTCTTCTTCGTCCTCATCGGTGGATCGCTATTCCACGGGACGCATCGGCTGAAGTTCATGCTCGTGGACGCGGGACTGAGAGGTCCCGGAATCGGGGCGGCGCTCGACATCATCTTGAACGCGGTCGCGATCGTCGGGACCCTCGGCGCGCTTTACTACGCGGTGCGCGGCTGGCTTTTCGTCTGACAGGCGCCTTCTTCCGCGTCGCTTTCCGGGGGCGGGCCTTCTTCGCCGGTGCTTTCTTCTGCGGTGCCTTTGCAGCGGGTTCCCGGACAAGCCCCTCCGCGGGGAGCAGCTTGTAGACGAAATCTTTCTCGCGGACGCGGTCACGGACCTTCATCCCGACCTCCTGGCCCGGGCCTGCGCGCGAGACGTCCGCGTGTTCGATCTGCAACGTGTCCACGGTCTGCTCCAGGTTCGTCGACGGTCCTTGAATTTGCACGGTGTCGCCGAGCGCGATCCCGTCGTCCGTGAGCCGGATGGCCGCGACGCCGATCTTCCCGTAGAAGTGGAAGACTTCGCCAACTTTCTTCCGTTCGAGCGGCATCGCGGATGCATGGGTCCGCGGCGATAAATACGTTGGCGACTCCATTGCGACCGCGTCTCCCGAGAGACGTCACAAGAAAGTCTTAAGTGCATTCACGAATTATGGCGCGTCGGAAGGGGGGACAGATCCTTCGATGGTGATGCCTCTTAACGTTCTAGAAAAATCCATCAACAAGCGGGTCCAGCTCCTGCTCAAAGATAACCGGATCCTCGAGGGGAAGCTCGTCGGATACGACGACTACATGAACATGGTCCTCGAAGACACGGAAGAGACGAAAGAGGACAACGTCCGGCGCGTCGGGACCGTGGTCCTCCGGGGCAACAACGTCGTCACGATTGTCCCCAAATGAGCGGCGAGGCCAGAAAATAGATAACCGGGCCTCCGCTTCGTAGCGCGGATGCAGCTCGTGATCATCGCGGGCGGCCTCGGCACGCGACTCCGTCCGCTCACGCTGAACCGCCCGAAGGCGCTCGTCCCGCTCGTGGACCGCCCCCAGATCGTCTACACGTTGGATTCGCTGCCGGCCGTGTGTGACGAAGTCCTCGTCGCCGTCAATTATGGCTTCGACCAGATGCGCGAGTTCTTTCAGACCCACGACTTCGGCGTCGAGGTCCGCGTCGTCGAGGAGCCGAAGCCCCTCGGCACGGCCGGCGCGATTAGGAACGTCCGGCGGCACATTCACGGGACGTTCGCGGTCTACAACGGAGACGTGGTCGACACGATCGAATTGGACCGCCTCGTCGAGGCGCACCAGAAGGGCCGCGGAATCGGCACGATCGCGCTGTGGCCGATCGACGATCCGACCGCGTTCGGGGTCGTCGCCATCGATAAGGACCGAATCACTCGGTTCGTGGAGAAGCCCACGAGGGCGGAGGCACCGAGCAACCTCATCAACGCGGGGCGTTACGTGTTCGAGCCGATGGTGTTCGATTTCATCGAGGACGGCCGCGCGGTCTCGCTCGAGCGGGAGGTGTTCCCGCGCCTCATTGAACGAGGCCTGACCCCGTACCGGTACGATGGCTATTGGTCCGAGGCGGGGACGCTCCCCAGCTACCTGCACGCCCAGCGAGTCCTGCTTGACGCGGGGCGGGGGAAGATCTCCCCCGATGCGGATGTCACGTCCGGCTCGCTCCGGCCCCCGGTCTACGTCGGCGCCGGGTCCTACGTCGAAGGCCGCCTCGGACCGCACGTCGTCCTCGGCAAGTCGTGCAAGATCGGCCGCGCCTCCCTGACGAACGCCGCCCTCCTGGAAGCCGTCAGCGTCGACGACAAGACGGAAATCTCGTCGTCGATCATCGGGGCCGGCGCGTCGGTCGGCGAGGGAG
>VBLR01000140.1 GCA_005878665.1 Methanobacteriota archaeon | reverse complement strand
GAACGGTCGGACATGACGAAAAAGGAATGGCTCGCCCTGTTCAAGTCGCTCGAGAAACGGAAGGAACGGCTCGGGGCGCCTCCGCGGGAGAATTCCCGCGACCGCGAGTCCTACATCGGACTCCGAGACCTCCTCTTGGCCGACGCCTCCGTGCGTCGCGCCTTTCTGGTGGTCCACTGGAAGGGGCGCCCGAGCGGATTGGCCCTTCTGTGTCAGCTCGTAGCCGAGGGCAAACTGGTTCCGGAGTTCGACACGGACGCCGACTACCTCGAAGCGGAGCTGGAGCATCTCGGGCAAGGCCACCCGGACCATCGGTCCAAGGAAGGTCAATGGAAACTCGCGCACGGATGGACAGTCGTCCGGGAAGTCGCGGAGGGCAATGTGCGCACTTACCGCGCCAACGGCAAGTCTGCGGACTGACGGACCGTGGCGGTCAGGACCTGGTACACCTCGTCCCGATCGAGGACACGAGGCAACACGGACTCGCTGAGGGCGCTCTCGAGGATGGCCCAGGTTGAGTCGGCCCGGACGCCTCTCGGCGCGACGACGAAGTTGAAGAAGTTGAGTGCGGAAGAACGAGGGGCTTCACTGATCGCCGTCATGAGCGGGAGTCCACACCCCCAGGCCAAGAGTTCGTAAACCAGGTTGAGCGTGGCCTTTCGGGCTTCGGCCGTCGTGTTCCGGCAGAGGAGCAGGGTGCGACTGTTCGGATCCGTCATGATGCGGGTCGCAAGGCTTTCGATGGCCGGAAATGTGAGATGCTTGTGGATTCCGTCTCCAAAACGCAATCGCCCTTCCGCCTCGGGACGGGCGGGGACCTTGAGCAGGGGCATCTCCGGACCGACGTCGGCGGCCCGCCGGTCGAACTCCTTGACCGATCGATACACTGCCTCGAGCGTGATCTGGCCGGACCGGAGGACATCCGTCCGTGCGATCACGGTATGGTTCGTGAAGGTCGGTCGCCCCGCCTCATCGGGGATCCCGCGACTGATTCGGGACAGGAGGAGTTCTCGGCCGGTGCGGAGAGGGTGAATCATGTGTAGATCGACTTCGTCCTCCGCCGTTTGGGCGGCCGCCGCGCGGATCGGGGTGTAATGTCCACGGAGGTAGGGATCGTATAGGCCCGCGTCGAGCCCATGGGACACGGCCTTCGTCGTGTAGCCGACGCCAGGGACCACACCGTAGATCCAGTGGTCGAATTCGACGATGTCTCCGTCCGTTGCCCCTCGATCGGATTCTGCGGGCGCCATGGTTCAGCCTACTAGGCCGACCGAGCCATGACCTGAGCCTGGAATCGCTCCGCCTCGAGGATCTCGTCGGGAATCTTGTGCGCGATGTCTCGGAAGTGCTCGATGAAATTGACATATTCATCGTACGAGAAATCAGGTTCGCCGCCGCCCTCGGGAGCGAAACCGGTCCGCACGATCTTGGCTTGCCCGACCGGGTCCATGCCCTCATGCGTCTCGGTCCGGACCCAGCTGAGGAAGTACGCGGACTTATCCATGCTGACCCCGGCGACTTTGCCACCGCGGATCTGGGAGAGGGTTTGCGGCACGAAGACCCGGAGCAGCGCTTCTGCGTATTCCTTCCGCGCGCGGTTGTTATCCGGGAAGCCGCGGTGCAGGCCGAGCCGCGCGAGGACGTCATCCCGAAGGGTGTCGAATTTCGACAGGACGAAGACGGGGTAGATTTTCGGAGCGTCGGCCCGGACACCCGAGTCCTTCAGCCGGTCGTATTCCTGCTTCTTGTACGTCTGGAACGAGACGAGCAGCTTCGCGACCGTGCTGTCGTATCGCAGCATCTTCTTGTACGCAGGCGTGTCGATCTCCGTCGTCATCTTGCTGCAGTCGACCAAGACGCAGACGACGACGCTCTTCAGGAGCTGTTGGATGAGCGGCCGCGAGGCGATCCCGGTCTCGATGAACTCCTCGATATCTTCGCCGGACACGTCGTAGGCGGAGAACCGAAGGGTCGAGAACGGGTGCATCCAATTCTGTTGACGGATGTAGTACGGCAGCTTGCCGACGACCTTGCGGAGGTAACCGAAGACGAATCCGAGTTCCGTGATCTCTTCCTTCAGCGTGGCGCTCGGGAATCGGCCGTCTTTCATTCCTTCGTAGACCGCCGACATGATGTTCAGCGATTGGATCGGCGCGTGGAAACGGAAGTCATCCTGGACCCCCGTCCCGTATTTGACTTGGGCGCTGTAGAGGAGCCCCAAGAATGTCGTTTTCCCGGAGGCTCGATCTCCCAGGAGTGCACAGGGCATATCTGAGTGCAGCCCCGCTATCCATACTTAATCCTAACCTCAACGTTATCATGGATGCGACGACCCACGCCTGATGCACCACGAAATTCAGGGCCGGGTGTCGGCGGCGATCCCCGCAAGGCACTCCAAGAACGAGAGGTACTCGTCGCTCGGATAGTCCGGCTCCCAGCCAATCGCTCCGCTGTGTCGGAGCCGAATCTTTTCGGCACGCCCGGGCAGCGGCTCCTCCGTGCGCACCCAGCTGAAAAAATACCAAGGGGTTCCGAACCGCAGTCCTCTACGTCCTCCGGATTGGATTGCGGACATGGTCTTGGGCATGCTGCGGTCCACTAGCCGCTTGGCATAGTCCGCATGCGACCCTTTCTTGCTGACCTCCGGAGGATCCCCGTCGAGCTTCGCGCGACGAAGTACCTTCGGGTCGACGCGGTCAAACTTGGTGAACACGAAGATCGGGTAGAGCAACTTGCCTTCGGCTTGATCCCGCGACCGCTTGATTGCCAGCAAGAGCGCCTCGACGGCCTCATCGTATTTCCCCAAGGTGGCAAGCTCGCCCTCTTCGTCGGCCACGGCGAGCGACGTCGCGTCCACCATGATCACGATCGCATCGCTTGTGAGCGCGCCGCTCAACGTTCCGTGGGCGACGGACCCCCCGCTGCGCCATCGAGCCACTTCGTCCTCGAAGGATCTCAACAGGATCAACTGGAACGATGCAGAGGGATCCGGAGACGCGCCCCGCGATCGACGGCGCGATAAGACGCCCAGCCTTGTCTTCGGATAGCTGAGGCGGAACGCGATCTCGCGGATCCCCTCCTTCGTCGCGGCATCCGGAAAGCTCCCCGACATCAGCCTCTGGAAAACGCCGCTGATTTCGTCGAGGGATTCGAACGCGGCGTGAAACCGGAAGCCATCCGCCTTGTCCGAGCCGAATTTCACTTGGGCTGCGTAGAGGAGGCCGAGGAACGTCGTCTTGCCGGAATTGCGATCTCCGACGATTACGACCCGCGGCATCCGTCACCCGCCATCCGGACTCCGAACACCCTCACGACGCGACATCGGAAAGTCCTATCCGTGGCGAACTAGCTGGCCCGGGAGGGAAAGAGGCATTGTGCGAGTATTTCGGCGATTGGTGGAGCGGACCGAGCGGGTTCGGACCTCAATCGCCTGCGCTCTCCCCAGACAATTGGGTTGTCAGGAATCGAATTGTTCGTTCCCACGCGAGCCTGGCTGCGGGAGCATCATACGCGTCCGGCCGGTCTTTCTCGAAAAACCAGTGCGTCGTCCCCGGATATGTGTAGAACGTGACGTCCTTTCCGGTTGTGCGGAGGACCTTCTCGAGATCTCGCACGGCGGCGGGGGATTCAAATTCGTCCGTTTCGGCGAAGTGACCGAGGAACGCCGCTTGTATCCGGGAATAGTTGCCGTCCCCGGTCCCGTAGAAGAGGACGACCGTCGCAACGTCGGCGGGGAGCGTTTGCGCCAGCCAAAGACTCCAGAATGCTCCCATCGAAAAGCCCATCACTCCGAGGTGTTTTCCCTTCACCCTCGGATGGCTTTGTAGGCCTCGCAGGCCGCTTACAATATCTCGGCCGGCAGCTGTCTGATCAACTTTTGCCATCAGGTTCTCGGCCCCGTCCCTAGTCGATGCGGTCGCTCCGCGGTAGAGGTCGGGAGCGAACGCGACGAATCCGTCTGTCGCGAGCCGATCACAGAGGCCCTTGAAGAAATCGTTTAGCCCCCACCATGCGTGGAGGACCAGGACACCGGGCCCTTTGCCGTTTTTCGGGACTGCCAAGTACCCCGAGACCGTCCCTTCGGGGCTTTTGAGGTCAACCATTGCCATGCTTGCTCCCCTTGTTGGCAGGCGGCATTTCCGAATCGACTCTTGAAGTTAAGCGTCACGAAACGGCTGCTCGAGGTTCCACGCAAGGACGTGGAGTGGACCGAGTGGGATTTGAACAGGCGACCTACACCACTGCGCGATTCGTCGCCGCTCTGAGCAGTTCCTGACGGCCCTTTCACACCAGTTCGGGAACTCGCACGGACAGTCCGAGTTGCTTAATGCGGCCCACTCCATTCGGCCGGGTTGCTGTCCACGATGGCCATCCCTTCGATCACTCGGGAGAACGTGCTTGCGTTTCGGCAACGTGCTACGCACCTACACAGGCGCCTTCCGCCGGGGCGACTCGTCGAGGCCGCGTTCGCAGGACTTCAGGACAGCAGCCCGCGATCCGCCGTCTTGGCCCTTCACGCGCGCGTAAGAGATGTATCGCCGTCCGCTTGGAAGGATCCCCGGTTCGTCCAAATATGGGGTCCTCGGGGCGCGGTGTACGTCGTCCCAGGTCATGACGTGGCCATCTTCACGCTCGGTCGGTTCCCGCGCAATCCCTTGTTGGCATCGGCCGTGAGAGCCGCCGCCGAAAAAGCAAAGCGCGCATTCCGCGCTCGGCAGGCTCAGCCGGGACGTGACCTCTCGGATCGAGCCGTCGGGGTGAATTTCCGCGAGCTAAGAATCGCATCGATGACCGGCGCCGTCAGGATCGAGTGGGATGGAGCGACGACATCCTGGCGGCTTGTAGAGCCTCCTCCGGAAGCGCCTGAACCCGCTCGCCTCGAGCTTGCGCGTCGGTTCCTGCGGTCGGTCGGGCCTTCGACGCCGAAGGAATTCGCCTGGTGGTCGGGCGGGTGGGCCGGATCCTTCGGCGCATCCACACGCGGAGAGCTTTCCGACGCAGAGCAAACGTTTCGTTCGCTCGAAAAGGAACTCACCGAGGTTGAATTCGAAGGTCAGAAAAAGTGGGTCCTTCGGACGGACCGCTCCCGGTTGGAACACGCGTTATCCGTCGAAACGGTTCGCCTGCTGCCGGCCGGAGATCCGTATCTGGCATCCGCGGACCGGGGATTGCTCGTCCCGCAGCCACGATTTCGATCCGAATTATGGCCCAAGTCTGTGTGGCCGGGTGCGCTCCTGGTGAACGGGGAGCTCGCGGGTGCCTGGCGTCGGCAAGCGGGCCGCGCGACAGTGCGAGCGTGGCGACCGTTGGAACCCGAAGTCAAAGAAGCAGTCGAGGAGGAGGTCTCCCGGATGCCGATCGAATCGGCCACGAAGGCGGTCCGTTGGTTGACGGGCGATGTGCCCCTTTGAGTTGCGCCGTGACCGCTCGTTCACTCGAGAACGATGCCATCGCACCTTGTGTTTGTCGCTAGTGGTGCTCCGGATGACCCTTCATCCACCGCTTCTCCTCCCCGGTAGGAGAGAGTGGATATCCGACCGACCAGAGGAACACCCTGGCGGTTGCGGGGCCCATGTGCTTGAACTTGTATTGGAGATCCTCCAGCAGCTTCCCTTCGCGCTTCCCGAAGCCGTCGATGTATCCTTTAACTGAACCGTGTTCCTTCGCCAAGTCCAAAATCGTCTTGGCGTTCTCGACCGTTGCGCGGATTTTCCTTTCGTTCCGGACGATTCCCGGATTCTGCATCAACGCCCGGATGTCGCGCTCCGATAGCCGTGCGACTCTCTCCGGTGAGAAATCACGAAACGCCTTTCGAAAGTGGGGCCACTTTTTCTCAACCATGCGCCAATTCAAGCCCGCGCTGAAGATCGCCCGGGACATCAGGTCGAGGTACCCGTGGTCATCCTTCGGGGGAACGGCTTTCCATCCCGGCATGGGGACGGCGACCTTGTTCGCTCTATTTATGCCTACCTTCGCGGCAGTCCTCGCCCGCTTTGAGTGGGTCGTCATTGGCGCCACCGTCCGCCGCCTGGTCGGGATGGCCGCGACTGTGCCTTTCACCGAAAAGTGGACCGGGTGGGATTTGAGCCCAAAGCGTCTCCGCGACGGGTCGGCGTGTCTATTGCTTATCAGAAAGGAGGTCCAAGACTCTCCTGGTCCGCCAGACGGGGATTGTGCCCACCCGTTCCAGGTCCAAGAGATCTTTGTCGCCGGTGACAAGGCCGTCGACCCGCGCAACGAGGGCCGCAGCAGCCAGTGGTGCGTCCTTCGGATCTCGGATTCGGTGCCTCCAGGCGTCGATCTCTGAGCGGTATTCCCGTCTGGCGAGCAACTCGCCCGCTCCGAAGACCGCCTCAAGGAACTCGAGCGCACTCAACAGCTCCCGATGGTTTCGGAATGTTTCCTGGATAACCGCATAGACCTCGTCCACGACGTCCTCGGCGAACACGAGAACAATCTTCCCCACGAGAGATTGCAGGAGAAGCTGCCGCTCGTTCCCGCGGAAGAAGAGCCCTGAGAGAACCGTGTTCGCGTCAACGGCGATTCGCGTAGTGCTCCCTCCAGAGGCGGTCTTTCGCCTCCTTCGCGAGAGCACTCAAGCGTCGAGGTGTGAGATTGATTTCTGTGGCCCTCCTCTCGAAGACAGCAAACCGCTTCTCCAAGTCCTCTCCGGCCAGAAGTCGGACTCCCTCCCCCTCCTCCAGGAAGATTAGCTTGCTCCCCTTCCGGAGGCCGAGCTTCTTCCGGATCGAGGCCGGCAGCGTTACCTGTCCCTTGGATGTAACTGTCGCAACCTCAACCATGATCGAATAGTAAGGGATTCCTTACCAATATAGGTTTCCCTCAAGTTGCCGCGCGGACGGCAGATGGGACCAGCGGCCAAGGCGGCTTGCCATGGCCTAGGTTAAGGCTTGGACCCCAGAACAGCAACCGTGTCCAGTCTCAATCGTGGCTGTGTGGTTCGCATCCGAGAACGGATACCCGGGTGTCGGCGATCGACCACTCCATGGAAAGTGGACCGGGTGGGATTTGAACCCGTGACCATCTCAGGCGGCCACTCATCGGTCGTAGATTGACTTCCTGTGCCCGACTTTCAAAATCAAAATCCGCAGGACCTCCCTCTGGATGTCGAGGATGACTCGGTAGTCACCGACCCTTAGCCTGTGGTACGGAGAGTTGACGAGCTTCTGGACGATTCGATGGGGGTTTTCTGAGAGCTCGCCCACCTTGTCGAAGATGCGGCGCGCCACGGAGCGATCCAACTTCCTCAATTGACGGATGGCCGGCTCGGACCAGATGATCTCGAAGGCCATCAGAAGCCCAGTTCATCCTTGAGTTGCTGATGCGTCCGATACCGTCCGGCCTTGATGTCGCGGATGGCCTGTTCGATCTCCTTCTTCGTCTGCTCATTCAGCTCTTGAAGATCCTCGAGGAGTCTTTCGAGGACTTCCTCGTAGCTCTCGCGAGGGTGGAGCTTCATTCCCTCAAGCGCTTTCTTCGTCTCCTGGCTGAGCTGGATGGTCGTTGTAGCCACGCTTACGAGGATGCAGCCGGAGCCTAATATAGCTTACTACAGCGTGTAATAGTCTGGTATAGTGACGGGTGCTCCGGTTGGGATCCGGGACCCGAGCGCCTACCCGTGTCTGCCACAATGACGGCCGTCTGGCAGGCATCCGAGGACCGGTCCTCAGGGCCGGAAGCCGTGCCACCCCATGGAAAAGTGGACCGGGTGGGATTTGAACCCACGGCCTCTACCATGCCAAGATAGCGATCTTCCAGCTGATCTACCGGCCCGCGACGCGCTGTATCCTGGACCGTCTATTAAGGTTTCTTTGCGGGTCGCGGCCGGACCGTTTTCCTCATGAGAACGCCGCTCGTCCCGAGCCGCACAACGGTTTCGAAGCCTTCCCTTCGGAACATGCTCGGCGTGCCGAACCACCGCCACTCTGGCACCGCCGCCATCCCCGCGGAGACGACCGGGTACGCTTCGACGACGCCTCCCCCTTGATCCCGGATGGATCGGAGCGCCGCGTTGAGCGCGAGCTTTGCAACGCCGTGTCCCCGATGCTTCGGATCCACGAAGAAGCAGGTGATCCTCCACAGCTTGCTCGCGGAGACCGGCGGGGCCACTTTCCGGTACGTCCGTCGCGCATCGATTCGGGGGAGTTCCTCTCGAGGACCGTACTGACACCAACCGATCGGTGTCTTGCCTTCGTACACGAGGATCGCGTGCGAGCGACCTTGGCGGACCAACGCTCGCTTGTCCGCCCGGTTCCTCTTCTTCCACTCCTGACTCGTCGTCCCGCGGCGAAGGGGATTCGCTCGTTGATAGAAGATGCACCAACACCCGCCCTGTTTGGCCGCAAGGGTCTCAAAGTCCGAGAGGGTGCGGATGCCGAGTTCGCGAGTCGTGTACACCTCACGGTCCATGACGAATCGTTCGTATGAGGTGAGCCGAGATGAACGTTTCCAGGGTCTGGCCCCGTTCCAGGCGGACCTGAAGGGTGCGGCATCGTGCGGCGGCTAGGCGCTGTCCGCGTCACGGACCCCGCGAAGCGTCGGACCGAGACGGTAGCTGAGTACCATGAAACATGTGTTCGGTTCGGGGCGAAATCCTCTTCCGGTTGCTCGCGATGCGACGAGCACGACACACAAGCCGCCCGAGGTTCGCCCCGCGGTGAACGGGAGAGGCCTCGAAGTCTTCACGGGGGAAGCGCTCGAGTTCGTCGCGGACCTCCACCGACGGTTCAATCCCACCCGCCTGGACCTGCTGCGTCGGCGGGGAAAGCGCCAGGCGCGGGTGGATCAGGGAAAGCCTCTCGACTTCTCGAAGGCCACCCGGCGGATGCGGGACGACTCTTGGAGGATCGCTCCCGTCCCGGACGACTTGATGGACCGGCGGGTAGAGATCACGGGTCCGACGGACCGGAAGATGATGATCAATGCCCTGAACTCGGGCGCCCAGACGTTCATGGCCGATTTCGAAGATGCGAACACGCCAGCGTGGAGGAACGTGGTCGAAGGCCAGGTAAACCTCCGCGATGCCGCCCGGCGGACCATCCAGTACGCGAGCTCGGACGGCAAAGAGTACCGGTTGAACCGCGAGGTCGCGACGCTCTTGGTTCGTCCACGCGGATGGCATCTCCCGGAACGGCATGTCCGGGTCGACCGCGAGGACGCGTCCGCGAGCCTCGTCGATTTCGGCCTGTTCTTCTTTCACAATGCGAAGGATCTCGTCGCTCGGGGGACCGGCCCATACTTCTATCTCCCGAAGATGGAAAGCCACCTCGAGGCACGACTGTGGAACGACGTCTTCGCCTTCGCAGAGGACGCGCTGGGCGTCCGGCGCGGGACCACCAAAGGGACGGCGTTGATCGAGACCTTTCCGGCCGCGTTCGAGATGGAGGAGATCCTCTTCGAGCTACGGGACCACGCCGCGGGCCTCAATGCCGGGAGATGGGACTATCTCTTCAGCATCATCAAGACGCTGCGAGGGCGGACGGATTTCGTATTGCCGGATCGAGCGCAGCTCACAATGACCGTCCCGTTCATGCGGGCCTATACGGAGCTCCTCGTGAAGACGTGCCACCGCCGCGGGGCCCATGCGATTGGCGGCATGGCCGCGTTCGTCCCGAGTCGCAAAGATCCGACGGCGAACGAGATCGCGTTCACGAAGGTCCGCGAAGACAAGGCGCGCGAGGTGAACGATGGTTTCGATGGCACCTGGGTCGCCCATCCGGATCTGGTCCCGGTGGCCGGGCAAGTCTTCGACGACGCGCTCCAGGGGAGGCCGAATCAACTCCGCCGGGCGAGGGACGATGTGGACGTGACGGCGCGCGACCTCCTCGATGTCCGAGTTCCCGGCGGCAAGACGACCGAGGCGGGCTTGCGGAGCAACGTACGGGTCGCGATCCAGTACTTGGAAGCGTGGCTCCGGGGAACCGGGGCGGTGACGATTTCGAACCTCATGGAGGATACCGCCACCGCGGAGATCGCCCGGTCGCAGGTTTGGCAGTGGGTCCATCACGGGGCTCGCCTCGATGACGAGATCACGGTGAACGAGGGACTCGTGCGGCAGGTCGGGGACGAGGAGGTCGACCGGCTCCGGATGCAGGCGGAGCCGTCGGCCCAAGCGAGCGGGCGATTCCGAGAAGCACGGGCGTTGTTCGACGACATTGCGCTGAAGGAGCCGTTGGTGGACTTCCTGACAATCCAGGCGTATCCACTCATCGAATGATCAAGTCGGTTTTCGACCGTGCGACCTTGTACGTCTTCGGTTCGTGACGGGACTAGGTTGCGGCTTTCGCGCCGCGCTTCGTAGACGGCTTTTTCGACGTCAAATCGGAGAAGAGCTCGAGGGGTCGTTCCTTGCGCATCTTCTCGCCGGGGATCGGCACCGGGTACTCCCCCGTGAGACAACCGAGACAGATGTCTTCCCGGGAGTGCTTCAGCGCCGTGATGAGCCCCTTCATGGAGAGGTATCCGAGAGAATCCGCGTTGATGAAGTCCGCGATCTCCGGCACCGTCTTCTCGTTCGCGATGAACTGGTCTCGCGTCTTCATGTCGATTCCGAGATAGCACGGGAACCGAATGGGCAGGCAGCCGATGCGAACGTGGACTTCCTTGGCGCCGGCCTGTCGGAGGATCTGCACGATTTTTCGGATCGTCGTCCCGCGGACGATCGAGTCGTCAATCAACACGATCCGCTTGTTCTTCACCGCCGACCGAATCGGATTCAACTTGAGCATGACGCCGATCTCGCGCTCCTGTTGGTCGGGCATGATGAAGGTCCGCTCGATGTAGCGGTTCTTGATGAGCCCCTCGACGACCGGGAGGCCCGCGAGTTGCGCGTACCCCTGGGCCTGCGCCCGTCCGGATTCCGGAACCGGCACGATAATGTCCGCGTCGACCGGATACTCCTTCGCGAGTTGCTCCCCGATTTTCACGCGGGCGTCGTACACGAGACGCTCGTCGAGCACGCTGTCCGGCCGCGCGAAATACACCCACTCGAACATACAGTGCGCGGTGTGGTTCGGATGGGGAAGGCGCATCGAGTCGAAGCCGTTCGGTCGGAGCTCGACGATCTCCCCGGGCTTCAGGTCCCGGATGAACTTGAACCCGAGCGCATCGAAGACGACGCTCTCCGACGCGATCATGAACCGTCCGTTCCCCTCGCCGATGCACAGCGGACGGACCGCCAAGGGGTCGCGGACCGCATAGACCGTGTCGTTGATCATGAGCGCGAGGCTATACGCCCCGACGAGCCGCGAGGTGAATTCCTTCAGGGCCCGCTTGACGTCTCCGCCGAAGTTCACGATCTCGTTCGCGAGCAGTCGAACGATGACCTCGCTATCGGACGTCGTCATGAAGGCCCAGCCCTTCTTGCTCAGCTCCTCCCGGATCTCGTCCGAGTTCGCGATATCGCCGTTGTGCGCGAGGGCGATGTCTCCGTACGAGGTCTTGACGACGATCGGTTGCGCGTTCTCGAGGACGCTCGATCCGGTCGTGGAATAGCGAACGTGGCCGATCCCGTTGTTCCCGCGGAGGTCCATCAGGTCCTCCTTGGAGAAGACCTCGTGCACCAGGCCCATGCCTCGCTTCGACTTCATCTCGCCGTTGTACACCGCGAGGCCCGCGGACTCCTGGCCGCGGTGCTGGAGGATCCGCAGGCCGTAGTAGAGGTCGGACGTCACCGGGGTCGTGCCCGAGCAGCCGATGATCCCACATTTCTCGCGTGGGCGATGGTCGGAGCGCTCCGACGTTGCCTGGTCGGCGGCCATCGTCAATGCCTCTTCGCCCAGGAGTAACTCCGCAGTTTCTTCATCCGTCCGAAGCCGCAGGCGGCGCAATACTTCTTCTGTTTGTGATATGCGCGCTGACCGCACCGCCGGCATCGGATGTGGACGCTCCTCCGTCCCATCTTCCCGAGCGACGCGGTCCCCTTCGTCATCTAGGCCACCTACGTCATGGAGAAATGTAGATGACGTTATCTCCGCGGACAATCGCAAGGTCCATCTTCCGCTGGGACTGATTGTCCTGCATCTCCTCCGCATTGCGGAGGACGAGGTTCATGTGCGGGTCGAATCCGTCGAGGATCCCGCGGTACCCGCGCCCGCCTTTCAACTCAACCATCACGTTCGAACTGATCCGTTGGTTGAGGAGAGAAAGCGGCTTAATCATCGGACCACGACGCAGCCATGGAGGCGGCGTACTTAAAGGTTTACGGGAGGCGTGACGCACTGACGCAGATTTCGTGAAACGCTACGGATTCGGATGAGCCCTTTTCCCGTCGTTCTCGCGTCCGTTGCCTTTCGACGGATCCACCAGAAAACCGGAATCGCGGAGGATGTCCATGCCCACGATCATATGATATCGCATGTCCTTTCGATCCGTAATCGCCACCGCGACCTCGAATTCCCGCCCGCCGATCACGACGCGCGCATCGACGACGTCGCGTTCCTCCGGCTCATGGGCCGCGGCGGCCCGAACGCGGACTCGGTCGAACACGGGTCCCAGACCCGCGCGCGCCGCCAGGTCGGTGTCGAGGCTG
>VBLR01000139.1 GCA_005878665.1 Methanobacteriota archaeon | reverse complement strand
GTCGTGAAGCCGCAGTTCACGTCGTCCGTTGCCTACAATCACTTTTCGCTCCTCGCCACGGTCGAGTCGAACTGGAAGCTCCAGCCGCTCACCTCGAACGACCTCGGCGCCACCCCGATGACCGAGTTCTTCCAGACGCCGCCCGCGAGCGACACCGTCCCGCCGACGATCACGATCGACGTCCCGTCCAACCATAGCTCCGCGTCGTCGACGCTGACCGTCCGAGGGAGCGCGTTCGACAACATCGCGATCCGGGCCATCGAGGTGCGGGTCGACGGAGGACCATGGATGCCGGCGTCGGGCACGACATCGTGGACCGCGTCCCTCTCGCTCGCCGTCGGGAATCACACGATCGATGCTCGCGCGACGGATTTCGCGGGGAACCAGAAGACCGTAGACATCTCCCTCACCGCGCAGGCGGGGATTGACCTGGTGGCCTTCCTTCCGGAAATCGCTGCGGCCGTCGTTGTTGCAGTCGTTATCGTGGCGGTCCTGATCCGTCGACGCCGAAAGAAAGCGACGTGACCGCGCGCGAGTCACGACGGGGTGCGACTCAACCGCCGAGACGGCGGCTCCACTCCCGCGCGTCCAACTCCGCTCGCCACGCCTCCGTGTCGGCGACCTCCAAATCCCGCTCGACGCGCGCGACCTCCTTCCGGTCCAACGTCGCCGGGCTCAGCGGGATGAGGACGATCCCGCGACCGCGCACGACGAGTTCGCTCAGATGTTCGACGAACTGAAGGACCGCGTCGTACCCGTTTCGGAGGATCAGGAACTCGAGCCCGTCGAGGAGGACGACGCCGCCGTCGGGATGTTCCCCCAGGAAGACCTCGATCGCTTTCGAGAGATTCACGATCGCGTTCGGACGCATCACGTCATCGGCCGGCGCGTCCGCGAGCCACACGACCCGACCGTCCTCGAGGCCGAACTTCTTCCGGGCGAGGTCCGGGTAGACGCGGGTGATGCACAGTCCCGGCGTCCCTTGGCGCACGAGCTCTCGGTACACACGGAAGCTCAACTGGGGCTTCGGCTCTTTGACGAGATAGCACGCTCCCTCCAAGAGTTCCAAGCGGGACCCTTACTGGGCGCGTGAGCCTAAGTCGCCTGTGGAACAGTTTTTGACGGTGCTCAGGGGGACCGAATCGGGCGCCGAGTATTCACCCGAGGGCGGTACCACATGCTGACGCCGAGCATGAGAAGCCCCACGACGACTTCCAGAATCCCCGGAGGCGCGGTCGGCGGAGATCCGAACAAAGTCGGAGGCGGAGGCGACGCATTGTCCGAAACTGTGAACTGCATCACGGAGGACTTTGCGTTCCCCGCGGCATCGTACCCCCTCACGATGACGACGTGAGTTCCGTTCGACCAATGGCGAGCCAAACTGGTCTGCAGACCAACCGAAACGAACGCCGCGCCGTCGATGCCGACCTCGTACCGAGCGATCCCCGAACCCGCGTCCGATCCGGACCAGGAGATCAATTCGTCCGGGGCGATCGGGACTCCCGGCGAATTCGCGATGACCGAGGGTGGTGTGGAGTCGACGTTGAACGCGATCGATTTCGAAACCTCCGAGTAGCCGTCCGCATCGGTCGCCTGATACACCAAGATGTGACGACCATCGGGGAGCGTGAAGGGTTGAGAGTATGTGACCCAGGCGTTCCCGTCGATGCGGTATGCGATCGACGTGGCGATCCCATTCCCGCTCGTGGCCGTCAGCGTGACCGTGACAGCGGAGACGTACCAGCCGTTCTCTCCCATGACCCCCGACGAGGACAAGGTGCTCACCGGGAGAACGTGCGAGTCACCCGTAATCCGGATCGACAGACCCTGCACGCTCTCCGCGCTCCCTGCGACATCCGTGGCGAAGTAGTCGAGCGCGTGCGCGCCGTTCCCGCCGAGAGTGAACGGAGCCGAGTAGGTCCGCCAAGATCCACCGTCGACTCGATACTGTTCGGACCGGACACCGCTCGTCGCGTCCGAGGCCGTCAAGGTCACCGTGACCGACGAGACGTACGATCCGTCGCCGGCGAGGGTGCCCGCCACTTGGGCCAACGTCACCGGCGCGACGGTGTCGATTTGGAACGTCACTGTGTGCGACGACTCGTTGTTACCCGCAAGGTCTGTGGCGTAATACTCGATCGTGTGAGAGCCCTCTCCCGAGACGGGGACGGGGTTGCTGTAGGGCTTCCACGGTCCGCCGTCGGCGCGGAAGTGGATCGCGGCGATTCCGCTCGAATCATCCGTCGCGGTCAACGTGACGGTGACGGAAGACGTGTACCAGTTGCTCGCCCCGCTGCTGCCGGAGGCGCTGTACGTCGTCACCGGCGGGACCGTATCCGGGCTGGCCGGCCCAAAGTCGGGCGCCCACGGGACTCGCGGCGTGCCGCCGCCCGCCCCTTGCGTCCCGTTGGATGCGGACACGGTCTGCCACGTCGCCGCGTCCCAGTTGTCGACGACATTCAGGGCGCCGAAGATCCGGTCCATGTCCCGCGCCCAGGGGACGTCGCGACTCGCCGGACTGATCGGGAAACCCCAGGCCGTGGTGAATTCGTCATCCACCTTTCCGGAGGGGCTGTACTCCGTCGCGATCGCGTACACGGACCACGCGGCATCGTCCACCGTGTACCCGCCATAGTCCTGGAAAGTGTGGGCGAGGATCTTCGACGCGTTCGTCTCCAAGCCCATCGAGTTCACATCGATAGAGGGAGGAAGCGCCAGGAGGGATCCCATCCGCAGCGCGGGGACCGAGCCGCCGTAGCAGCCGGGGGCGCATCCGTCCGCGGTCGTCGCGGGCCAACGGTATGAGCCGTAGCCGGTGTAGTAGTCGTCCGCCCCGAACAGGTTGACCTTCAGCGCGTGCCGGATCGTGCCTCCGGGCACGAGCTCCCCGAGCCGAATCACTCCGCCGAGGCTCGACAGCATGGAGCCGCCGTGCGCGCCGGAGTTGCCGGTCCCGTAGAGGTCTTCGTTCTGCTGGGACCACATCATCGTGGCGGTCCCGCCCGCGGTGCAACGGGCCATCGGTTGGCCTTGGATGAGCGTGTGACCGTCGGCCGCGAGGATCGCCGTCGCGTAGTTCGGCGTCGTGCCGTCTGGATTTCCGGACCCGGCCCCGGGGACGACAAAGTCCGTCGGGATCGGTGCGGAAAACAGGACACCGCCCTGGGCGTTGCAGCGGCTCCCGCCACTCCAAGCGTCGTTGTTCTTCCACACATCCGTGACCGGGGCGTCCGGGGTGAGGATGAGGACGTCGACATCGCTCGTCATCCCGGAGGCCGTGGGCTTCTTGATGTTCGCCGGGACGTAGACGGCATTCGCGCCGATCGGCAGATTCCAGATGCTGTCGCGGGAGAACGGCCAGAGGGTCGCGACGCGGCCCGCGACGAAGACGGAGTCCGAAGAAACCGATGTATTGGCATGAGCCTCCGGGCCGGTGGCCAGCGTCGCCAACGAACTCGCGAGGAGAAGCCCAGTCAAGACGAATGCCAGGCCGATCCAGGCGCTCCGGCTTCGGCTCGACCGAATGTGCGACGAAAGGCGGATGCGGGTGGCCCGGGAGTGCGGGATAGGGGTCACCATCAGGGGCGGCCTGGTAACTCCGGGATGCATATATAGCGGTGATTGTACGTCTATCGAAAGTGGTTCCCGCATCGCGGAACACGACCGATTTCGAATCGACACCCGAGGCGGGACCTCGTCTGAGATCTCCGAGGATGCATCGATTGACTTCCGTCGACAAAAGTTGATGGGATGGGCTCGTTTCCCGCGCCCGAGGCGGCACCCACGCGGCTCCAGGAGGTTTCGTTGAGCATCGGCCTCCTCGTCGTGTTCTGGGGATTCGCGTTCCTCGTGATGTTGAGCGACGTGGACTTTTTCTCCCTGCACGATTTGTTCGACACCCGGGCATTGCACCACGAACACATCGTGGTCGCTCTCTTCCTCTGCGGGATCGTCGCGGCGGCGATCTCGCCGATCTGGAATCGGCTGCGACGAACGAACGGCTGACCGAGGCCCGTGTCGCTAGAATTCCGACGACTCGTATTCGTCGGGGAGATCGTCATGCTCGAAGCCGCCGCGGTCCTCCGCTTCGTTGTGGCGAAGACGTCGGCGCCAGAACGCGACCGCGAACAAGAGGAGAGCCAATGCAATCAGTGGGAACAGGAGCGGCAGCGTCTGGAGGAAGCCGAAGACGCTCGAAGCCTCCGGGTTGACGCGGAAGCTGATGACCGTCGCGTCCTGGTTCCCCGCGGCATCGTACGCCGTGATGCGAACCGTGTGGTCGCCGTCCGACCAGCGGCGTGTTAACGTCGTCGTCATGCCGACAGACTGCGTCGGTCCCCCGTCGATGCTCAGCATGTACCCGGTGACGCCGGACGCGGAATCGGATCCGGTCCAGGAGACCGTCACATCCGGGGCTGTCTGAACGCCGCTCGGAGTACCGCCGAGGGTGGGCGGCGTGAGATCTACATCGATGGAGGTGGACGCCCTCGGCTCGACGAAACCGGCCGAATCCCAGGATTGGTAGTCGACGGTATGCCGGCCTTCCGACAGCGTGAGGGCCTGGGCGTATTGCGTCCAACCCGAGCCATCGACGCTGACCATCGTGAAGATCCCGGATCCGCTCGGGCTCGTCGCGGTGAGGGTGACATTCACCAGGGAGACGTACCATCCGTTCAACCCGACGGTCCCCGTCATATGCAACACGGTCACCGGCGGCCCAAACGTGGAGCCGCTGATCCGGACGACGGAGCTCTTTGCGCCCTCGACGTTCCCCGCGACATCCATCGCGGAGAATTCCAGGGTGTGCGTCCCGTTGCCGCTGAGCGGGAAGGCGCTTGCATAGGAGCGCCACGCGCCCGCATCGACCCGATATTGGGAAGACTGGACCCCGCTCGTCGCGTCCGTCGAGGTCAGGGTCACATCGACCGAGGAGACGTACGATCCGTCCGCGGCCTGGGTGCCGGCGAGCTGAGCCGAGGAGACCGGTGCGACCGTATCGAGCTTCACGGTGACCGAATGGAGGGTCTCCGTGTTGCCGGTGTTGTCCGTGGAGTAGTAGTCGACGGCGTGGGTCCCGTCGGCCGCGACGGCGAAGGGTCCGGCGTAGCTCTGCCATGCACCGCCATCCGTCCGGAAGTGGATCGCCGCGACGCCGCTCGAGTCGTCCGTCGCGGACAAGGTGACCGTGACCGAGGACGTGTACCAGTTGTTCGTCCCGCCGCTGCCGGAGGCGCTGTATGCCGTCACCGGAGGCGTGATGTCGCTCACGCTCCCCGGGGAGACCGCGTACGTCGAAGGCGTCGACGTCGGAATCGTGAACGTGAGGCCGCCCGCCGGCGTGGATTGCGCGCTGAGGATCTGGTTCGTGCCCCCGCTGTTTGCGCGCATCACGTTGTACGTGGTGCTCGGCGTGAAGCCGGAACCGTCGAACCCGACCGCGGCGGCGCTCGAGAGTTGGAACGATACGTCCGCGGCGGAGAGGCCGGTCACATCGAAGCTCGCGAGGGGGCCGGTCCACGAGGCTTGTAGCGTCTGGGAATCCGCGGCCGTGCCCGTGTCGAAGACGATCATGCCGCCGACGTTGGCCGAGAGGTTCACGGACGTGCCGGACCATGCAACGACCACGCTCGCGGCAGCGGGAGAGGTGACAAACAGGACCGGTGTGAGGTCCGTCTTCTTGATGCCGGGTCCGAGGTCGACCACGGTGCCCTGGAAGCCGGTCGGAAGGCGGATCGGGGCGATCGCGACGGTCGAATAGGTCGTGTCGAAGATGGTCTCGGCCGCACTGCTGATGCCCGGCCAAGCCGCGTTGTCGAGCACGTAGATCGCATAGTCGACGTCGTAAATCGTGTTCGAGGCGATCACTCCCTGGTCCGATCCGACCTGGATGCCCCAGTGGAAGGTGTGCACCATGTTCCCGATGACGAGGGTGCCGTTCGAGAACCATTCCGTCTCGATGCCCCGGGGATAGTCGACCGCAACGGACTTCGACCCGGGATAGTCCATGTAGACGAGGTTCCATCCGATGATCGTGCCGACCGAGCTCTCGGAGATGATGCCGCCGGCCGTCGCGTTCGCGACCGTGTTCCGCAGGGCGACCATGCCGGTCGCCCGGCGCGCATCGGTGACATGGAAGTCGCTGAGGTGAATGCCCACCGTGTGGAAGGTGCCGCTCGTGTGGGCGTTCACGTAGTTCCCGAAGACCGTGATGTCATGCACTCCACGGTCCGTCGCGATCCCGTACACCCAGTCGAAGTTCGCCTCCAACTGGACGTAGTTCGCCTCGACGTGGACATCGCTCGATCCTTCTCGGACCGCGATGCCGTACGCGTGTTGCGCGTTCTCGACCGCGTTGTGCCGGATCGTCACATGCTGCGTCGTAATCGTGGCGGGCCAGTGACCGAGCTGGAACGCTTCCCACTGGTTCACCCCGGCCAGGTTCGAGATCTTGACGTTCTGGATGACGACGTATGAGCTGGTCCCCTCGATCCAGAGCATCGCCTGCGCGCCCGTGTACAGATTCCCGTCGATGAGCCAGTCGCTGATCACGTACGGATCGGCGATCGTGCCCGTCCCGCTGCGGACGCCGTTCGCGGCGGTGAACTGAGTATCGCTGCCGATGTAGATGGGGCCGTGGGCTTGGAGCGCCGTCGGGTCCGTCAAGCCATAGCCCGGTGGAGCCCCGACGCCTCCGCCACCGGAGGCGAAGACCGAGACCACCCGGCTATCGGTATCCGAGAATCCGTGGGAATCCTGGATCTCCAACTTCACGGTGTAGGTGCCCGCCGCGGTGAACGCATGTTGCGCGTTCAGGGATGCGGAGAGCGACGTGTCCCATGTGCCATCGGATTCCCAGTCCCAGCGGGCTTGCAAGGTCGCACTCGGATCGGAGTCGGTGGTCGACGACGCGTCGAAGGTGATCGTGTCATTCACGGACGGCACCGTGGGAGAATACACGAACCGGGCGGTCGGCCCGGCCGCGGTGATCGTGACGGCCACGGGAGCGGTGTGGACCAAGGCCCCGCTCGTTCCCGTAATCGTGACGGCGTAGGAGCCCGCGTTCGTGCCAGTGAAGGTGCACGTGGAAGTCTGGGACCCGCTGATGCTGGTCGGCGCGCACGACGTCGTGACGCCGGCCGGGGCCGAGACGGCCGAGAGGTCGACGGTTCCCGCGAAGCCGCCGCTCGCGGTCAGGCTGACCGTGGACGTCGCGGATTGACCGGCGGAGAACGAGACGCTCGCCGGGTTCGCGGCAATCGAGAAGTCCGGGACCGGCGGACCGCCCGCGTTGAAGAACTCGAGGGGAGAGGGAGCGTTCACGTCGCCCTGTCCGAGGCTGCCTCCGCCCCAGACGTCTTCCAAGAGCTTCGCGAGCGAATAGTGACTGTACGAGGCCGTCGACTTGTACGCCAGCTTCGTCGCCGGACCGCTGAAGGACATGTAGATGTGCGGAGGGCTCGTGTACGCCTCGTCGAACATGACGATGAGCGCGGCCTTCTTCGTCCCCATGGCCGTCAACAGGCCGGGCACCCAACTCTGGATCCACGCGTCGCCCGACGCGACGGAGTTGTCGTGCATGTTGTGCCCGTCGTTCGGCGTGAACCAGATGAAGTTCGTGCCCGCGTTCAGCGCCGCGACGACGTCCGTCGGTCCGCCGGAGTGGAGGTTCGCGCATCGCGCCGAATTGCCGGTGATCGTCGTGTACGACAGGAAGGGGAAGTGGTCCTCGCCTCGGTCCGGGTTGATGGAACAGCCGGAGCCGCT